>NC_003063.2:693333-1040000 GCF_000092025.1 Agrobacterium fabrum str. C58
CCTCGCACCGGATCATCGTCCTTGGGAGAGTTATATGTCTGCGTGCTGCGGACAAAGATCGCCTCACCCTCGGTATTCTTGCTGTTCATATGAAAACGGTCGAGGTGGCGGATGACGTGCGAACCCTCTGCACGCACCTGGTCGGCATGGCCGATCGGTTCGCATACGCTCTCCACCGTTCCAGATTTCACACCTTTTCGGACACCGGGTGCATCGCCATGGACATGTGTTGTGCACGAACGCATGACCATCGCCTTCTTACCCGTAAACCGAACGGAAGGCGTGTAATTTTTATCGTGGCCACAAAAATCCACGACAGGATAGGGAATAGGCACCACCGACGAGCCGACCGGTGTCAGGCATACATCAGGTGCCAAAGAGACGATACGCGCCTCATCAATGTCACGTAACCCCTCGCGTGGCGTCTTCGTCGTCCATGTATCGGGGTATTGTGGTTCACCGATATAGTTGTCGCGAGGGATACTCATGCTGTCTCCCTTGCAGCCGCTTCGGTTTCAGGAGCCTTCAAGCGAACCCTGGTCAGGGTAAGCGTTGTTTCACCAGCATCGGGAAGCGGAAAGCTGACGCGCCAGGTCAGAAGCACTCGTCCGTCATCGCGCCAGTCGAATTGCACGCCATCTAGTTTCAGCACATGCCATTCGTCGCGATCCTCGCGAGAGCAATGGACACCGAGGGTGAGGCCGGGCAGCGAGCCTTTCGCGACCGGATGCTCAGAACTCAGGTTAACGAGCTCGTATTTCTCGTCACCCTTGAGGTGAGGCGTCGCGACGAGATCAGGATGGGCGGCCTGCCAGAAGCGTGGATCGAAATCACGAGGCAAAAGCGGATGCCGTTCCGCAACCCATGCATCGTCATAGGTTCCGGTATATTGCTGACGGGAACGCCACCAAGGCGATACCAGGCCAAATCCCTGTGGCTCCGGCGCGTCCTTCCAGTCCAGTCGTTCGCCGGGCGACGTGATCTGAGGCGCGCGTACGGGAGGCGTGTCTGCGGGCATGTCGAGATTAACGATACCGCACCCCAGAAGATTGCGACGCTCCACATCCGCAGGGGTGTCGGTTTCGGTATCACCTGTGCCTGGAATGGTGCCGCCAAAGGCATTCGTCCAGCAGACAGCGACCTGACGGGCCGGCTCGGGATCGTTCAGCACCCAATCGCTGATGACCCGCTTCGGCTCCCTTGCGTAGAACCCTGCCCACTTTTCCTTGATGACGGGTTTCCAGAATCGTTGACCGCATACATCGATCTCCTTGGAAACATCACCGACACGAATGGAGGCGCGCCAGGATTTCTGTGGCTCCTGCGACGGTGACCATGCATCTCCCAGGAAGCTGATATCCGTGCCGGGCTTGTCAGGGGTCAGATCGCTCTGCCGCAGGAGGACTGTTTGATGCGGATCACCCTCGTAAGCGTCTTCCCATTGAAAGCTCTCCTGCTCACGAGCGATCTCCATTGTTCCGTCCTGCACATGCGTGAAGGTAGCGCGCACGGAGACGATACAATCGCGCCCTCCTTCGGCATCGAACTGACGGAAAGCCATCGCGGGAAACGGCAGGCGGTTCTGAAGTTCCAAGACCCGGCCTCCTTCAGTTCAGATCGATCGGCTTGCCGCGAAGCTGAAAATGATCCGTCGCCACGAAGTTGAAGGTCTTGCCAAGAATGATGACCTCGCCATTCGCCTTCATGATGAATTTGGAATCACCGCATTCGATGACAAACTCTTCACCGACGGCAATCTTCTTGAACTTTCCGACGCTTTCCAGCGATGTCTGGCCGACATTGGTCACCTTACTCACTCCGATCTGTTCAGCCCGCGCCACACCGACGCTATCGGATTTGAACGTACTGACGATCGTGTTCATGATGCCCGGCAGCGGAAAGAGGCCCGAGGCATCGGAACCGACGCCCGAGCCGGAGCCGGCAAGTGCCGTACCCGCATCCGCCCGCGGGCTTGGACCGGAGACAACGCCCTCGCGCGAGGAAAGTCCGCCCGCACCAAGAAAGCCGAGTGCGGATGAGGCGAGCGTGGTGGCAAAGGCCGCGACACCAGGACCACCGCTGCCGGCGATCTGGGCTGCCTGCGAAAGCAGGCCAGCGGTCTGTCCTGAAAGCGCCTGCACGCCTGCCATCGCCATCATCGCCATCGGGCCAGTGCCGCCGACAACGGTGTTCACCGAACCACCGATCTCGTGTTTCTGGTTGCCGGAAACCTCGACGGCCCGATTTCCACCGACCGAGGCGACCTCGTGCCGATCGATGCGTTTGGTGCGGTCGTTCAAGACCCGCGTCGTCTGGTCCTTCTGGGCATGAAAGAACTGGTTCTCCTTGCCGGCTTCATCTTCGAAGGTGATTTCGTTGAAACCGTCGCCCTTGTGACTGTTGGAGCGCAGCACCATACGCGTCTTGTTGGCCGGCAGGTCGTAAGGCACGGAATTGGCGGGATTGTTGACCACGCCGATAACCAGCGGCTTGTCCGGGTCGCCATCGACAAAGGCAACCATCACCTCCATGCCGATGCGCGGGATTACCTGCGCACCCCATGTGCCGCCACCCCATGCCTGGCTGACACGCACCCAGCACGTATCCGTGCCATCCTTCTTCGCCTTGCGGTCCCACGGGAACCACAGCTTGATGCGGCCATATTGATCCGGATGGATTTCCTCGCCTTCGGGGCCGGCGACGATTGCCACCTGCGTGCCCTCGATGCGTGGACGTTTGGTTGACCGGTGCGGCGTCAGCGGCACGCGGGCCGGAATTGCCTCGAAGTGATTGCGGTACTCCGGTTCGTTGCTGTTTGTCTCATAGGAGAGATCAACGATACTGTGGCTTGCCCTCACGATCACATGCTCCTCGTAGGCATGCTCGGGATGGGCAACCTCGAAAGGCGTAAAGCGGCGGCCGGCTTCCAGAATGCGCGTGGTCGACGAACCGAACACCCGGTCATGATCGGCCTCGATGGACTGGGTTCTGAGTTTCTGCGCCCGCTCGGCCTCTTCCACCGTCTTGATGCGGGCTGGATATTCGTAAAGCTCGCGCTTCGTCGCATCCGGCATCTGCACCAGCGATGGCGTCATTGTGCCCGGCACCATGCCCGGCGTCTCGAAATTCCAGTCCGCACCCGCGCGCTGGCCGGAGACATAGGAGAACCGTCGCGCCCAGTCGTTGATGTGGTTACGGTCCGACGAGCCCTGCGCCAGGCGCACCGTTCCCTCGCCCTGTGCGGCCGGTGATGGTCCGAGCCAGCCGCTGGCGCTATCGGCCACATGCAGCTTGTGGGACCCGTCCTCGTGGCTGAACCAGTAAAACAGGCCGTCCTCTTCGAAACGGCGAGTGAGATAATCGAGATCCGTCTCGTTAAACTGAACGCTGTAGTGCTGCGCAGGCGGTGGCGAAATGATGCCCGATGTATCGGGGGCGGGAATGCCGTGTTCGGAAAACAGCGTCTCGACAATCTCGACCGCCGTCTTGTCCATCCAGATGCGGCAATCGGAGCGGCGCGACAGCAGCCACATCTGCGGCCGGATGGTCAGCGCATAGGAGCGCATGCCGCGGGTAATCGGCGGCCCTTCATGCAATTCCGTCACCAGGCCGTTGAAGGGGCGGCGAACACCGCCGCCATCACCATCGCCCTGACTTATCTCGATCGAGACATCGACCAGCCGTCCGATCAGCTCCTCGGGCTTCACCGCTTCCTTCTTGGCTCGCACGGTCAGGCGAATGTCGAAGAGCTGCGATACGCCCTCCTCGACGGACAGGCGCTCCGGCAGAAGCTGATCCTCGCCGAGTGGCGAAGACACCTTCAGAACGCGGCTCGCTTGGATGAAGTCAGAGGAAGAGGGCTGGTCATTCATCAGGAACCTCGATAGCAGAGCTAAAAAATCAATCAGCTGTCAAAATCTCGACAGAATGCAATCAAACATTGTGGCGAAACCAAGGATTCAACATGAATTCTACAACCTGGATACGCCAAATATCCATGGATGAAATCTGACAAGCCGGGGCATCGAGTGACGATCGAAAGAAATCCGAGACACACAAAACACGAAGCCGATACCTACGGCCTGCGCCGCGAAAAAGCCGCCGGGGCTCACCACGGGGCCGGATGGTGGGTCAGTATCCGGCGGCGTGGCCACAGGATTGTCAGGCTGTTCAAGGACAGCATCTACGGTTCCGGCGACGAAACCTACCGTCAGGCACGCGCGTACCGCGACGCCATCATTCTTGCCATTCCGCCCGCTACCAACCACGAGCAGGCCGTGCTTCTGCGCAAAAACAACCGAAGCGGCATTTCAGGTGTCAGGCGTGTCGAGACGGCCGATGGCGATGTCTGGCAGGCAACTTTGATGACCAATGAGGGGCAAAAAAGAGAAAACTTCTCCATCGCCAAGCTAGGCGAGGAGGCGGCAAAATCGATGGCGATCACTCAGCGACGCACCTGGCTGAGGGCATTGCCGGTTACGCATCTCGCCTATGCCCATCACGCTGCCGAGGTTGCGCGCACGCAATTTGGCGACGGGCTTGCGCCTGTAGACGATGTCATGCCGGAAGCGCATTACAGCGATGCGGACATTGAGGCACGTATCAGAGCTATCAACGATCGCTTTGATGCCGAGCGGCCGAAGCGCCTGCGCGTTCGGGTCAAAAGCTACTCAACAGACAGGATATCCATTGCCGTTTCCGACGCGGGTAGCCCCGCGCGTAAAAAACTCAGGCATCTCAACAGGCGAGGCAAGACCTTGGTCGACATCATCGACACGATTAAGGAGAGCGTACGGGAGAGCGTGACGGCAATTCATGATGAGAACACCGCGTGCTGGTTCAGCTCCGAACACGCAAACAAACTACTCGACCTACGGACCTTCAATGTTGACGAAGGCTTTAACGTGCTCGTTTTTGTGCCGCCAGAGCGACATTAGACAGAAGCCAGATGGCCATCTGCAGTGACCAATAATGTACATCAGACAACATTGACGAAAAATTCCAAGGTAGCCGATCGCGACTTCGACCAGCGCAAAGCGGGAGACATAAGGGAATTTCCGAACCAACGAGTCCTGAGGCTGTTCGTCGGGTGTATTTTGGGAATTGCAGCTTCCGCTAGAGACCACCATACTTGAGCTGAACAAGTAACACTAATGGGGTTGATATGTCATTCAACGTCAACGATCTGGCTGCTGGATACGAAAACGTAACCAGTCTATTTGGGTTGTCGGCAAGGGATCAAACTATCCTGTTGTTCCGCAGGCTATTAACTGAAACCGAGCATGAATTACTCCTGGCCTCCGGGAAAACAAGGTGTTCCCAATCTACATCGTTCCAGCATATCTACAGATCGGGGGAAAACTTCAGGATATCACCTTGGCAATACCAACCCGGCATCCCGTTAGTACATATCGATGTCAGTATTATCTTTTTGACTGCGATTCTCGGGAGATCAATGCCCAACCTGCAACTCGTGACAAAAAACATTCCCCCAAATATGCGGTCGTCACACGTCTCGACGAGATCAAGGCGCTGGGTAACAGTCAACCGCAAGAGGGGCATCGATACGTGGCAAACGTCAACTACAATATCGTCAAACAATTCTTGTCATAGTTTTTGAAACGAAATCCCGGCGACATCCAGGTTTTCCAGTAGACGCAAAAAATCCGGCAATATGTAGCAAGTGCCACAAGATTCCGATGAGGTCTGGTGCTATCTCCTGAAGATGTTCAGGAGTAATGCGTGTGGCGGCAGATGTCGTTGAATTGAAGGGCGAGTTAGCGGATTTGAGATCGCAGATTGCGATCCTCGAAGACCAGAACACCAACCGCCTTCGAGAAAGTCATCCAGTTCTACTATCCGGACTTCAGAAATACCGCTTCCACGGCGATGCCCAAACAAAACGTGCGTCATCGTGGAACTCATTCAATGTGTCAGAGTCAGACAGAAGTGAGCGACTTCTTATGTCAGGTACACCCTCAGTGTCATGTCCAAACATAAAAAGGCGGCATAAGCCGCCTTTTGTCCACCCTCAGATGGTACGTCTTTCTGGCATTGCTGCCAGAATAGTCAGTAAACTCTTTCGAGTTGTTGGGCCGCAGCCACATACGATAGATAGAATGCCGGCTCGCACCTGTCAAGGTTAAGCAGCAGACGGTCTGGTCAACTCCTCCAAGTAAGCTTCGATCGCCGCCTGCGTTTCTGTTACGTGCTCGGCCTTGATTTGCTTCATTTCGGTGGCGTGCTTCTCGCGCAGTTCCGCGAACGCATGCTCTTGGTGAGTTTTGAAGCGGTCACGCAAGACCACGATCCCGTTGGCGACACAGTCCAGAACTGCACTGAAATCCGATGTCGAAATCTTCGGGACTTTAAGTCTATAGTTGCCGCTCTGGTCACTTCCGTGAAAGCGCTCCAAGCGGCTGAGCCGCACCGTCATCACGTGGTTACAGATAGCCCAGGCGTTCCGGCCGTCACCCGCCGGGCTGCGCTCAAGTTTGTGGATGTATGGAGGTAATTTCCCTCGAGTACAGTTCGCAGGCACATTGCTCGTGATTGGAACAAATACCACATGTTCACTTGCGTCGTGCAGCGTCTTCGCCCCGGACAGGATGATACCTTGGTGATACCCAGTGAACTCTGGCTCAAGGGAATCGATGAATGTCCCGATCCAATAGACCTCGCGGGGGGACGGAGGGAACGTGATCGAAATCTTTTTGGTATCCCAATGGTCAAGCGCTCCCCTTCACTTTACCTTGGTCGTATCCACTGCCGTGGTTACCGCCGTTTCCACGGCAGTAGAAGTCTCTGTATCCCCAGCATTAGTCTTCACTGTATTCACGAATGTTGAACTCCTGTCGGGCCAGTCGAATTTCCATAGGGCTATGGTCACCGGGATGACCGGCGGTTGCAAGCGGAACCGTTCGACGTCATTTTACCTTCCCTAACTAACTACAAACTCTTTCTATTCAGGCTCCTGCCATCAGTAGTCAACTTCTCTCGGTAAATCTCGCCCAATCGTGCCTTTGCTCGCCACGGACGAGCGTTCTGAAGTGGGATATTGCCAATCGTCCAGCGTAGCAATTTGTGCCTTACAATGCCCGACAATGCGCTGATCGCCTACAGGGGGGAATATTGGACGCCGATAAGGGGTCAACATTCCGAGCCGATTGACACCCTGATATCACGAGGTACCTGCCCCCTACCCTCCCCTCAGGATAAACGCGTAGGCGATTTCCCATCAAAAATCGGCCAAACTCGATTAGGATCGGGAAGCCTCTGAGGACATTCGATCAGTTGCATGCGATGATGATCGCAGCGAGCAAAAGGCAACAATCAATGACTCTGCAATTTCAAAGAGAACTGGAATCAATTGCCTTGGCCAGTCTTCTGTTAGCTCCGATCATCGACGCTTGGGATACCTTGGCTTTGCCGGACAGTTGGATCGCGGCGGGTATTATCGCGCAAACGGTGTGGAACCACAGGTTCGGCCTGCCGCTCATGCATGTCATAATTGATGTCGATTCAATTTACTTCGATCCTCATGATCTCACGGAAACCGGCGAAGCAAAACACGCAGCGTGAATCCGCTCAACACTCGCTGGGCTACCCGTCCAAATCGACATAAAAAATGAGGCTCGGGTCCACATCTGGTACGAGAAAAAATTTGGCCATCAGATAGCGCCCTGTAGCTCTTCCATAGATGCAATTGGAAGTTTCCCGACGACGGCAACAGCAATCGGTTTAAAGCGTGAGCGAGGTCGAGTCCTCATCAATGCACCTTTTGGCCTCAACGACCTGATGAGCGGCATCGTTCGCCCCAACAAGCGGCAAATATCCGAGGCAGTTTACACAGCGAAGGTCGAACGTTGGACTGCCATCTGGCCAAACCTTCAAATCATTCCTTGGTAAAGGCGAAAGGTCGGCCGCGCTCAAGCCGATTTACTTACTATTCAATCATTCCCAACAACATCGTCAACACGCTGAACATTTGTTTGCAGGACGTCTGTGCGATAACTGGATCATGCCCACACCCGACAATGCGACCATCGGAGAGATCGTTAGTTATGATGAAGTCGCCGCCGACGAGAATTTTAACAACGCGTCTCTTGCTGCGGGCTGCACGTGCCAAGGATGCCGGGATACTGTTCGTTGAATACGCCGGGAACGTCCAAGCCTCAGAATTTTTGCCACGGGGTCCTCATACGTGGCAATCGACAACCGAAAAACTCATCAGTGCGTGGGGCGAAACCACCTGGGGCAAGACCAGCCGTTTTGTCTGGACCATTATCGACCGGCGTGCCAACAGACCGATCGGCATCTTCCTCATGTTCATACCGGATGATGAGACGGCAGAGATACATTACGGATTGGGACCTGCGTTCTGGGGGCATGGCTTCGCAGCCGAGACTGGCTCGGCGGTCATGCAATGGGTCCGCGAGCAATCAACATTATCCGAAGTCCGCACAGTGTGCGCAGCAGACCACAACGCAAGCTGCCGCGTTTTGGAAAAGATGGGCCTTGTCCGAGGTCAATTGATTGAACAGGCCTTATCGATGAAAGCGAGCGGCCGAAAAATCGATGGGTGGTCATTTATCTGGAAGCGCAGCGACAGCGAAGGACCGGCAGACGTCGTGACGTAAAACCACCGGTAGCGTCCGTTGTCGATTTCGTTTTCTCTGCTAGCTTGTCACAGCCTCGGAGGAGAACGTCATGATCTGTAAGTCATTCGCGGCCCTGCTCGCCATCGTTACCGTCGTCACGACAAGTATCGCCCTTCCATCTGCTGCCAACGAGGTCCGATTTACCAGTGATGCCGGCAAACCCAGCGCATTCCGCGAGAAGCTTGCGAGGCAAAGGGGGGAAACGCTGCCGCCGTACCAGGGCGTCCCTTTGGTAGGGTTTCTTAGCCGTCCAAAAGGCGACGGACCATTTCCGGCTATCGTTATTTTACATGGATGCGGAGGCTTGGGGCCAAGGCTCAAGGATGATGTTTCTGGGCGGTTGGTTTCGCAGGGTTACGTGGTCCTCGTTGTCGACAGCTTCGCAACGCGACAAATGAAATCGACATGCGCGACTACAGAGAGGGACGTTGTCTTTACGATATCCGACCGCGTCTACGATGCTTACGGCGCGCTGGATTTCTTGTCGAAGGAACCATTCGTCGATGCAAGCAGGGTGGCCTTGATGGGTTTTTCGGCCGGCGGCGTAACTGCATTGACGGCGACAAAATCAGGTGGCGTTGAGCAGCTCCAGGACAAAAAGTTTAAAGCTGCGATAGCGTACTATCCGACCTGTTCTGCGACTGATGGCGAGGCAACGGTGCCGACGCTCATAATGGCAGGCGAACTGGACGATTGGGGGCCTCCTGCCAAATGCAGACAGAGGCTGGCCAACTTGAGTGAAAAAGGTTCAGAGATTCGGCTCATTGTTTACCCTGGGGCTTTCCATGACTTCGATGTCCCCGCGGCAAAGCCGGGCACGGTCTACTTCGGTCATCGGCTCGAATACAGCGCCTCCGCCACGGCGCAAGCGAACAAGGACGTCGATAGCTTCCTGCGACAGGAGCTACGAAACTAGCCTGCTGGTCCTCGCTACGGTGACAAGGGGTCTACATAAGGTGGACGGCCCAGTCTGATGATGCAAAACCTTAGAGGCGCGTCGTACATGTGATTGTAGCGCTCATCATTCACAGACCGCTTACGAAGAGACAGAAAATGGTCGCCTACGACGTCGAGCAACTGGAAGGCAAGGTGAGAGGCGCTTTGCTTCAAGGTACCAACTCAGGCAAGACGGGAGTGATCGTTCTTGGCGGGTCGAGCGGCAGGGTCGACACGACGCGGGCAGGATTATTCGCGAATACCGGAGCACGAGCCTTAGCGTTGCAGTGGTTTGGCGGAGCCAATCAACCGCCGGGGATATGCGAAATACCTCTCGAAACTTTCGTTGACGCAACCGATCTTTTGATTTCGAGAGGGTGTGATCGAACAGTCTTTGTGGGAACCTCGAAGGGCGCAGAAGCTGCTCTGCTAGCATCAACCATTGATCATCGCATTAACGTGGTCATCGCAATCAGTCCAAGTTCCGTGGTCTTGGGCAACATTGGAGCGGGAGTGGACGGCATATCGTGGCCTGAACGATCATCCTGGTCTTTCAAGCGTAGCCCACTAGACTTCGTTCCGGCCGATATCAACTGGCAGAAAGACTACCGGGATGGCCTTGTTTCCTATCGGTCGTTTTTCGAAAAATGCCTCTCAAACGATGTTCAGCTAAACGAACGAGCCAGAATTCCGGTCGAATCGTCCCCTGCCGACTTGATCCTTGTGGCTGGTGGAGACGACGCGCTTTGGCCATCAGGATATTTTGCGAGGCAGATACTCCAGTCGAGGCAGGCGCACGGAAGGCAGGCTACGCTGATCTTCGATAAAGATGCTGGGCATCGCATTCTCCTGCCCGGCGAGACGACACAACGATCAAAACTCCATGCCCATGGCGGAAGCGACGAAGCGGATGCGAAGCTCGGGCAGAACGCATGGCGAGCGATTAGGGAATTGCTGTGAGGGCGTCAGCCGGCAATGTACACGTCCTTCAAAAGGACAATGCGTGTTTATCGAACGCGGGGAACTACGGGATTTTCCAGAAAGCGCCGTCGGAAAACTCCCGCAACAACCACACCCAGTCCAAATCCGGCAATCGATCTTGCTAGCAAAAGGTCAGGCAAGGAATACGACACAAGCCAGTAAAAGGCCCCAAATGCCAGGAATAATGTTGCGATAAGACTAAGCTGGCCGTCCGTGACCGCTCGACGAAAAGCCACAAAATGAAAGCCGACGACGCTCCCCATGCCCGGCCTGCATTGCGAACATCCGGCTCTCGCGGCGCTTTACGATCTCGACAGGTGTTGACCGGCACACGCCATGTTGGACGTCGCGAGGGCAAAGCCCTATGGTTCTCATGTGGAATGGATCGAGAGGACGGCTCAGTCATTCCGCTCAGACAAGCGATTTGATCTCATCATTATGACCGGAAACGCCTTCCAGGAATGGCACCGACGCGGCGGATAGCTTTCGAATTAGACACTGAAACGGTTTCGCGGCTGGTCCAGCAACTAGAGCCTGATCTCGTGAGGCTACGGTTCGGTCGACCACCCGGATGCTGAAAGGGCACTCTGGCTCTACACCCTTTTTCATCGGGTGAGCATGTGGTGCTGGCTAACGAAGATTGGTGTTGGCGCGGAAGCCGAGGACGGTCCTGGCGGTCTGATCCGTGATCTGCGCGAGATGGTTGCTTGAGGACTGCGGAGCGAAAGAGCTTCCGTCGTCAATAATCTCAAAGGCTGCTTCAGGCCGAACCTACCTCGCCCTCTTGCAGCGAAAATGCCGTGGACCTTCTAAAAGTTACTTGACCGCACCATCGAGATAGAGGTCTTCACCTCGTTGCAGCGGTGTGAAAGTGAAGTCGTCTTTTCTCAAAAAGCGGTCGAACCAGCCCAAAAGATCGTCTGTGGTCGCCGAGTTGCGATAGCCGACCAGCTTGACGGTCAGAGGAGCACTGAAGGCTATGTCAAAGGCGGTGTCGAACTGGGTTGTGCCAGAAAGCCGAACCGAAAACGTGCCGCCACCATCGTGACGGATGGAGATTTCCGCGCTAGAGAAGAACTCGTCGCTGTAAATGGTGATGAGACCGGGGGCTTCCCACCAATCTTCCCTAGTCAAAGCGTTTGGAGTTCCCTCGCCCTGGAAATCTATCAAAATTTCCTCGAGGCTTCGAAAATCACGGTTCTTAAAGTGCTTCAACGGAATTTTGAGCCACTGTGTATCCAGACCCGGATTCAACCACTGAGAGACGTCATCCTCGGGATCATTGTTGGGATCGAAGAAAAATTTCGGAGATTTCACTTCTAAATCCAGCACGACGTAGTCCCCCAGCTCCTGACCCGGCCAAGAGCCACTTGAGGCCCGCAAGGTGACGCGTGGCTCTTCGACTGAAAGGTCGAGAGGATATTTCTGATAAACAAGTCTGAAATGTCCCATGCAGTTCTCCGGTACGAAAACTCTTCGTTGATTCGGCAAGATAGCGGTTGATGGTATACTTTGTCATCGCACCTGTTTCAGGAACAGACCGCCCGTAGCTGTTGCTTCTCCCTGAAGCGGTTGACGGCTAGGCAGGCCGGACAGTCCGGTTATTGCAGCGGCGTGAAATTCGTTTAGTTTCCTCGCGTTGGCGACCGAGAGGACATTGGCGTGGCTATGGGAAACAATTTCGTGACATCATTGATCCCACATGACGACGGTGCAGCGAAGCATTTGCCAGGGATGGAAATGCCAGATGTTACATTGGCAGCAACCGACGGCACGACTGTCGACCTTAGAGGACCGGGTCTGTCCGTCGTATATGCCTACCCACGCACCAGCCCGCCGGGTGGCAATGCGATTGACGGATGGGAGGAAATACCCGGGGCTAGAGGCTGCACACCTCAATCTTGCGCTTTTCGCGACCATTTCGCTGAGCTGAGGGGATTAGGGGCCAGCAATCTTTTTGGCCTTTCGACGCAGACGAGCGAATATCAGAGAGAGGCTGCAGAACGGCTCCATTTGCCGTTTCCATTGCTTTCCGATCATTCACTTTCTCTGGCGAAGTCCCTTAGCCTGCCAATGTTTGAAGCGGGTGGGCTCACCTTGCTCAAAAGGCTGACGATGGTCATCGAAGATGGCAGGATCAAGCATGTTTTTTACCCTGTAGACCCGCCTGATAAAAACGCGGATGCAGTGATCGTCTGGTTAAAAACAAACTGCCATTCCAAAGCACACGGATGAGTGTCTTGGCCAATTGCGGCAGCAACCCTCATGGCAGGAAGCAGTGTCTGTTGGGACAAGCAACCCTTCGACGCAGCGAATTCCGACGAAATAGTCTTCCCGATCGAGGCGGTGTACAAAACTGCCTGACCATGACTATCTTCGAAAACGTCGCGTGCACAATAACTGGAGAGCGGCAACATGGTGACGCTTCGGATTGATCCGTTCCCGCGCCAAGACGAGCTGAATGTGCTTTGGTTAGAAGCCTGGGGCAGCGAAGGGCCAAAAGACTTTTCCGGCATATTGTCACGCAGCCTTGCCCATATTGCGGCTTATGAAGATGATCGCCTCGTCGGCTTCGTGAATGTGGCGTGGGACGGAGGTGTCCACGCCTTCATCCTGGACACCTGCGTTATTCCCCGGATGCGACGAAGAGGTATCGCTGCCCGCATGGTGGTAGACGCCACAAATGTAGCGCGAGAGCGCGGAGCGAATTGGTTACATGTCGACTTCGAACCGCATCTGAGTTCATTCTATCAGAGTTGCGGATTTCGGCCGACCAAGGCAGGACTCATCAAGCTCAAGTGATTTAAATCGGTCGCTCTCTGTCGGGTTGTCAGCAATGCGCCAACAGTAGTCATACGCCCAGATCGTACAGCGTCACCGTCGATCAATTACCGACATTTGCACTGCTGCACGTTTGATGTTTAGTCTGGGCTCGAACGGCTGGCCTGACTAAGAGAGGAATTTCAATGCAAAAAAAGCAGTCCTCCTCCAACGCGCTCAATGGGCCGAAAAAGAGAGCGTATGGCAAGGCGAATTTGAAGGGAGCACATTTGGCGCAAACGTCTCGGTCATGTTTTACACCACGGACGAAATCGGCCGCGGCCCCAAACTACACAAACATCCTTATGATGAAGTATTTATAGTGCGGCAAGGACGAGCGTTTTTTACCATTGGCGAGCAGCAGTTGGACGTTAGAGAGGGTCAGATCGTGTTTGGACCGGCCAACTTACCGCACAAATATGTAAACATGGGTCCGGGCCGTCTAGAGATGACCGATATTCATGTTACCGATGAATTTGCTCAAGAAGACTTAGAGTAGCTACCCGCTGCTTCCAACATCCATTGCGGTCTTTTCCATCGGACGCAACTACGGCAGCTTTTTGGCCGAGAGCCTTCATGCTTGATCGGCTGCTTTGCGCCAATTGCGGACATTGCGATTGCCGCAAAACTACCTATTCTGCGACGTCGTAAAAGTCAGGAAAACGAGTGTCGCTTTAATTGGGATTTTCGCGACAGCTCAATTTTCCGCTTGAGCCGGACCTAGCGTCATACCGTATTGAAAATTCCCGAAGGAGTTTTTGATGCACGATCGCCGAAATAGAGGTCAAGTTTTACTGACCGCGTTGGAATGTGCAGAGCAGGTCGGTGTTAGCATTCGAGCACTTCGGCTCTACGAGCAATATGGCCTGATCTCCCCGCGCCGTACCTCCAAGCAATGGCGACTATACGGCAGCACCGAGATCGTTCGCCTGAATGAAATTTTGGCCCTCAAAACCCTCGGCCTTAGCCTGCGCGATATAGCAAAGCTTCTGGAAGGACAGGTCGCTGATTTGGAGCAAGCACTTTCATTGCAGCGCGAAGCTTTAGCAAACTCGAAGGACCGTGCCATACGAGGGTTGCAGGTGATCGAAAGTCTGCAATCGAAGATTCGATCCGGAGGCACACCGTCGATTGATGATCTTACCAATCTGGCAAGGGAAACTCATATGACTGAGACTTCTAAGGATACCGCAGCCTGGCGTCGATACGAACAGATGCGTCCGAGAGAGGAGGTTCCGATCAATGCGGACCTCCTCGACACCTTTTCGGGTGCCTACGCGACTGCCGACGGAACGCTTTCAATTGTCACCAATCACGGCGGCCAACTTGCCTACAGGATTGTAGGTCAGTCCGACATCGACATATTTCCAGAGGCCGAAACCGAATTTTTTATGAAGGTTCTGCCGGTTCAAATAAAGTTCTGCCGCGACCACGATGGCAGGATCGATGGTCTTGTTCACCATCAGAACGGGTTCGAGGATCACGCCCGAAAGGTTGCCGTAGACCCGATACTCCGTATCGAGGTTGAGATTCAGCAGCGAATCCGAGATCAGAAGTCAATGCCAGGGAGTGAAGACATCCTGCGCCGCCTGATTGAGGAGCATGCGCGGGGGGAACCCGACCTTGACGGTATGGCACCAGCATTGGCGGCGCTCGCAATCGAGCAAAAAGACTTTATCCAAAGCGAGCTGGAGAAAGCTGGCTCCTTAAAAGCCCTGTCGTTTAAAGGCGTTCAGCAAGGCCTCGATATTTATGAGGTCGGGTTTGAAAATGCGAAAATAGAATGGGGTTTCGCAGTCACGTATCGGGGCAAAGTCAGCCACCTCTATTTGCGTCCAGCTCTGTAACGGCGAACCCCGTCGCAGAAATGCGAACTTTCACAACAGATTTGCCGCAGCTGAAATCAAAAAGGGAATTTCTGTCGCAGAACTCGGTCGCAAAACTCAGAGTTTCGCGGCCGAGTTCTGCGACGGCGTACGTCCCCAATGGGCCAAATGCAGCCTTGGCGGCAATGCGCCAAAAGCTAACATGGTGCGGGTTGCTCTCGATCAGGAAGCGAACCACACGGTGCGAGTCATGGTGATCGTAGATCGTTCGCACTACGCGGGATAGCGGCTGGTTACCGTACGTGATTCCGCAGGCTCGCCAAGGCTTCTACGACGCGATCACGAGCGGCCGCTTCTATTCGTCAATCGATTTCTGGTTCATTGATGACCGCCAAAACCAAGAAGTCATCATCGCGCTCAGCACAAATAGAAGGCATCAACCCAAATCTTTTGTTGAGGTCGCTTTCGATGCCCTTGTTGATGGTCCGTTTGGCGGCGTCAATTTTCGAAAGCGCACCGACGATCACAGTTATTGGTATACGGCGCGGTTCTCATCGTAACTGGATACCCAATGGACCCAGACAGAGATTCCCCTGGCCTTCAACACTTCCATTACCTGTCGATTGGGATGCCCCGGCGTCGTAACATCTGCGTAAAGCTGGTCGTCGAGGACACGGACGCTTCGTAGACCGGGCATGTCGAGCAGAGCCGGGATGTTCTCTAACGCGATCCCTGCATTGATGGTCTCGATCTTGAATGGCGGCAGGAGGTCACGAAGGTCCACAGTCCCGATCATCGACGTTAAATCAAGACTCTTGATGTTCGGGCAGTGCTTGATCCCGGCAAGGCTGTTGATGTCAAAGATACCGTCCTCTCCATCCCAGAAGAACCAGACATATCGATAGATGGAACTGCCTCCATCCAGAACAAGCTCGTCGATCTGATTCAGTAGGTCGGTCGAGAGAGGGTAGCGATCCAGGTAGGCTCGAACTGCGGGAATGGGCTTGTAGCCTTCGTTCTCAAGATCGACGGGCCGCCCAAGAACATGCTCGGCAAGCTGTTGTGGAGTTCCGAGATCGATCATTTGTTTGTCAATCAGGCTGGATAGGATCGCAAGCTTCAGATTAGGATCACCGAACGGCGCACCCGAGATATCTCCAGGCGCAGGGTAGCGTGATCCAGTAGCCATCCGCGACCATCCAAGAGTTGCGAGAATACCTCCCGCGGCCACGAAATCACGTCGTTTCAGCATAAATGTGCTATATCTCCATGAAATTGAGCCGTTTTACCGCGCTGACCTGCTTCAATAGCAGGTTTACCGAAAGTAGCCTACACTGACTCAGCGCGAGATCGGTGTCCGGAATGGGCCGACGGCCGTCATGGGCCTGAAGCGCCAAAAGCTGACATGGTGCGGGTTGCTCTCGATCAGGAAGCGAACCAGACGGTGCGAGTCATGGTGATCGTGGATCGTTCGCACTACGCGGGTTAGCGGTTGGTTACCCCATGTGATTCCGCAGGCTCGCCAAGGCTTCTACGACGCGATCACTAGCGGCCGCGTCTAACGGAAGGATAGGGCGAGGAGGTTCAAGGTATGCAAAAGGAAACGTCGTCATCCAGGCATGAGGCTGATGCGGTGTCGCTGGCCGACACTCGACCTATCGTTGATCTCGCAACTTCTTTACTCTTGATGGCTCAAAGCGCTTCGGGGTAGGTTTGCGTCCAATAGGACCGCTTATTGTGTGGGGAACTGCCTGATGCAGTGCCATGTCTTTCAAATCAGTTCGAAATCGATTGTGAGCAGATATGACGTTTGAAGAAAGCCTGGATTTTCTCGATTCTTATGAGCCAGACGATTATCGATCCCTAAAAACCGCCCAGGAAAACTGGAAATCACTGATCAGCGAAGATCGTGGCAACGTAGAACGACTCTACGATATCTACTTTGCGACGATCAAAAGTTTCCTCGGTGAGAGTGACGCTTTGGCTCTAACCGGTGTGAAAGCTTATAATTTCATTCTTGCATTTTCAGGCACGACAACTGTCGCCAGCCATGGCGGCAAAGAAGAAGCGTGGCGCATTCTCAATGAGCGGCACGCCCAACATCTCGACCTTCTGCGACGCGCGATCGAACGACCTAATAGTGTCGTCAGTGAAAAATTCAGCAGGACAAAAACGGGAACCTGGGCTGATATCGTTACATCGATGCTCGACCTTTATTATTGGCATAAGCCTTATAGCAACCACGACGAAACGCTCAGAATCGAAGCAGCCATGCTCGTTCCCAAGATCTACCGGGCGTTCCCGGGGCATAAGAGTTTTCTCCTGCCCGACCACTTGATGCTGCATCCAGATGCAATCCGCGAAGCTGGTGACCTGATCCGGTTCTACATCCTGGAAAAAGGCCAGCACGAAGCCCCTCTGCTTGTGGACCTTGCTTACGATATGTTCGGGTTCCACTCCGACAAAGGCAAGCCGGCGCACGCCCAATCGGCCGCAATTCTGCAACATGCTCTCAGCGACCCATCTTCCTGGATGGAACAACAACTCGAACAGTTTCTGGAGCAGGTCGTTTTTACGCCTCTGGATATCCAGACATATTCGCAACAAGAGGCTGAAGCTCTCCTGCAATCGACCATCGCCAATTACGAACGTCTGCTGCGGGAAAATAAATATGAAAGTCATCTCGGCACGTCAGCACAAACCTACCGCGAACGCGACGAAAAAACCCTTCAGGCGCATCGCGCAACCCTCAACTTGATCCAGAGTGATTTCGACGCCTGGAATAGAAAACGTCGCGACAAGGCGGTGCAGCGGCTTGCCGTTTCTGCAACAACCCGCAAGGCGTTCAAGGTTATCGAAACGAAGCTCCCTGCCCCTTATGCTGAGCGCATTAGCGCGCTTCTCAAAGAGGCCGGAAACTATTCAAGCCGTCCGAAACTTTACCCCCCGCACAAGCCATCCGAAAATCGGTTCAAGGACATTGGCTTGAAGCTGTTGGTCATCGAAGAGCTTATGTACCGGCAGAAAGTGCTCAAGCCGCAATTCGATATCCACCTGTTTGCGAAGGAATATGAGAAGCGGGAAATTTCGGTTGAGATTGACGGCTACGAGATCATCCCGGAGGTCGAGACCTACTTCAAAAATCTGCCCATATCGGACGAGCTGCTGGCCAAGGTCGAAACGCTGCGCCAATCCAGCGGATTGGACGGTGGGTCCGAGTTTATCTATCACCTCTACCCATTCTGGGACCCCGGTAGTGGCGATAAAGCCATTCCCGTCAGCAACAAGGCGATTATTGATCTGGAGCTTTTGCCAAACCTGAAATTGATCAGTGGACTGGAAAACAGCAAGCCCACCCCAAAGCTGCTGAAGGCGCTTGCTGCGCGCGACATCAAGGTTTCGACCGAGGAGTAGCCTGTTGAGCAGGATCTCGAAGTAAGAGCACTCGACCAACGATGACATTGCTATCGTGATGCTGAACCAGTTGCGCTTTGAACCCACGTGGTGGACGCGCGCAGTATTCTGAATATTTAAAAATTGCGGCACTCATTCTGGCGCGCGTTGTATAGCAACTTCGGCTGCTTTGAGCCGGATGCCGTCATGACGTCAATGCCCCAACAGCGGTCATGACCCGCGCTACTTACTTCGTCGCGACGGCTGTTTCAGCGATCTGTGCTAGCGTTGTTTCCGAGTAGGCCGTTCTCAACGCAGCTTCAGCCAAGCAATGCGCACGTTCGAGGACGGCGTTCGAAGCGCGTTCGACGGGGCAATTTGGATGGTCTTTCGACAATGGTGCGGGGAGCATTTGACCTTCGACCAAAGCACGCTGAACATCAAGCACAGTGATCTGATCAAGCGAACGGATCAGCTTCCACCCGCCTCCGCGGCCACCTTCCGATACTACGATGCCGCTCTCGCGGAGGGCTCCGAGAGTGCGGCGAACGACCACTGGGTTTGTGTTCAGCATCTGCGCAATCCGCTCAGATGTCTCCCTGCCTCCTAGCAGCCCCATGTGGACCAGCACGTGTAGCATCCTTGCAAGACGACCATCGGTCTTCATCATCAATCTTTCTGCAACAATTTTTGTTACGGTATCTTGACCGCCACAATCAATGCGTAACATATATTGTTACGAAAAACGAGGCAAGTCAGTATGCTTCGTAGAACCTTCATCGCCCTGGCACCGCAACTCGTTGTCTACGGTTCCGTCAAACGGGCATTAAGTCATGAGGCTCCTATGAAAGACACTATCATTTCGACAGCTACGATCAGCATAAGCCTCATTGAGGCTGGACAAGGTCCGCTGGTCTTGCTCTGCCACGGCTTTCCTGAAACCAAATATGCTTGGCGACACCAGATCGAGGCATTCGCGCGCGCAGGCTACCGTGTCGTTGCGCCCGACATGAGAGGGTATGGGAAGACAGAAGCTCCGGAGCGTCCAGACCAATACACCGTTTTCCACACGGTAGGCGACCTTGTGGCACTTCTCGATGCTCTCGGCGAACAGCAAGCGGTCGTGGTCGGGCATGACTGGGGCGCAACAGTGGCGTGGCAGGCTGCACTCATGCGGCCTGACAGGTTCCGTGCCGTCGTTGCCTTGAGCGTGCCGATGATGGGTCTGCCGCCTATGCCTCCTTCGCGGATATTCCCTCAGGATGACAAAAGCTTGTTCTACACGCTTTATTTTCAAGACCCTGATGGAGCCGAAGCCGAGTTCGGCCGGGATGTCGCCCTGACGTTACGCAAGCTGATCTTCGCGGCAAGCGGCGAAGCCGGTCCCCGCTTGCCCGGTGACAGTACCCCCAATCCTTTCGGCATGGTCTCGCGGTCCATGGGGCTGTTAGAAAGCCTGCCGGAGCCCGCTGCGCTGCCAGATTGGTTGCCCGCCCCCGACTTCGACCGCATGGTCCGGGACTTCCAGGCATCAGGCTTCCGAGGCGGTTTGAACTACTACCGAAACCTCGATCGGAACTGGGAACTGCAGCGTCTCGCCGCTGGCCTGAAGATCACGGTTCCTGCGCTGTTTATGATCGGCGAAAGGGACACTGGTCTCAGCATGCCGGGAATGGATCAGATCATTGCGGAAATGCCGACGCTTGTTCCCGATCTCCGCGGATTGCATACCATTCCTGGGGCGGGCCATTGGCTTCAGCAAGAGAGGCCAAAAGAGGTCTCGACGGCGATTTTGAGGTTTGTGGAAAGCGCCTAAGGGACCAAGTTGGTGCTCTATGACGGTAATAAGATGTCCGCAATGGGCCAACTGATGTCATGACGACGATCTGTTTCGCGCAAGACGTTACGAAATCGATGATCGAGGCTTATCGCTGACTTGAACCACGGGCGGCGCTGGGAACTGCGGGCAAGTTAGTCCCTCGACTCATTTCCAGGACAAGCCGCCGGAAGGGCCGTCCTAATGAGGTTGCGTTGGAGGTCAGCGACTACTCGCTGACCTCCACGAGAGTGGACCTCCGGAAAAGAAACCTAACGCCCTGCATCAATGATCATCCCACCGTCAGGCGTCAGGCTATACCCAGTGATGAACTGTGCATCTTTGCTGGCAAGGAACAGCACCACGGGAGCGATGTCGTCTTCGGGAGAGCCATGCCGGGCAAGCGCGTTGGCCGGAGCTGGAATATTGGCAGCCGCCGCACCCCAGGTATCGGCAATCGGCAGGACGTTGTTGACGGTAATCTTGTCAGCACCCCATTCACGGGCTGCAACCCGTGTCAGGGCACGGATTGCCTCCTTTGCCATGTTGTACGGCGCATATGGCACCATACCCGTAACGCCCGCCATCGAACCGAAATTGATGATACGTCCCTCGCCGCTTGTTTTCAGATGAGGATAGGCGGCCTGCATCATCCGTAAAAAGGCGATCGGACCCGTATCGAAATTGCGCTGCAGTTGTTCGACCGATAGATCGAGAACAGACGATTGCACCACTGAGGGGTCAAAGGCGTTGTTCACAAGGATATCGATGCCGCCCCAGGTCGCCACAACCGTGTCGATCGCTGGCTTGATCGCGTCGGCATCGCTGACATCGATCGCAATGCCCAACGCCGTACCGCCCGCAGCTTCTATGTCGGCTACGACCGCGTCAACATTCGCGGGCGTGAGCGAGAGCACCGCGACTTTTGCGCCCTCCGTGGCGAGGAGTTTGGCGGTGGCGCGGCCGATTCCGCGGCCAGCCCCGGTAACGATCGCAACCTTGCCTTCCAGTCTTTTCATGGGGGTTTCCTTTAAGGTTTACTGGTGGACCACTGCTTCAGGAGCATACGGTGAGGGAACATCGCGAGCGTGGTTTTGCGTCGCGAAGGATGTGGCCAGCAGGATGAGGCCAATGGCGGCGCGACGGAGGAAACCGACTTTACGACGTCGCTGTCCGTCGCAATATTTTTATATGAAGAAGTCCCAAAGGACGGATGCTGCTCGTCTAAACTACGAGAGGGAATTTGCACGTTCCGTTTCTTGGTGTGAGGAGAACATCTGATGTATCTGACCAGAGAATCTGAGATCGCAATCGGTATTCTGACCAACTTTGTCCATGAGGCGGAGGAAGCCCATACGACCGGGAAGCTCGCTCATCGGCTTGGGGTCACCAAAGATCATGCCGCGAGGGTGGTTGCCATTCTCGTCAGAAACGGTCTGTTGCAGAGCAGGCGGGGGCGGACCGGCGGGGTCGTTCTCAATGTCGACCCGGAAAGTCTTTCCGTAGGCATGATCCTGCGGGCAACGCAGCCGGTTCTCGTCCGGCGACCGCGCACGCGCAATGCCAATCCTTCCGGCACGACGGGCGTTTTCCACATGCTGGCGGAAGCAACCTCCGACTATTTCATCGAACTTGCGGACTCCTGCAAGATTGCCGATGTCGTTCCGACAAAGATCGGCAATTCACAGTGTCGCAGCCGGCGATTGGTGCCACCAGTACCAGTCCCCGGGAGAGACTGAGGCTGTCAGCCGGTCGAATGCGACAATTTGAAATCATGTTGAGGAGAGTCGCATTTGATACGCATCGTCAGAGCCGAGCTGCACGGCATCACCGTAACGGGAGCCGATCTCGATTATCACGGATCCATCACGCTGGATCCCGAGCATTGTGACCTCGCCGGGATCAGACCGCTGGAATTTGTCGACATCTGGAACAAGCAGAGCGGCGCCAGAATTTCGACCTATGTGATTTTCGGCGAAGCCGGATCGAAATGCTGCATCCTGAACGGCGCTGCGGCGCGTACCTGCCAGCGTGGCGATCAGGTCATCATATGCTCGTCGTCTTACGTTGAGGAAACGGCGCTTTATGACACCGCTCCGATGGTGCTGACGTTTACGCCGAAAAACGATGTGAAGGACGTTCTGCGTTATCGCGTCAAGGAAACGGCGCGCCGCCCTTTCGATTTCTTTATCGAAACCCTGCCGCGCGCAGAAAACTCCGATGTGGACGACGGTAGCGCTGCAGATCGCGCCATTGCCTGAAAAGGCGCCGGTGTTCCGTCAATGAGGATGCCTAGCTACGGGTGCCAGACCGCCAGGCGACCAGAGGTTCCGGCCGGACATCGCCCGTCAGGGAGACCGTGGCCTGCTGGCTTGAAGCCAACAGGCCACAATCAAGACAGCTGACACGCAGGTTGCTTTCAGGAGCGATCAGATCGGCAACCGTGAAGCGGTCGAGAAGACGGGCAAAAAAAGACGAGGTCGTCGAGACGATGCGGCCGAGGAATGCTTCTGTTTCCGATTGAGGCGATGAAAGTACGTCTGCGCCCTCCCCAAGCAATTCGGGTTGTACCAGCCGCAGCACCTCGGCCAGTTTCACTGATCGCGGGTCCCTTGCCAGTTTCAGCCCGCCGCCCGGACCCCGCTCGCTTTGCAGCAGACCGTTTCGCGCGAGCAGCGCGACAACCTGATAGGTATGGTCTTTCGTCGCACCGATTTCCTGCGCGACCTTTTGCACCGATATGATTTCGCCCTCCTGCCGCGCGCATACCGCAAGGATGCCAAAGGCGATTTCAGTCTGCCGTTTCAGATGCATTGCTTGTGAACGTCCTCATGGCGAGTGCAGGGATCGCCGACCCGGTGCTGAGACTATCGTGTTACATCGCGTCATTCAATTGTTCCATGCCGGCCATCCTGTATGATGGACACATCAGCCCGCCTCGTGCCTAACCCCGCGTGAGAGCCAGCGGTGCAGGAACAGACTGCCCTTTACGGTCTCCTCTATGATCAGCGACAACCATACACCCGTCACCCCGAGATTGAGGAACAGGCAGAAGAACCAGGCCGTGGAAAGGCCAAGACCCCATGTCACGGTCAGGCTGACGAAAACCGGCCAGCGGACATCGCCCACCGCCCGCAGCGATTGAAAGAGGATCGTATTGAATGCAAATCCCGGCTGAATGAATATCGTCAGAAATAGCAGGCTGCCGCATAATTCTATCACGGCGGGATTGTCGGTGAACAACCTGATATAAGGAACCGAGGCGAGCCAGATCAGTGTAGCGATGGACGTCGTCGCGGCAGCGGCAAGGCTTGCGGACCGGAGCGCCTGGCTGGTCGCCGCCTCAAGCCGCCGTTCACCGAAACGGTAACCGATCAGGACCTCGTTGCTCTGGCTGATTGCCATGACGACAACGATCAGAAATGCCATGGCCAGCATCGTATAGGTGCGGCCCAGGACGGCCTCGACGCCGAATCTGGCAACCAGCCCCAAAAGAATGATCTGGTAAAAACTGTAGGCAATGTAATCGGTCACACTCGGCAAGGCGATTGCGATCATCCGGCGCGCAGTCGCAAACCGCGCGACCGTATCGGAAAATGAGAAACGCAATCCCAGTTTCCACATGAGAACCGGCGTCAGAATGGCGGTCGTCATAACGCGAATACTGAAGGTGCCAAGTGCAGCACCTTTCACACCCATGCCCGGCAAAGGCCCGACCCCCAGAATGAGAACCCATTCGGCGAGAAGGTAAAAAGCCGACACGCCCACCCCGAATGCCAGGATCAACCTGCTGTGGCCGAATGCGCGTAGACAGGCAAGCCCGGCGGCTATGAAGCCGTTGAAGACCATACCGACCGCGACGATGTTCAGGTAGAGGCCAGCCTCATCATTCAGGGAGGTCGATCCCGCGAGCTGTTCAAGCACCAAGGGACCGGCAACCATCAAAGACAGGCCAAGTGCCAGACCAACAAGCGTGTTGGTCAGGAGCGCCACCGCCACCACCTGCCGTGCCGCCTCCACTTCTCCTCGGCCAAGGTGCCGGGAAATGACGATGACCGCGCCGATGCCGACCAGCCCGGACAATTCGAAAGCGATCATCATCACCTGTTTGGCGACGGCAACGGCTGCCGCTGCTTCTGCCGAATAGGCGCTTATGATTGCGGTATCGGCCAGATTGACGAAGAAGCTCAGCAGCGAATGAAGCAGGAGCGGAAAGCTCAACTGGAACAGGGTGGGCTTGCCACGCGCATTGAAGTCTTCTTTATCGGCGGTTGCGGCGCCCTGTTCCATGGCGGTGATCCTGACAGACTTTATAGGCAGGTCAGGCGAAATTGCCTGACCTGATGCGCCGCTGCAATTGCCGTTCACGCCCCTTGCCCCTGGTGTCGCCTCGCCCACGCGCACTCTCTGGCGCCGCAGTCTTGCCGTGCTGCAGATCGATTATGTGGCCGGCCAGTGTTTCCAATGTCGGAAAACGGAAGAAATCCGTGACTTCCAGCTCGATGCCAAGGGCATCACGCACCCTGGCAGGCATGGCGACGATCAGGAGGGAATCGCCTCCCAGCTCGAAAAAATTGTCGTTGACGCCAATATCCGCACGCTTCAGCATCTTCTGCCAGAGGGCGTGGAGGGTCTGTTCGACATTGTTTGCCGGAGAGGTGATTTCGGAAGCCGCCCGTTCCGAGCGATCCGGCAGCGGCAGACGTTTGCGATCCACTTTGCCATTCGCATTCATCGGAAACTCTTCCAGAAGGATGAAATGCGAAGGTACCATGTAACGCGGCAACCGGGCCGAAAGCGCCCTGCTGAGCCTGATACCCGTGGCACCCTTATCGACCTTGCCGGAACGGTCCTCAAGTAGAACATAGGCCAGCAGTTGCTGCTTGTTCGCGTCAAGCAGAACCAGAACCTGATCGACCCCGTTCTCTTCCTGAAGCAGGCTCTCGATTTCTCCGACCTCGATACGATAGCCGCGCAGCTTGATCTGGAAGTCGGTCCGTCCGACGAATTCCAGATTGCCGTCCGGCCTGCGCACGACGAGATCACCCGTTTTGTAGAGGCGCGAACCCGGCGTGGATGTCCGGTCATAGGGATCGGGAACGAATTTTTCGGCCGCAAGCGCCGGTCGCTCCCAATAGCCGCGGCTCAGGCTTATGCCGCCAATGTGCAACTCGCCAGGCACGCCTTCCGGAACGGGATCCATATAGGCATCGAGCACCAGAAATGAGGTGTTGTCCAGACGGCCGCCGATCGGCACTTTGCCGCTTCTGGAATGGGCCTCCTCCACCAGCAATGCGCCTGCCCAGATCGTCGTTTCGGTCGGACCGTAGACATTCCAGAGAGAACCGATCCTATCAATGAGCCGCCCGGCAAGCTGCGCATCGAGAGCCTCGCCGCCGCAAAGGCCGGTCAGGGATTTTTTCCCTTGCCAGCCGCTGTCCAGCAGCATTCGCCAGGTGGCGGGAGTCGCCTGGAAATGCGAAATATCATGTTCGTCCAGCGTCCTTCCCAGCTTCTCAGGTTGAAGCAGAAGGTCCGGTTCACGTATGACGGCCGTGGCGCCAACGCTCAATGGCCAGAGCATTTCCAGAACGGAAATGTCGAATGCCGGCGTCGTTACTGAAAGCATCCGGTCTCCGGCCCTTATGCCGGGCTGGCGCGCCATTGACTGGAATTGATTGAGCAGACCCCGGTGCGTAATCGGCACCCCCTTGGGTCGCCCGGTGCTGCCGCTGGTGTAGAGGATATAGATGTCACTGTTATCAGGCATCGCCGGAAGCACGGCATCCGGCTGGTTCTCAAGATAATGAACAGGATCGATGCAGGTAATGCCAGGGAAAAGCCCAGCATCATCAGTCAGCACCAGAACCGTTGCGGCATCCTCCAGCACGTAACCGATCCTGTCTGCCGGATGGCGCGGATCGATCGGCACATAGACCCCGCCAGCCTTTATGATCGCAAGGAAAGATATGATGCCGCTCGCCTGCCCCGGCAACGAAACCGCGACCCGCATTCCCGGTTTCACCGGCCTCTCCAGCGTCAGAAGCGCCCGTGCGAGATTATTCGACGCCTCTTCGAGCTGACTATAAGTCCAGCTCCGGTCGACGCGTTCGATGGCAATCTTTTCGGGATGGAGACGCGCCGCGCTGCTTATCAGGTCGTGCACGCCCTTGACCGGGAGAGGCCTCGCAACGAGCGCGCCCGATGAAAGAAGGGCTTCGCGCTCCCCGGCAGAGATATAGTCGAAGGTCGGAAGAAGCGCGTCGGGGGAAGCAACGACCGAGCGCAGCAGGTTTTCGAAATGCTCCAGCTGCCGCTCCATGCGCACCGCCTCGAACCGGCCGGACCGGTATTCGACGGTGACGAGCGCACCCGACGCACGCTCCATGATCATCCAGCTCATATCGAGCTTTGCTTCCGCAACCGGTATCGCTTCCTGCCTTACCCGCAGGCTGGCATTGCCCAGATCGAAGCCCTGCGCATTCTGCTGCCTGTAGCCCTGCGTCTGGACCTGAAAGGAAATCTGGAACGGTGAATTTTCCACCCCTTCGCGGTTACTGCCCAGCACATCCATCAACTCCGCAAAGGGATAGTCCTGATGCTCCAGAGCATTGGCGAAGTCTTCCTGTATACGTCTCGCCCAGTCCCTAAATGACATGGCGGGGCTGAGATCGTTGCGCAACACAATGGTATTGGTAAACAGGCCGATCAAACCTGCCATATCGGGATCACCCCGCCCGGCAACCGGCACGCACACCGCTAGATCCCGGCGGCCAGTATAACGGTGGTGCAAAAGCTGGAAAACGGCAGCAAACACCACAAAGGTCGTGGTGCCGAGTTTGGCGGCCAGAGCCGACACCTGCGCCATCAGTTCCTGCGAAATCTCCTTCACCAGCGTCTCGCAGGCCATATCAGTCGTTTCATGGCGGGGATAATCGGCGGGAAACTCCTGCGGCTCGAGATTTTGCAGCCGGTTGACCCAATATTGTTTTTGCCGTTCGTAGTCCTTCGTGCCGGACCATTTCTGCCTGGCGCGGACAAAGCCGCCATAAGATCGCGGCAAGGGATCGAGGACCGGTTCCTGACCGTTTGCGATCGCGGCGTAACACAACGAGAATTCGCGCATCAGAATGCCGCGGGACCATCCGTCGGCAACCGTGTGATGAAAAACGAACACGAGAACATGCTCGTTTTGTCCAAGCTGCAGAAGATGCGTGCGCATCAGCGGCGCTTTGGACAGATCGAAAGCTGTGCGGGCGATCCGGCCTATGGTCTCGTCGCAATCGGCAGCAGACATGGACCGGCAATCGGAAACCACAAGTTCGGGCTCCATATCACCGTGAACCTGCTGCCAGGGCCTTCCCTCTTCAAGCGGAAAAGCCGTTCGCAGCGGCTCGTGTCGCGCGACGATAATCCGAAGCGTGCGGAGGATCGCGTCGTGGTCCAGCGCGCCGTCGATATGCCACCGGAATGGAATGATATAGGCCGAGCTCTCAGGGAAAATCTTCTGCTGCAGCCAGAAATGCATCTGCGATGATGTCAGCGGCAATCGCCCGGCCCCGTCGGCACCATCGTCGCCCTCCGGTGCGACATCGTGCCAGGACATGCCGCGCGCCTCTATCTGCGAGCGCAGCCGGGCCCGCTGTTCCGGGTCAAGATTTGCGATGCGGTTACGCAATAGAGCGATCGTCTCGGCATTCGACATCATCGCAAATCCTTCAGACCGCTCTGGCAACGCGCATTGGCGGCCGGTTTGCTTCCACGAGTTTCAGCAGGAATGGCAGGCTGCCCATAACGAGGTCGTAATCCTGGACGAAATCGATCAGGCAGGCGATTTCATCGACCCCCATCTCCGCCAATGTATCCACCGTTGACTGGCAGCTTTCGGGTGTACCGATGAGGGACCTGCCTTTCATGAAACCCTCAATGCCGAATTCGATCAGGCTGTCGAGATCATCGTCGCTGAAATTATCAAGCGTTATGTCGACACCCATGCTCCGCCCAAGGCCTTCGAGCAGGTGATAGTGCGTGCGGAGATAATCTCCGAACGGCTTGGAAACATTGGATTTGACCTTGCCGGTATCGTCACCCAGGAAGGTGTGGACCATCATACTGACCGTCCCGGCCGCCGGATCGTGCCCATGTTTTTCCCGCGATTTGCGGTAGGCCGCAATCTTGGGCGCAAGCGACTCCGTCGTCTCGCCGAGCAAAGCCGTCAGTACGTTGAGGCCGCGGCGGCCTGCTTCGATGAAGGTTTCCGTGGACTGGCACGCAACCCAGAAGGGGATGCGCGACTGCACGGGCCGTGGCAGGGTTTTCGCCTCGACGATATTGCCGTCCGCATCCTCGAACGAGACCGCTTCACCGGCAAGCAGCCGGGTGATCTGTTCATAGGAGCGCCACATGGTGCTACGGCGGTTGCCGTGCGGCTCCTTCGAAAAGACGAACTCGTCTTTTGTCCAGCCGGCCGCAATCGCGATGCCTGCCCTGCCGCCGGAAAGATTATCGACGACCGCCCACTCCTCCGCAACGCGGGCGGGATGATGCAGGGCGGCAACAACGCTGCCGGCTCGCAGCTGCACCTTGCGCGTGACCATGGCCAGCGCGGCACTGACGATCGAAGGATTGGGGTAAAGACCGCCAAATGCGTGGAAATGCCGTTCCGGCACCCACAGGGCCTCGAGGTCGTTTTTGTCCGCAAATTGCGCGCTATCCATCAGCAGACGGTAGTTTTCCTGACCCGGACGCGATCCGTCACCGTCAAAATAAAAAAGGCTGAATTTCATCAGAATGATCCCGATTGTGTGTGAGCGTTATCGGCGTGGTCAACGACCGGCCTCGACGTCGTCAAGCATCGAGGCGAGCATATCCGCCTCCTGGTTGCGGGCGTCGAGACCCTCCTGAATGACCCTGGCGAGGCCGGCGGCCGTCGGTGCGTCGAAAAGCAGGGCACGCATCGGAATTTCAACGTCAAAGCGTTTTCGAAGCCGCGCGACGACCTGGATGGCGAGCAACGAGTGACCGCCGAGTTCGAAGAAATTATCGGTAACGCCGATACCGTTTATCCCGAGAAGCTCCGCCATGATGGCGACGACGTCTTCTTCAAGCGGCCCCTGCGGCGCGGCATAGGCGGCCGATACCCCGCTGCGGGATGATTTCTGGCTGGTCGCCACAGCGCCGTGGGCATCCTGAACATCCGCTGCCGGGCGGTTTTCGAGATCATAGGGCGTGACCACAATTGACGCCGGTGAAGCCTCCGAAAGGACCTGCGCCGTGACCTGCCAGACCTCCTCCGGGTTTATTTCCCTGTGGGTCGCATGGTCAGCCTCCGTCGCGTGGACCGAGGCGCAGGCATCCCAATTGACGGATTTCCAGACCGGACCGGACGCGCGCCGTTTTGCGGAAACGAAAGCATCCAGATAGGAATTTTCCGCAGCGTATCGGCCAAGACCGGTGCCACCAACGATCGATGACAGCGACGACTGGACGAGCACGAAAATATCGCTGCGCGTTCCAACGACACGATCAAGGGCATCGATGGCGCCGGACTTTACGGTCTGAAGGCTTTTCGTGTCGAAATTTTCACTGCTGAGCAGGCCGAAATATTGGTCGCCCATGGCGGCTGTGTGGAAAACACCTTTCACCCGACCAAGGTTTTTCTCACCCTCCTCCAGCGCGGACCGAAGCCATGACGCATCGCTGACATCGCCAGAAAAGAGAAGATAGTCCTTTCCGGGCGTTCCGAGCGACCTGAGCGTCTGGATGAAAAGGCTGACCGGATGGCGGGGGCTGTGGGATGCAAGCCAGCGCTCCCAGTCCGGCACCAGCGGAATTCCCGCGCGACCCGCCAGAATGACTTTCGCCCCGGCTTTGATGAGGGCGCGGGCATAGACAAGCCCCAGTCCTCCCAGAAGTTCGCCTATGACGAGATAGGTTTCGCCGCGCTTTGCGACAGCGCCATCTGCCGCCTCGCTGAGTTCGACACGCTCATGGGAGAGCGAGAGCAAAATACCGTCGCGGAGAGCATAAATCTGCTCTCCTTCGACAAACGGTGACGAGATGATGTTCCGAAGATACTTTGCGGCATTTGCGTCCGGCAACCCCTGAAGATCGATACTGCGGCAGGACAATCCCGGCAGTTCCTGACCCAGCATGCGCGCCAGCCCTTTGATCCGGGCTCTTGCGGGCTCGACGCTGTCGGCGGCGAAAATCCCATGCATGGAGCGGCCGATGAATGTCACATCCGGGCGCAGCTTGCCGCCCGCAAGCGTTCCGGCAAGAGCAACCGCGAAATTCCACGCGGCATCCGGCAGGTCCGTTTCCGCCAATCCAAAACCGCTAATGATCTGATCCGGCGTCCAGTTCTTTTCGGCGAGATCATCGAACACGGCAACAAGATGCTCCGCTTTCGCCGGATCAATCGTATAGGCTTTCTCGGAAGCGCTGAATGTCGCACCCTCACGAACCACAACCGCATCGATCCCGTCCGGAATATCGAAAAGAGCCTCCGCACCGAAAACAAGCCAGCGGCCTCGAGCGCTTGACGCTGACCCGTTTTTCAACGGCCGTGTCTTCCACACCGGCTGATGGAACCATTCGGCCATCGGTCTGTGGGTTGCAGGAGCGGCTACTTCCTGCCGGCTTGCGGGCGGCGCGATCCAGTATGACTGACGCTCGAAATGATAGCCCGGCAAGCCAACACGGCGACGCGGCGATCCGTCGTGAAGCGCCTCCCAGCTGATATCGATACCCGCCAGCCACAGCTGTCCGAAGGCCAGCAGCGCATGGTCGGCAGCGCCTGCCGCACCGGCCGCATCCGGCAACGACGTGACGATGCGGCAATCATCATTCGCCTGCTGGCGCGCCAGCCTTGAAAGCGTGGAGCCGGGCCCGACCTCAAGCAGGATAGGAGCTGCAAGCTCGAGACTATGTCTTATGCCGTCGCTGAAATTTACCGCCCTGCGAAGATGTTGGGTCCAGTATTGTGGATCGCAGGCCTCGTCGGCCCGCAGCCAGTTTCCGGAAAGATTCGACATCACATCGATTGCCGGCGCAGAGAGAGCGATGCCGTAGAACAGGCCCGCAAACTCCTCGAGAATCGGCTCCATCGCCGCGCTGTGAAACGCATGCGATGTCCTGAGCAGCCGGCACCCGACCCCGTCCTTTTCCAGACGTTCGGCAAAACGATGCAAAACCTCCGTGTCGCCAGCGACAACACAGCTGCCCGGCCCGTTCACCGCAGCTATTTCCAGCCCGTCACCCAGCTTGGCGCGCAGATCAGCCTCGGGCAACATCACCGCCAACATTCCGCCGGGCGCGCAACCCTGCATTAACCGCCCCCGTGCCAGCACGAGGAACATGGCATCTTTGAGGGAGAAAACCCCGGCCAGGCAGGCCGCGACATATTCACCGACGCTGTGGCCGATCATCGCCCGCGGCTGCAAACCCTTCTGCATCCACATTCTGGCCAGCGCATATTCAACGGCGAACAAAGCGGGCTGGGCGCGGTCGGTGCGGTCCAGCCCGGTATCGGAGGCATCTGCCTCTGCAAGAAGCAGTGGGCGGATTCCAAGATCGTCTGGTATCAGTGACAGGCATTCATCCAGCGCGGCCCGGAAGTGCTCCTCACGCTCATAAAGCGACCGGGCCATTCCCACATGCTGGCTGCCCTGGCCCGGAAACATGAATATCAGACTTGGGTCATGCTGCGGGATCTGGCCAGTTGCGAAACCGGGTCCGGATGCGGCTTTCAGTTTCTCGGATGCATCGGATAGCGTCGTCGCGACCGTGATGGAACGGTGGTTGAAGGTCTCGCGCCCTGTCTGCAGCGTAAGGGCGACATCGGCAACGGATACCCCTTCATTTTCTCCGATTTTCGCGAGCGCATCCGAAAGGGACGATTGCATTGCGGCGAGCGATGCGGCCGAACGCGCCGAGAGCGGCAGCAGCAGCGCGCCCGCCTCGCCTTGCGCCGATTGCTGTCGTGCGGGTGCCTCCTCAATGATCACATGGGCATTGCTGCCCCCCATGCCGAAAGCGCTGATGGCGGCACGGCGCGGCCTGTCGGCATCGGCTTTCCAGTCGGACTTGCCTGCGGCCACCCGGAAGGGACCGCTTTCAAAATCGCAGGCGCTGCTGGGCGTCGTGAAGTTGCCGCTTGCGGGCAGGCATTCATGTCTCAGCGCAAGGACGGTCTTGATGAGCCCGCCAATGCCGGCCGCGGCATCCATATGCCCGACATTTCCCTTGAGCGAACCGATGAGGCAAATCCGGCCTTCGGCACGAAGTGACGGCCCGTAGATACGGTTCAGTGCGGTCAGTTCGATCGGATCGCCAATAGCGGTCGCGGTCGCGTGCGCCTCCACATAATCCACCGCCGAAGGCGCGATGCCCGCATTGGCCAGTGCCTTCTTGAGAACCGAAGCCTGACCTTTGACGCTTGGAGCCGTCAACCCGACCTTGGAGCTGCCGTCATTACCGATCGCCGACCCGGCAATGACGGCATAGACCGTATCGCCAGCCGCCTTCGCATCGCCGAGGCGCTTCAGGATCACGGCGCCGACGCCATTGGTGAATATGGTGCCGTTCGCAGCCGCATCGAATGGCCGGCATTGACCGTCGGGAGCACCGATGCCACCCGCCTCATAAAGATAGCCGGCAGGTTTTGGCTGGCCGACGGAAACCGCGCCGGCCACCGCCATCTCGCATTCACCCGACAGCAATGCCTGGACGGCGAGATGCACCGACACCAGCCCGGTGGCGCAGGTTGCCTGGACGCCCACACTCGGGCCATCAAGATCGAGATGGTAAGCGACGCGCGATGCGATCATACCGGAAACATTGCCGAGCCCTGCCTGCAGCGGCGCCACGCTGTCGCGCAGGGTGGGGTCGGAATGGATATGGGTGAAGTGATAATTCAGCGAACCGCCCGCATAAACGCCCGTGCGGCCCCGGCTCTTCCCGCTTCCGTAACCGGCATGTTCCAGCGCGTTCCAGGCGCATTCGAGAAACACCCGTTGCTGCGGATCGAGCAACTGCGCTTCCCTTGGGGCATAACCGAAAAACCCAGCATCGAAAGCGGTCGGGTCGCTGAACCCGCCCCAGACCCTGACATAGTCGGGCTGTCCCGCCAATTGCGGGTCGACACCGGCGCTTTCAAGATCGGCATCCGTGACCGCCGTCAATCCCGAGCCGCCATCGGCAAGCAACTGCCAAAAAGCATCAATGTCATCGGCACCGGGAAAACGGCCTGCAAGGCCGATGATCGCGACGCGCTCATCCTGACGTGTCTGGAAAATCTCCAGACGCTCCCGCGCGTCCCGCAATATTCCGAGCAATGTCGCCTGATCGGGCTGACTGCCGGCCCCGGCCTGTTGTTTTACGTTCATCGGCGATGGCTCCGATCATCGATTGCATGAAAAGCGTGAGATTATTTCCGGCCTGTTCCGGCCTGCAGAAGTGACGACAGGGCAGCCAGTTCGGACGAGAGGTCGGTTTCTTCCTGCGGTTCGTCCGGACGGGAATTTTGTATCGGCGTCTCATCCAACTGCGCCGTTACATCGGCGGTGAGGAGATTGCCGCAGAGATGTTCCACCAGCGCATCGATCGTCGAATGCTCGAAAAACAGCGTCGGCTGCGTTCTGACACCCAGTTCGCGCTCCAGCGTTCCGGCAAGGCCGACAAGCGCCACGGAATCCAGTCCGAGATCAAAAAAACCGGCATTCGCAGCGGGCAGAGTTCCGGCAGGAAGACGGGAAAGCCATGAGACTTCCTCCCTGATCCACTGCCGAAGCAGGGCCGGATATCGGGATCGGTCAACCTGCGCCAATTGTTGCGCCCAGTCCGCAACCGCACCCGGCTCGGCAACGGGCGTGAAATTCGCCTGCGGGGCGGCCTCCCAACGCTCGACCACCTTGAGATTGCCATTCAGCAGATCCTGGCGGCAGGCAAAACGCCGCACCTTGCCGCTCGGCGTGCGCGGCAGGCTGCTGGGGCGGATGAGGACGATGGTGGCAAGCTTGAGCTTGTGAACACGGGAAATGGAACCACGAATGGCTTGCAGCACGGCTTCGGCATCCAGATTGCGCAAACCATCACGCGTAAGCTCACAAACGAGACCGACCTGCTCCTCCCCGTCCACGTCAAGCGCGAAAGCGCCCGCTCGCCCCTGCGCAAGTGCTGAATGCGAGGAGAAGGCGGTCTGCTCTATGTCCTCGGGATGATGGTTCTGCCCCCTGATGATGATGAGGTCCTTGAGACGGCCGGTAATGAAATATTGCCCTTCATGGCGAAAGCCGAGATCGCCCGTTCGGCGCCACCCACCTTCACCGGCAATTTTCTGGTCGAAGCTTTCCGCGCTTGCTTTTGCCCTTGCCCAGTAACCGGGCGTGATATTCGGACCCCGGATCCACAATTCGCCGACCTGCCCATCATCGAGCAGCCGGTTTTCCTCGGGTTCCATGACAACGATCTCGATATCCGCTCCGGGACGTCCGCAGGCCGCCAGTTCGATTGCATCATGCTCGTCCGCTCCAGCCGGAAGCGGCAGCGCCGTTCCCTGTTTCGCCAGCGTTTCGCGCTCGAAGCACCGCAATTGCGGCGGATCGGATGGAGCGTTTCCAGTCAGGAAAAGCGTGGCTTCGGCCTGGCCATAGCAGCAATAGAAAGCGTCGTGCCGGAAGCCGTGATCAGCAAACAGGGCGCTGAAGCGTCTCAGCGTGTGCGGGCGCACGGGCTCCGCCCCATTATAGGCGATTCGGACCGCGGAGAGATCAAGCTGTGCTGCCCCTTCCGCACTGTAGCGGTCGGCGCAATGTTCATAGGCGAAATTCGGCCCGCCGATGATGGTCGCCCGGTTTTGCGTCGCCAGTTCAAGGAATCGCAGGGGACGCCGCAGAAAGCTGGCAGGCGCCATGATCGACACCGGAAATCCGTTGAAGATCGGTGACAGAATGCCGTCGATCAGCCCCATATCGTGATAATGGGGTAACCACGTCGCGGACCGATCCTCGGGACCATAGTGAAACGCAAGGCTGATCTGCCGCAGGTTGGCCATCAGATTGGCATGGGTGACCATGACGCCTTTCGGATCACTGGTCGAACCGGACGTATATTGCAGAAATGCAATCCGGTTTCCGTCGAGAACCGCAGGCGCGCTTGAGGAAGGCGCAAGATCGCGCAGCGGAATATTCGGATCGGCGCCTGAAGGCGCAAGGCAAAATCCGTGGCCGACGGCCCTCTGGAGCGGCTCGAGTAGCTCCTTCAATTCCTCAGCGCAAACGATTCCCGAGATGCCGGCGTCTTTCGCAATATGCAACCAACGGTGTATTCCTTCATTTCGCCGCGGCGCCGGGACAGGCACCGGTACGGCACCGGCATGCAGGCATCCAAGGAAGGCTGCGATGAAGGCGAGACCAGGCGGATAAACGATGAGAACCCGGCCGCCCTGCCCGACGAGACCCGTCTTGGAAACCTCATTGGAAACAATCTTAACGCGAGCGTTCAATTCGCCCCATGTCCAGCCGTCACTACGGCTTTCACCGATCGCTCCCGGGTCATCGGGATAAAAACGGAACGCCTCGTCTGCCGGCCGTTCTGCCGCTACATCCTCAAGCCTATGTATTATAGTTATAAAATCGCGTTCTCCAGATGGCTTTCGAGCGAACATCGGTATGATCTGCATCTGAAAAACTCCTGACGTCCGGCCATCACTATTCACGACGAGCAACCATAGGATGCTCACCGTTCTGATTGCTCACACTCGATCGCCAGCGGCATGCATCGCTGCCCGCTGCGTCTCGATGACAACAATTACCTCTTGCATATAATTCTTGAATCGCTTAGTCAAGAATAAGAAATTGAAATTGAAGACCGGTTTCAGGCAGCCGAATATGCAATTGATAGTTGTTTTAGCGATACGGACGACGCTGCCCGACACTAACCCGGAAGGGCTCACCATTCATTCTTCGGATCGCGTGAAGCTGACAAAGCCAAGGGGCGGCTTATGAATTACATCGAGCCAGTAGAGACCCTCATAACCCGGCTTCATCAGAACAATATCCGCGTCTGGATCGATGCCGGGAGCCTGAAATGTTCAGACCCCGATGGTCACCTGAACGACGCGGTGATGAGCGAAATCCGGACCAGAAAAACCGACATTCTGGCATTTCTCAACATGGCGCATGCGGATGCCGCCACGCCCGGCCAGAATGATATTCCGCCCCGCAATGAGACTTGCCCACCGCTGTCATTCGCACAGGAAAGACTGTGGCTGATCGACCAGATCTATCCGGGCTCGGCATTGCACCATATCTGCATTGCGCTTGAGGTTCGTGGCGCCCTCGATCTCGATGCGCTGAAGGTGGCACTCGCCGGCGTCATGAGCCGCCACACGGTGCTTCGCGCCCGCATATACAGCGACAAGGGCGTACCGAAACAGACCATATCCGCTGCCTGTGACGCACCGTTTTCCGTCGTAGAGATTTCGCCGGCAGCTGCCGCGATGGAAGACGTCATTCATGCGGAAACGAGCAGGCCCTTCGATCTTGCCGCCGAACCACCCATTCGCCTGCTCGTCGCCAAGTGCGACGATGGCCACCATGTCCTCGTTTTCACGCTGCACCACATCTGCGCCGACGGCTGGTCCACTGAAATCCTGCTGAAAGATCTCGGTGCGTTTTACAGCGCAGAAGTATCCGGTAACGCGACCCCGGAAGCTGAGTTGCCGATACAATATGGCGACTTTGCCGCATGGCAGCGCGAGCGTCTGGCGACGGAAATCGCAGGAACGCTCGACGCCTTCTGGAAGCAGCACCTTTCGCAGCCTCGACAGACCACGCAGCTGGTGACGGACATGGCGCGCACCGCGGGCCACGGCCATGCGGGTGAACTGCATGACTTCACGATCGAAAAAGAGACCGCCGATGCGCTGCGCAAGATTGCCGCCGCACACGGAACGACGCTGTTCACGGCACTTTTTACCGCCTTCAACCTGCTGATCCACCGCTATACCGGGCAGACCGATCTGGTGATCGGCACGCCCGTCGCCAGCCGTCCCCATATTGAGACGGAAGATCTGGTCGGGCTGTTCGTCAATCCTCTTCCCGTCAGATCGCTCGTTGATCCCTTCGGGAATTTTGAGAAGGCCCTGCGGGAAACACATGCCACCCTGCGGCAGGTCATCAGCCATCAGGACATGCCGTTCGAGCGCATTGTCGATATGGTCGGTGTGCAACGCGATCCCGACAGCCACCCGCTGTTCCAGATAAAATTCCAGCTCGACGCCGCGCCACGCGAGCGCATCAGGCTTCCCGGCCTCGAAATGCGCCGGCTTGCACGCCAGGACAAGGTCTCGAGGCTGGACCTGTGCCTCGATCTGCGCGAGACGGAGGCCGGGCTTTCCGGCACGATCGAATACAAGACCGCGCTGTTCCGCGCCGAGACGATCGGCCTGTTCGCCAGCCATTTCCAGCAACTGCTGAAATCCATCGCCGCCGACCCCTGCCTGCCAGTCGCAACCCTTGCGCTGTTGACGCAGGAAGAGCAACGGCAGCGGATTTGCGACTTCAACAGCACGGCGCAGGAACACGCGGGCCCACAATATTTTCATGAACTGTTCGAAGCACATGTGGCACGCGCGCCGCAGGCCGCGGCGCTCATCATGCCGCAGGCGGATGCCGATGACATCATGACATATGGCGAGCTTAACGCGCGCGCAAACCGGCTGGCGCGCCTGCTGCGCCGTAAGGGCGTTAGCGCGGAAACCGTCGTCGCAATCTCGTTGCCGCGCAGCTTCGACATGATCGTGGCCTGGCTTGCGGTCTGGAAAGCAGGCGGTGCCTACCTGCCGCTCGATCCGGAGTACCCTGCAGAGCGCATCGGCGCCATGCTGTCGGATGCGGGTGCCCGGCTTGTCGTCAGCCACAGTTCGATCGATCTTCCAAAGACAGCCAACCGGCTCAATCTGGATGAGGACTTCCCTGACGACGAAAGCGCCGACAATCTTGAAACGGTCACCCATTCGTCGCAGCTGGCTTATGTGATCTACACGTCTGGCTCGACGGGCAAGGCAAAAGGCGTCCTTGTCGATCATAGCGGGCTAATCAATCTGACGCGGGACAAGATCCGCGCCTGCGACGTCACGGCTGACGATTGTGTGCTGCAGTTCTTCAGCTTCAGTTTTGATGCCTCCATTCCCGAACTGGTGATGAGCCTCGGCGCCGGCGCCAGACTCCTCCTTCTGCCCCGATATGCGACCCTTCCCGGCGCCGAACTGGCCGACATTCTGCGCGCGCGACATGTGACGCACCTGACCATGACGCCATCGGCCCTGCTCTCCCTGCCGGTTGACGACCTGCTGTCGCTGCGCACCGTTCTGGTCGGGGGAGAGGTTCCCATGCCCGAACTCATCGAAAGATGGGGAAAGACCCGTCGTTTCATCAATGCCTACGGTCCGACCGAAACCACCGTCAATGCCAGCATGGTCGACATGGGCGGCGGGCGTGCCGGCCTGCCGGTGCTGAGGCCCGCGGCAAACAAGCAGCTCTATGTGCTGGATGATAACCTCGAGCTGTTGCCCTTCGGCGTGCCGGGAGAACTTCATATCGGCGGCTGCGGCATTGCCCGCGGTTATCACGACCGGGCGGCACTGACTGCGGAACGTTTCGTTCCCGATCCATTTGCCACAGATGGGCGCGCTGGCGTGCTCTACCGCACGGGCGATCGCGCCGTCTTGCTGGCCGATGGCCGGATCCATGTTTCGGGACGGCTCGATAGCCAGGTCAAGATCCGTGGATACCGGATCGAGCCCGGGGAAATAGAGGCCCGCCTGCTTGCCCACCCGGCCATCGTTTCGGCGACGGTGGCGGTGCGTGACGACGGACGCGGCGGCAAAAGGCTCGCCGCCTATGCCGTTCCTCAAATAGATCAGGACGCGGCAACCAGACCGACGCCATCGGAAATCCGCGCATGGCTGGCGAACCGCCTGCCGAAATTCCTTGTGCCCGATACGTTCGACTGGCTCGAGGCGCTGCCGCTCACCATGAATGGCAAGATCGATCCCTTAAAGCTCCCCGCTCCCCGCGCCGAAACGGACCCCGATGGCCGGGCGCCTGAAGGCGAGATGGAAGGCCGGATAGCCGGCGCGTTCGGGCATGTTCTGAACATCGATCAGGTTGCTGCAACCGACGATTTCTTCACGCTTGGCGGCCACTCGCTGCTGGCGACCCGTTTCTGCGCCGTCGCAAAGGACAAATTCGGGCTCGATATCGGCGTTATCGATCTTTTCAACGCCTCCACGGTGGAAGCGCTGGCGAACCGCCTGCGGACAAGAGATACCGGCGGCAGCGACGATGAAACCCTGCTGCTGAAGCGCGATATAAAACTGGACGACGCAATTCGCCCAAGCGCGACGGCAAAAGCCACAAGCGGCACCGACCACGTTTTCCTGACCGGCGCGACCGGCTTTCTCGGAACCTATCTGCTCCACGAGCTGCTTCGCGACCCCGAGAGAAAAGTCACCTGCCTCGTGCGCGGCGACGATGGAATGAGCCGCCTGCGTCAGGCCTTCCGGCAATATGACCTGCCGCAGTCCGTGCTGACGGAACGCGTGACGATAGTGACGGGCGAGCTTTCCAAACCGGGCCTCGGGCTTGCCGCCGCGGACTACGACAATATCGTCCGGAATGCCGATTGTATTTTTCACAATGGCGCGGAAGTCCACCACCTGCATCGATACGAGCGGCTGCGCGAGACCAATGTGCTTGGAATCCGCGAAATTCTCCAACTCGCCTGCGCCGGAGAGGGCCGGCACGTTCATTACATCTCGACACTCAGTGCGCTCACGCCGCGCCGCGGTTCCGGCGGCGATCCCCGGCCCGTCTGCGAACTGGAAAGCGTAGAAGGGTTTGTCCCGCCCGCTGGCGGTTACAACCGGAGCAAATGGGTCGCGGAACATCTCGTCAACGAAGCCGGCAGGCGGGGATTGCCGGTGACGATTTATCGGCCGGGCGCCATTTCGGGTGACAGCGTTACCGGTGCCTTCAACGGCTCGGACATATTGTGCCGTCTGGTGCAGGCCTATCTTTACACCGGGACAGCGCCGGAAGGCGAAAGGCTGCTCGATATGCTGCCGGTCGACCATGTGGCCCGGGCGATTGTCCATCTCTCCGGCAAACCGGCTTCGGCAGGACAGGTTTTCCACCTCATTCATTCCTCCCCCGTTTCAAGCGCCCGCCTGTTTGAGGCCTGCGAACTTGAGGGGATCGAACTGAAACGGGTTTCGCAGCGGGAATGGCAGGACATGCTGGGCGATGTGGCCCGCGGAACGCCCGACCACCCGCTCTATCCGCTGCTGGGACTGCTGCGCTCCCCTTCCGCCGCTGGCAAGAGCGATGAGAAACAGACGCGCAACTTCGATTGCCACCTCACGCAGGCGGCATTGTCGGACGCGCCATTCCGCGAACCGGCCCTGACATTCGAGCTTTTGCGAACATATCTGCGCGCATTTGCCAAGGCCAACTTTCTGAACGCGGCGTCCGATGACGCGCGAAAGCAGGGTGAACGATGAGCACAGTTATATCAAGCGAAGCCAGCAATTACGACCATTGGGCCTGGCTCTACAACCACACGCTTGGCCCGCGCTATAGCGAACAGAAGATCGCACCCCTGGCGCGGGCGGTTCTTTCGCAGCTGCCGAACGGTGCTTCGGTTCTCGATCTCTGCTGCGGAACGGGACATCTTGCAAAGCTGATGGCTGACCGCGGATATGCCGTCACCGGGCTGGATGGTTCGCAGGACATGATAAACCACGCCCGAGGCAACGCACCGGACCTTGAATTTGTTCTGGGTGACGCACGGGATTTCACCTTTGAACAGCCCTTTGACGGCGTGGTCTGCACCAGCGCATCGCTGAACCACATCCAGAATACCGAAGACCTGCGGAAGGTCTTTTCCAGCGTCCGCCGCTGCCTGAAGGATGAGGGAATTTTCGCTTTCGACATCAATCATCCCGGCCAGATGGCACGCTACTGGCGCGATGTGCCGGCCGAGGGCGAACTCACCGACGATTACGCCTGGCTGATCACGCCCCGCTATAATTCACAATCGAACGAGGGTTCGTTCACGGTGGAAATCCATACGAGGCCGAAAGCGGCGCGTTTCTCGCTGGCGGAGGCGGCATACAGGCTTGCGGCCCGGCTGCTTTCCAATCGCCGGCGGCTTGCTCTCATCGCCCGCTTCGGCATTCCCGGAAATAACTGGGAGCGCCATTCGGTTACCAACCCTGTGTGGGGGCACGATCTGGATACCGTGACAGAGCTTCTCCGGGCCTCGGGCTTTTCGGTGAAAATGCGAAGCACCGATGGCGGTCCGGTGACCGATGAACGAGCAGTCTACTTCCTCTGCACGAAGATTGCCGGCGACCGCGCGGGACAGGAAGTCACAAAGGAGGCCGTCGAATGAATATTCACAATAATTCCGGCACGGCTACCCACCCTGCAACTGACCCTGTCACCGCCATCGTTACCGGCTTCAACCTCAAGACGCCGGGTTCGAAGCGCGCCGCCGCCTATAACCGCGATTTCCTTTCGGACAAAAGCTCGATCGGCCTTCCCTTCACGATGCAGACCAAGGAGGCGCTGTATCCCATTGTCGCTACCCATGCCGAAGGGGCTTATTTGCAGGACGTCGACAACAACAGATATGTCGATATTCTCATGGGCCTCGGCACCAATCTCTTCGGCCATAATCCGTCCTTCATCCGCACGGCAATCGAAGCGCAGCTGACCAAAGGTTTTGCGCTCGGGCCGCAATCCGATCTGGCCGGCGAGACCGCGGAACTGTTTTGCTGTATCACCGGAAAAGACCGCGTCACATTCAGCAACACCGGAACCGAAGCCGTACAGACGGCCATGCGGATCGCCCGTGCCGCAACGGGGCGCGACAAGATCGTCCTGTTTACAGGCTCGTATCATGGCCATTCCGACCCGGCCCTGCACAAGGCGACCAAACTGGAATATATCCGCAGGGGCGCGTTGCTGCGGTCTCATCCGGCATGGCTCGTGGCGCTGAAACCGCTTCTGAAACGCATGGTCCTGACGAAAGCAGTTCCCGGTTTTTCAGGCGTGGCACCCTCCTCCGCCCGCGATATCGTGCTGCTGGAATACGGCAATCCCCGCTCCATCGATTACATCAGGCGTCACGGCGACAGCCTTGCCGGCGTGCTTGTCGAACCCGTTCAGAGCCGGAACCCGGAACTGCAGCCCCGCGAATTTCTGCATGAGTTGCGAAGCGTGACCGAAAAGACCGGAAGCGCGCTGATATTCGACGAGATGATCACTGGCTTCCGCGTCGCACCCGGCGGCGCGCAGTCCCATTTCGGCATCGATGCCGACATTGCCACCTATGGCAAGATCGCCGGCGGCGGATTGCCGCTGTCGCTCATCGCCGGCAAGGGGCGGTTCATGGATTTCGTCGACGGCGGAGCCTGGGCTTACGGCGACAGCTCCTTCCCGAAGGTGGCTCCGACATTTTTTGCCGGAACCTATTGCCGCCATCCGCTGGCGCTCGCAGCCGCAAAGGCGGTCGCGACGCGATTGCTGGAAGACGGCCCAACCTTGCAAGAGGGCCTCAACGCCAGGACCCAGGCATTCGTGGAACGGCTGAACGGTGCGCTGAAGGGTGCCGGGTTGCCCGTGGCGTTCATGAGCTTCGGTTCGTTCTTCGCCATATCCGCTGCCCGCAGCCGCATCTCGCCGCAGGCTGTGACCATGCTTTCCTTCCTTCTTCTGACCTCCGGCGTTCACCTTCGTGCCGGGGATCGTGGCGGTTTTCTTTCCACCGCCCATAGCGATGACGACATCGCCTTTGTTCACGACGCTGTTCTGCAAAGCCTGACGGCTCTGGCGGACCACCGTCTTCTCGACAGACATTGATCGGAGTGACCACCATGAGTTCCCAGACACCGGCTGAAGACCTGCACTACAACGTCGTGATCAGCGACGAAGAGCGATACTCGATATGGCCGGTCTACAAGGCCGTCCCGGCGGGGTGGCGATTGAGCGGCTTTTCCGGATCGAAGCAGGCGTGCCTCGATCATATCGAGGTGGAGTGGACCGACATGCGCCCCTTGAGCTTGCGGCGGTTGATGGACGGCGAAGCAGCAAACATCACCAGCGCGCAAGAATAGGACGTAACCCATGGACGACCAACCATGGCCAAGCCCGGCGCCCCGCGCGGATGCCGGACCGGACAGGGACTGGCTTGCGCAGGATGCCGTTCTCGATCTGCTCCTGCCGGAGGCGCTGGCACCGGTAATGGCGCCGGAAGAACACGACAAGGCCCGTCTGCAATACATTCTCTGCGAGGCCCTCGAGGCGTTCACGCTGCATTATCCCGAATGCCGCGCGCGCATCGCCGCACTCCTCGGCAACATGGAAAAGCCGATGTCCGATCCCGGCATCGTGGATGTCAGCGGCCTTCCGCTGACGTCTTTTCACGCGAATGACTATGACCGGTATTTCCGCGTGAACCGCATTACCACCGCTGAGCCCGCCCATGTTCTGCTGCGCAGCTTCCTGCAGGTCGCGCTGTCCGTTACAGATCTTTTCTGCCGGGCGCCCCACCTGTCGGAGAAGGCCGCGAAAGCCCAGTTTGACGGTTTCGAGGTTCATGCAAGGCTTCTTGCAAGGTGCTTCGGCGTGGAGTGTGCAAGATGACTATTGCTCTCCCGTCGCCATCCCGGATCTGGCGCGAATTCCACTGGGCGTTTTTCATGAACGTGCAGGGGCTGGTTCTGTGCCTGCGTCGTTTCAACATGCAGGTGCATGAGGGCAACTTTGCCGAAGCAAACAGGGAATTGCGGGCCGCCGCGGTGCTTCTGCGCACATCAGCCAGCTCCATGGACCTCGCCGCCAGCTTCAGCAAGGCGGATTACGAAAATACCATCCGCGTCTCCATGACGCCGCCTTCAGTGGAGTCAGACGATTTCAGCGGGCTGATGTCTTTCGATCATGCCGTCCTCATCCAGGTCTGGCGTGAAATGAAGGACGTGTTCGCCACGCTGCCGGTCGAACTCCATGACGCCCATGCGGAATTCGTTGCAGCCTACAAGTATCTGGCGGAAGGGCATGTCGGCGTCTGCTCACGTTTCGTCGGCTCCGATGCCGGCAGCCTGCGATACGGCGACCGGAAGGCGATCGATACGCTCCAGCGCTTTGAACGCGGTCGCCTCGGCATGATCGATCCCCCCAAAAAAGGCTGCCCGTTCCACAAGTAACGTGCGTGTTCAATTTCTAATCCAGCGAGAACTGCCCATGTCCGACTATACCAGCGCTTCAAACCAGGATCGGAACGCCTTTCGGGTCGCCGTCATCGGTATGGCAGGCCGCTTTCCGGGAGCCTCTGACATCGAGAGCTTCTGGGATAATCTGGTTCACGGCCGGGAGTCGGTCAAGCAATGGACCGACGAGGAACTCATCGCGCTGGGTGTTCCGCCCGAGCAGCTTGCGGATCCGGATTTCGTGCGGGCTTCGGCACCGCTGGAGGGGGCTGACCAGTTCGACGCCGAATTTTTCGGTTACAGCCCCAGCGAGGCGGAGATTCTCGACCCGCAGCAGCGCCTGTTTCTCGAATGCGCCTGGGCGGCGCTGGAGCGCGCCGGATATCAGGGCGACACCTTCGACGGTTCCATCGGCGTCTATGCCTCGAGCGGCTTCAATACCTATCTTCTGAACCTGCACGCCAATGCCGCGGTGCGTCAGTCGATCAGCCCGTTTGAACTGTTCGTGGCCAACGACAAGGATTTTTTGGCGACGCGCACGGCTTACAAGCTCAATCTGCGCGGTCCGGCCATGACAGTGCAGACAGCCTGCTCCTCGTCGCTGGTTGCCGTGCATGTCGCCGCGCAAAGCCTCATTGCAGGCGAATGCGATATTGCGCTCGCGGGCGGCGTCACCGTTTCCCGTTCGCATGGATATGTGGCGCGCGAAGGCGGAATATTGTCTCCTGACGGGCATTGCCGGGCGTTTGATACCGATGCCGCCGGAACCGTTCCAGGCAGCGGCGTCGGCGTTGTCGTGCTCAAGCGTCTTGAAGATGCGCTTGCAGACGGCGATACGATCGACGCCGTCATCATCGGTTCGGCCATCAACAATGACGGCGCGCTGAAGGCGAGCTTTACCGCCCCGCAGGTGGACAGCCAGGCCTTGGTCATCAGCGAGGCCCATGCGGCTGCAGGAATATCGGCCGATTCCATCGGTTATATCGAGGCGCATGGCACGGGAACATCGCTGGGAGACCCCATCGAGATAGCGGCGCTGACGCAGGCTTTTCGCAAGACCACGCCGCGCAGCGGATATTGCGCCATCGGTTCGGTGAAAACCAATATCGGCCACCTCGATACGGCCGCAGGCATTGCGGGCTTCATCAAGACCGTGCTTTGCCTCAAGCACGGCAGAATTCCCGCAAGCCTTCATTTCAGACAGGCAAACGCGAAGATCGACTTCCCGGCGAGCCCCTTTGCGGTGAATACCGTACTGCGGGACTGGACAGCCTTGGAAAGCCCCCGGAGAGCCGGCATTAGTTCTCTCGGTATCGGCGGAACGAATGCGCATGTGGTGCTGGAAGAGGCACCGGCTGGCGCAAGCGCGTGCGCCAAGGCGCAACCGGCATTGCCGCAGCTTCTGGTATTTTCAGCGCGCAATGCAACGGCGCTCTCGGCACTGCTTGCGGCGCATGCGAAGGCATTCGAGGCAAATCCGGAACTTGCGCTGGAGGATATTGCCTTCACGCTTCGTCATGGCCGGAAGGCTTTCAGCCATCGCCAGTCGCTGGTTGCCGATGATGTGGCGTCAGCCGCGGCGGAACTGCACCGTCTTGCTGCGCAAAAACCATCCATTGTCGGCAGCACGCCGTCACCGGTTTTCCTGTTTCCCGGACAGGGAAGCCAATATGCCGGAATGGGCAAGGATCTCTACGAGCGGCTGGAGCTTTTCCGCGCGCCTTTCGATGCCTGCGCGGATCGTCTTTCGAAGATCATGCAACGCGATTTCCGCGCTGATCTCTTTGCCGGACATGAGGATATCCAGAATACGGAATTTGCCCAGCCGGCGCTGTTTGCCGTGGAATATGCCCTTGCAAAGGCTTGGATGGCGCAGGGTGTGATACCGCAGGCGCTCCATGGCCACAGCATCGGCGAATATGTGGCCGCCTGCCTGGCGGGCGTCTTCGATCTCGATACGGCACTTTCGCTTGTGGTGGCGCGCGGCCGGTTGATGCAACAGGCCGCCCCGGGCGCAATGCTTGCTGTGGTCCATCCCGATGCACCGATAGACCGGTGGCTTGGCGCAGACATTGCCCTTGCGGCCAGCAATGCGCCGGGCCTCAGCGTCGTTTCAGGCAGCATGGACGCCATAACAAGGCTCGAAACGGAACTCAAACAGGCCCGCTACGCGACCCGACGGCTTAAGACCGGACATGCGTTCCATTCGCCGATGATGGCGCAGGCCGCAGCGCGCTATCTGGAAGAATTGCGACATGTCAGGCTTTCCCCGCCATCCATTGCGATGATTTCCAACGTGACGGGAACCTGGCTGAGCCCTTCGCAGGCGACGGATCCGAACTACTGGGCCGCACATCTGGAACAGACCGTGCGTTTCGACGAGGGGATGCGAACCCTTTTCGGCATCGACAACGCCGTCTTCATCGAGGCAGGACCGGGCTCGGCACTGTCAGGCCTCATCCGCGAACACGCTATCGCGGCCGACCGGATCATACCCTGCCTTGGCCGTTCCAGACCGGAAAACGAGACGAGCCAGTATCTTGCAGCGCTCGGCGATTACTGGCGGACCGGCGGGCAGCTCGACTGGCAGGCCGTATCGCCCGAAGGCGCTCGCGTGCCGCTCGCCACCTATCCGTTTCAGGGGCAGCGCTACTGGATTTCCGCTGAGACGGCAGAAAATCAGGCGCCTATCACCACCCCCGTCGACAGCGCCAGAATCTATCGTCCGACATGGCAGCGCCTTTCACCCGCAACCCCGGCGGATTGCAGAAACCGCCGTGTACTGATCCTCGATGAAGGACGCATCGGCAAATCCCTCGCCGCACGGCTGGAAGGCGCCGGCGCTCAGGTCTATCGCGCCATTGCGGGTGACAGGTTTGACGAGTGCGATTTCCGCTGCTTCAGCCTTGCCGGACATACCGCGGCGGACTTTGCCCAGCTGCTCGAGACCCTGAGCGAGCGCGGGGCCCTGCCGCAGGACATCCTTTATCTGTGGCCCCTGAAGCCTGGCCGGCGGGACGAAATTGAGGCCCTGCTCAATCTGGTGCGGGCTCTCACCGCACAGGGGCATAAGGGCAAGCTGACGCTGGTGACCAATGGAGCAGCGGATGTTACCGGGCTGGAGAGCCTCGACGACCTGCAGTCCCAGCTGCCGGGCATTCTGAAGGTTGCCGGTCAGGAATATGAAGACCTGACCTGCAGGCACATCGATATCATGGTCGCGCAGGACATGGCGGATCAGGCGATCGCAGATCGCCTTCTGGCGGAATTTAACGGAACCGGCGCGGTGGTTGCCATAAGGGGCCCACATCGGTGGTCGCATGGCTTTGCGCCGCTCGATCTGCCTGAACCACAGGCGTCGGCCCGGCTGAAAAAGAACGGCGTCTATGTCGTGATCGGCAATATCGCCGAAGGTGTCGGCACCGTCTGGCTGGATCATCTGGCGAAAATATCCGGCACACGCCTGTCGGTTCTGCAACCGGTCGAGGATGCGGAAACCGCGATTCAGTCAGACGCAGCTATCGATACACGCCAGATCGACTGCAATGATCCGGCTGCCCTTGGCGCGGCACTCGATGAGGTGGTGTCGATGCACGGCCGGATCGACGGAATTTTTCTGAGCATGCCGCAGGCGAACCGGCAGGCGGCAGCGCCGCTTTCGATGATGGACGAGACGCATCTCAGCTACAATGAAGCGGTCCGCATCGCGCCCCTGCGGGCGCTGATAGAGGCGATGGAGCAAAGGCGGGCAGGTTTCTGCTGCATCCAGTCATCGCTTGCAACCGTCATCGGCGGCGTCGGGCTCGCCGCCTATACATCGGGATATCAGGCGGTGGAGCTGCTTGTGGCCGCCCAGTCGCGCAGCGCAAGAATGCCCTGGTTCGCCATTGGTTATCCGCTCATCGATGTGCTGGCCGCCGGTAAACGCTCCTCACTCGATACCAACGCCTATGCGGTTGCCTCCGATGATGCCTGGGACCTGACGAGAAAGATCATCGAGAACGGCATTACCGGCACAACGATGCTTTCGCGCAGCGACATCACCGTGGCACCAACGGCGGGCAAGAAGGCGCAGCTGTCGAAAGTACCGGTTTCGGGTCGTGCAAGGCCGGCGATGTCCACACCCTTCATCGCCCCGCGCACCCACACCGAAACCACGGTGGCAGGCATTTTCGAAGAAATGATCGGCGTGAGCGGGATCGGCGTCGATGACGGGTTTTATGAGCTGGGCGGCCACTCGCTTCTGGCCATCCGTGTTGTCGCCAAGCTCCGGGAAACATTCCCGGTCAAGATCGAAATGCGTGAACTCCTCTTCGAAAACCCGACAGTCGCCCGCGTGGCCAGCATGATTACCGCCCATATGCATGATGAAGGCGATCTGGACGAGATGGCAGCGCTGTTGATGGAAATCGAAGGCCTTTCCGACAGTGAAGTCCAGAGCGCGCTTGGAGGAGCAGAAGCACGATGAACGAATTCTACGCCAAACTCGCGAACCTTTCGCCCGAGCGCCGTCGCCTCATAGAGCAGCGTCTTGCCGAGCGGGGATATCAGTCGGCTCTCGATACCGTCATTCCGGGACGTGAGGAAGGCGATGTTGAACGACCCCTGTCCTTTGCACAGCAGCGCCTGTGGTTCATGCAGCAGCTTGAACCTGAAAACACGGCTTACAACATGCGCAGCATCCTTCGGTTTCGCGGGAAACTCGACAGGGCGGCGCTGGAAGAGGCGCTGGCGAATGTCGTAAAACGGCATGAGCCGCTGCGAACGCGCTTCGTTCCCGGCGCAGACGGCTTTCCGGAACTGGATATTCTGGCGGCTGGCGACGCGGAAATCGAATTCCTCGACCTTGGACAGGACAGCGATGCCGAAGCCACGGCCCGTCAACACGTCCTGCAGCGGCTCTCCGTGCCCTATGACCTCAGCCATCCGCAATTGCGTGTAATGCTGGTTCGTCTTTCCGCCGAAGATCATCTGCTGGCGGTCGGGCTGCACCACATCGCCGGCGACCGCTGGTCCATGACTGTTCTCGCCCGTGATCTCGCGGGCTTCTACAAGGACAGGACAGGACAATCACACCATCTGCCTGACATTCGCGTTCAATATGCCGACTGGGCGATCTGGCAGGGAAAGATGCTGCGCGGCCCGGTGCTCGAAAACCAGCTCGCATACTGGAAAAAGGCGCTCGGCACGGATCTGCCGGTTCTGGACCTGCCATTCGACCGTCCGCGCCCGGCTATCGCAAGTTTCCTCGGCGCGCAGTTTGCAGTCTCCGTCGATCCGGCACTTTCAGGAGAGCTGAGGGCGCTGGCACGGGCGCACAATGTCAGCCTTTACGTCCTGCTGCTCTCCGCTTTCAAACTGGTGCTGCATCTCTATTGCGACAGCGACGACATCGTGGTGGGCAGCGAAGTCGCAAACCGCGACAGGCCGGAAACCCAGGCGATGATCGGCCCCCTGGTCAATACGCTGGTGCTGCGCACCGATCTTGCGGGCAATCCGGATTTCTCCGGCCTGCTGCAGCGCGTCAGTGAGACCGTCCGCACCGGCCTGGCAAACCAGGACGTGCCTTATGAGCGGATCGTCGAGGCTCTCAATCCGAAGCGCTCCCTGTCCGAGATGACGCCGCTGTTTCAGGCCAAATTCGACCTCCAGCACAATCTGGCAAGGTTGCCCGAACTCGACGGTCTTGCCATCGAGACCCTGCGTCTGCCAGACGGTGCCGCAAAAAACGAAATCCGTTTCAACCTCGAGGACAATGACCCCGATATCGGCGGCAAGATCGAATATGCAACCGATCTTTTCAATGAAGAGACGGTCGCCACGATCTGGCGGCGTTTCGAAGATGTATTGCGCACGATCGCTGAGGACCCCGCCCGCAGGCTGTCGGAATTTTCTCTTCTTTGCGACGACGAGCAGCAGGAGCAAATCCGCCGGTCCGCCGGCCAGGCGCTGACACAGAGCGGGCTGTGCCTGCACGAGATGCTGACGGCGCAGGCGACACGCACGCCGGAAAAATCCGCAGTGGCCAGCGAACATGGCAAGCTCACCTATCGGGAGCTCGATCAGCGAAGCGATGCGATTGCCGCCGCGCTCGCCGCCAGCGGGTTTGGCCGGGGCTCCATCGTCGGCGTCTGCATGCAGCGTACACCGGATCTCATCGCTGCCCTGTTTGGCGTATTAAAAGCCGGCGCTGCCTATGTGCCGCTCGATCCGGACTACCCGTCCGAAAGGCTTGCCTTCATTGCGCAGGATGCGGCCATCAGGGTCGTGTTGACGGATAGCGACCGGCTGGCATTCGATGCCACGGTCGATCTGATGCTCCTTGAGGTCGGTAAACTGCCCGATGCGGTCTTTTCCGCCGCTCACGCCTGCGATCCGGCCGATCTTGCCTACATCATCTATACATCAGGGTCGACGGGTCGACCGAAGGGCGTGGCGATCACGCATGGGAATGCCGCCGCCCGTATGCAATGGACGGCCAACAACTTCACCAGTGACGAGCTTGCGAGCGTCCTGGCATCGACCTCGGTCTGCTTCGATCTCTCCATATTCGAGATTTTCGGCACGCTCTCCTGCGGCGGCCAGGTGGTGCTGGCCAACACACTCTTCGATTTGCCGCGTTTGCAGCATGTCGTAGAAGTCAGCCTCATCAACACCGTTCCGAGTCTGCTGCGCGAATATCTGCGCCACGACGCGCTTCCGACATCCGTTAGCGCTGTCAATCTTGCCGGAGAGCCCCTGCCGCCGGTCCTGCTCGAAGAGCTGGCGAAGAAGGCGCCGCAGGCGCGCATACACAATCTCTACGGGCCTTCGGAAGATACCACTTACTCCACGGGCGCGATGGTTCGCGCCGTCAGCGGGGAGAAAACGGTTTCCATCGGTGCTCCCCTGCCGGGAACGCAAGCTTATGTCCTCGACCGGGCCGGGCGTCTGCGGCCTGACGGCCTTGCCGGCGAACTTTATCTCGGCGGAGCCGGCGTCACGCGCGGATATCTGCGGCGCCCCAGCCAGACGGCGGAGCGTTTCGTGCCGGACGCTTTCTCCGGCCGGTCATCCTCCTATCTCTACCGCACTGGCGACCGGGTCAGGCGCCGCGCCGATGGCGCGCTGGAATTCCATGGACGTCTCGACAATCAGGTCAAGATCAGGGGCCTGCGGATCGAGATCGGCGAGATCGAGCACCAGCTCGAGGATATCGATGGTGTCAACGAGGCGGTCATCGCAGTCATCGGCGATGAAGCAAGCCCGGAACGCCAGCTGGCCGCCTATATTTCGCTGGATGCCGGCCGACAACTGACGGTGGACGACATCCGCGCCGCACTTGCAAGGCAGCTGCCCTCCCACCTCGTTCCGGCCTTGTGGACCATCCTGCCGGCAATGCCACATCTGCCGAACGGCAAGATCGACCGGAGCGCCCTGCGCGCACTGGAAATCAAGGGGCCCGACGGTAGCGGCACCGCACCCCGAAACCATATCGAGGAACGGCTTGCAGCCATATGGCAGGACGTCCTTCAGACGAGCCTGATCGACGTCGAGCGCAGCTTCTTCGAGATGGGTGGGCATTCTCTTCTCGCCATCAGGATCATTGCCCGCATCAAGGCCGATTTCGGGGTTTCACTGCCGCTGAAGGCAATTTTCGAGACACCGACAATCGCTGGACTGGCAAACCGGCTTGAGAATGAGGCTGAGGAAGCCCTTAACATTGACGGCCTCGCGGTGGTCCATGATCCTGAAGATCGCCATGAGCCGTTTCCGCTGACGGATATCCAGCACGCCTACTGGATCGGTCGCAACAAGGGCTTCGAACTCGGCAGCGTCGGTTCCCATGGCTATCGGGAATTCGATATCGACGACCTCGATATCGATGCGCTCGAAAACGCCATAAACGCCCTTGTCGCACGCCACGACATGCTGCGCGCCATCGTCGATACCGATGGGCGGCAGCGTGTGCTGGCGGACGTTCCCCACTATACATTGCCGGTGGCGGATCTGCGTGATGCAGTCGATCGCGCCAGCCGCTTGACGGACATCAGAAACAGGCTGTCGCACAATATTTTCAAGGCAGATCACTGGCCGCTGTTTCACATCGAAGCCGCCCGGCTCGATGGGAAGACGACGAGGCTGTTCGTCAGTTTCGATGTGCTCATCGGCGACGCCTGGTCGCTGAAACTGATGGGCACCGAGCTCGCCGCCCTCATGCAGAAACGCGCGCTTCCCGAAATCGGACTGACATTCCGGGATTACGTTCTGTTCGAAAAATCCGCGCATAACAGTGCGGCCTATGAGCGGGCACGGGAGCACTGGTCTGCCCGTATGGCTACCCTGCCAGCCTCACCGGATCTGCCGCTGGCATGCAATCCATCGCAGATAGAGCATCCGCGGTTCACGCGTCGCCGGGGCCGGCTTGCCGCGACAGACTGGTCGCGTTTCAAGGATGTGGCCCAGAGCGCCGGCCTGACCCCGACAGCCGCGATCATGACGATCTTTGCGGAGGTTCTGGCGCGCTGGAGCAGGCGTCAGGATTTCACCCTCAATCTCACCGTCTTCAATCGCGAACCGGTTCATCAGGATGTGGAAAAGATCGTCGGCGACTTCACGGCATCGCTCCTGCTGGGGCTCGATTTTTCGGCCCGCGCCGACTTAACCACGCGCGCCCGTCAGGTTCAGCTGCGCCTGATGGAAGATCTGGAACACAGGCTTTTCAGCGGCGTTTCCGTGCTTCGCGAACTGGCGAAACAGAACGGGCGCTCAGGCGGCGCCCTGATGCCCGTGGTTTTCACCAGCGTTCTGGGTCAGGCATCGAGAGACGACAGCGCTCCGCGTCTCGATACGCGACTAGTGGATAGCGTCAGCCAGACACCGCAGGTCTATCTCGACCATCAGGTTTCCGAAGACCAGGGTGAGCTGGTCTATAACTGGGATGCGGTCGAGGAACTCTTCCCGCCATCCATGCTGGACATGATGTTTGCCGCCTATGAGACCTTGCTGCGGGCACTGGCGAACGACGATGCAGCATGGCAGACCGAGCCTGATATCGTTGATTGCCAGGCGTTCGAGACGCTCAACAACAGGGCGAAAATCGCGCTTCCTGACGACACGCGGCTCCTGCATGAAGCGTTTTTCGAGAGAGCTGCGGAAAGCCCTGAGAAGATCGCCGTCTGCGCAGGGGGTATCGAATTGACCTACGGACAGGTGGCCGAACGCGCGCTGGCGCTGGCGGCAAGCCTGCAGAAGGCCGGTGCCGGCCCGAACGACCGGGTTGCCGTTTCTCTGCCGAAGGGCGCAGACCAGGTGATCGCCTGCCTCGGCATTCTGGCAAGCGGTGCAGCCTATGTGCCTGTTGACCCCGAACTGCCTGCGGAACGGCGTTTCGAGCTTGTGGAAGACACGGCGGCCGATCTCGTCATCGCCGAAGGCGGCGACTGGCCGCAGCGGGTAAGGGTGATTGCGGTTCCCGAAGAAGGCGGAGCAAGACCTTCGCCCTCGTCGACCACACCATCGGACCTCGCCTACATCATCTTCACCTCGGGCTCGACCGGCAAACCGAAAGGCGTGATGATCGACCATCGCGGTGCGCTGAATACGATCCTCGACATCAATCGCCGCTTTGCCGTCTCCGCCGAGGACCGGGTTTTCGCGCTCTCGTCTCTGAGTTTCGATCTTTCGGTCTACGATATATTCGGTCCGCTTGCGGTTGGCGGCGCCATCGTCATTCCCGTGCGCGAGGAAGTGTCGGACAATGCCCGCTGGATGAAGCTTTTGCTGCAACATCGGGTGACGGTCTGGAACTCGGTGCCGGCCCTTGCGCAATTGCTGCTGGCCGAACTGCCGGCGCTCCGGGAAAAGCCACCCCTGCGCATGATCATGATGAGCGGAGACTGGATTCCCGTCAGCCTGCCTCCCGCCTTGAAAGCACAATTGCCAGATGCTGACCTGATCAGCCTTGGCGGAGCCACCGAAGCCTCCATCTGGTCGATTTTCCACCCGATCGGAGAAGCGCTGCGGGACTGGACGAGCATCCCCTATGGCCAACCTCTAGCGAACCAGCGTTGGTATGTCCTCGACGATCAGGGGCGTCCCTGCCCGCCATGGGTCACGGGCCGGCTGTTTATCGGCGGCATCGGTGTTGCGCGCGGTTACTGGGGACGGCCGCAACTGACCGCCGAACGCTTCATCCCCGACAGTTTCGCGGACGAAGAAGAAGCTGGAAACGGCGCGCTTCTGCTTTACGAAACCGGCGATCTCGGACGACTGCGGCCGGAGGGATTGCTGGAGTTTCTGGGGCGCGAAGATTTCCAGGTGAAGGTCAACGGCTTCAGGATCGAGCTCGGAGAAATCGAGACCGCGCTGCTGCAAAATGAAAATGTCGCCGAAGCGGTGGTGACGACAATGGGTCAGCCACCTGCCCTCATCGCCTATATCGTTCCGGATACCAAAGGCAGCCTCATCGGCAAACTGGAAGCGAAGGCCGGCCGGTCAGGCAATGGCGGGTTGGGCGATGCCGGAAGGACCGTGGATTTACCCACGCCGGACGGCCTGTTCCACGAAGCGATCACCCGGCAAAGTCATCGCCGGTTTTTGAACGCTCCGACGGAGCTTCAGAAAATCGGCCATCTCCTGGCCAGCGTGCGGGCCTTCGACATATCAGGAACGCCGCTGAAAAAGACCCTCTATCCGTCTGCGGGGGGACTTTACCCGGTTCAGACTTATATTCTGGTCCAAGACGGCCGGGTCGAAGGATTGTCTGGCGGCTGGTATCGTCATCATCCCGCCGAACATCGGCTGGAGTTTCTGGCGGCCACTTCGCAGGAACAGATCGCGGCAATCGCCGGCAAGAGCGACGATATTATCGGGCAATGCGCTTTCCTTGTGCTTTTCACCGGGCACGCGGCAGCCATGGCGCGCAGCTACGGGCAAAAGTCCAGAGACTTCTGCCTGCTGGAAGCCGGTCATATGGCGCAGACCATGATGCTGCATGCGCCGCGTCTCGATATCGGCCTCTGCGCAGCGGGCGGCGTCGATCTGACCGCCATCGCATCGGCACTGGCAACCGAAGAAGACGAGGAGCCGCTTTATGTGCTGGCTGGCGGGTCCATCGATCCCGCCTGGAGCACACAGTGGCAGGCATCCGCGCAAATGCGGGGTGAAACCCTCTCGGAGCGGCTGCGCGCCTTTCTTGCCGGAAAACTCCCCGCTTATATGGTTCCGCGCGAATTCGTGATCATGGAGCGACTGCCTCTCAGCGCCAATGGCAAGGTTGACCGCCAGGCCCTGCCCGCGCCGGGCGGAAGGGCACGCCAAACCGTTGCCCCGGCAACCGAAAACGAGAGCGCACTTCTGGCGATCTGGCACGAACTCCTGTCCAGCGACAGCGCTGGCGTGGAGGACAATTTCTTCGAAGCCGGCGGCGATTCACTGACGATCATGCAGCTGCTGTCGCGCATCAGGCAGGAATTTTCGGTTCACCTGACGCTTGCCCAGCTCTTTGGCGCCACCACCGTCAAAGCCCAGTCGGAATTGCTCGGCTCACTTTCACCGTCCCTGCCGGACGAAGCGGAAACCGGTATCTCCCCGATCGTTGCGCCGACATCCGTGAATGACCTTTCCGATGATGACGTGGATAAGATGCTGGAGCAGCTGCTCTCCGGCCAAAAGGACCAGTAGACGTGAACACAATGGATATTTCCCGACTGACCCCGGAGGAAAAGCGGCAGCTTCTGCAGCGCCTGATGGCTGGACAGCAGGCATCCGAAAAGAAGAACTTCCGCCTGAGCCATGCCCAGGAACGTATCTGGTTCGTCGAGCAGATGCAGCCCGGCACAGGCGCATATTCGATACCCGTGGCCATCAGGCTGGAAGGCCCGCTCGACCGCGACAGGCTTAGGATCTGCTTCGATATCGTGGTGCAGCGCCATGAAAGCCTGCGGACAGTTTTCGAGGTTCAGGACGGCGAGCCGTTTCAGGTCATCGTTTCGCAAACAACGGCAGACTTCAGTTTTCATGAACCGGGCGATGACGAAGCCGCACGCGATGTCGCCATCGGCCGCTTCGCGCAGGAACCGTTCAATCTCTCGCAGGGTCCGCTGTTTCGCGTCGGCCTGTTCTCCGTCGCACCTGACGAGCATACTCTCGTCATGGTGATCCATCATATCATTTCCGACTACGCCTCGTTGCAGATCCTGATCGATGAGGTCTACAGGCTTTATAGCGCAGCAGAAGCTCCAGCCATCGGCCAGCTGCCGGCACTCGATATCCAGTATCGCGATTATGCCGAATGGCAACGCAACGGCACCGCGGCGCTTTCAGGCCAGATCGACTACTGGCGCGAACAGCTTCGTGACGCACCGCTGCTGCTTCAACTCCCGTTCGATTTCGCCCGGCCGGTGACGCAGTCGTTCCAAGGCGCCCGGCACAAATTCCGCCTTGGGCCGGCCCTCTCCAGCGCCGTCAAGGATCTGGCGAAAAGCCGGAAACTGACGACATTCATGGTGCTGCTGGCGGCCTATCAAATTCTGCTCGCCCGCCTTTCGAGATCGGACGATATCTGCATCGGCACGACGGCATCGAACCGGAACCGGGCGCAGACCCGCAATCTCATCGGGTTGTTCGTCAACAATCTCGTCTTGCGGACGCGTCTACAGCCAAATGACACCTTCGATACGCTCCTCGACAGGGTTCGGGATACGACCCTTGAGGCGCTGTCCAACCAGGATGTTCCCTTTGAGCAGGTGGTGGATGCACTGAATGTCGAGCGTGACATCGGCCATAACGCCCTGTTCCAATCGACTTTCGTGCTTCACAATGCGTCCGGTGCAGCTTTCGATCTCGGCGACATCAAGGTCACGCCGATCGCGCTCGATTCCGGCGCCTCGCGTTTCGATCTCAGCCTCGACATGCACGAGGGACGGGGAAACGAAGGTTTCAGTGGGGTTTTCGAGTTCAACACGGAACTCTTCCTGCCTGAAACGGTGTCGCGCTTCTCTGCCTATTTCCTGAGACTGCTCGGCGGGCTCGTATCGAACCCCGGCGGCCGCATCGCCGAAATCGACCTGCTGGACAAGACGGAGCATGCGGCTATAGCGACTGCGAACCGGACAACCATTGCCTTTCCATTGAGAGATTTCGCATCGCTGCTGGAAGAGACGGCACAGGTGCGCGGCTCGTCCGTGGCCGTGCGCTGCGGCGACCGGCAATATTCCCACGGCGATCTCAACGAAGCCGCCAACCGGGTGGCATCCGGTTTGCGTGATCGCATCGGCAACAGCAAACCTCATCCCCGCATCGCCATCTGCCTGCCGCGTTCCGAAAACCTCGTCATCGCCATCCTCGCGGTGCTCAAACTGGGCGGCCATTACGTGCCTCTCGACCCCGGACACCCGGCGGAGCGGCGCGCACTCATTCTCGAGGACTGCAAGCCAGACATCATTCTCATCAGCGAGGGTGAGGATACGGCATATCCATGCGGCTGCATGGCGATTGAACCCCTGCTGCGTGCAACCGGCTCCTTCGGTAACCCGCATCGCGAGACGCTACCCGACGACCTGGCCTATATCATCTATACCTCAGGCTCGACGGGCAGGCCGAAAGGCGTCCCGATCAGACAGAAAAGCCTGGTCAACCTTCTCACCAGCATGGCGCGGCGGCCGGGCATGTCGGCTGAAGATCGTTTCCTTGCCGTCACCACACCGGCTTTTGATATCGCCACGCTGGAGCTGCTGATGCCGCTTATGGTCGGCGGCCTGCTGATTATTGCCGAAGCCGATGACATCTATGACGATATGGCGCTTTCAGAGCTTATCCGGAACCACAGCGCGACGATGATGCAGGCGACACCTGCGACATGGCGGCTGATGGCCGATGCGGACTGGAAGGCTCCGGCGGGTTTCAGGATGCTTTGCGGCGGCGAAGCGCTCGAGCCCGGCCTTGCCCGCCGCCTGCTGGCAGCCGGAGGCGAATTGTGGAACCTCTACGGCCCGACCGAAACAACCATCTGGTCCACATGCACCCGCATATGCGCGGAACATCTGGAGCTTCCCGCCCTGCCGGTCGGCGAGCCGATCGCCAATACGCAGCTTCATCTGCTCGACGACGCGCTGATGCCGGTGCCGGCAGGCGTTGTCGGAGAGCTGTATATCGGCGGCGAAGGTCTGAGCCCCGGCTATTTCAACCGGGACGACCTGACGTCGCGTGCATTCGTCGAAGGGCCGGCCGCGGGCTCGAACGGCGGAGGCGAGAGATCGAGACTCTACCGAACCGGTGACCTGATGCGGCGTTCCGCCGCCGGGCACCTTCTTTATGTTGGTCGCGCCGATTTTCAGGTCAAGCTTCGAGGATTCCGCATCGAACTTAGCGAGATCGAGGCGATCCTTGCCGCACAGCCATCCATCGAGCAGGCCGTGGTTGCGCTTTTTCAGGACGAGGAAGGGTCTGGCACCCTCGTCGCCTATTGCCGCCGCGGAACAAGCCCAGTGGACGAGGACGCACTCCGCGCAGCGCTCGCCTCACAGCTTCCCTCCTACATGCTTCCCGCCGCCTATGTCTGGATGGACCGCTTTCCGTTAAACGCCAATGGCAAGATCGATCGCAAGCGGCTTGAGCGACCAAAACAGATCGTATCGTCAACCGCCTACACCGCTCCGCTCGAAGGGACCGAACAAATTGTCGCCGCCATATGGCGTGAGTTGCTCGGCGCGGAAAAGATCGGCCGTGACGACAATTTCTTCACGGTGGGCGGCCATTCGCTGCTGGCGACGCGGATGCTTGCGCGTTTGCGGGCGTCATTCGCCATCGACCTGCCGCTGCGCACCTTTTTTGAGAGACCCCGGCTTGCGGATTTTGCCGGTGCTGTCGATGCTCTGGTGGCCATGACCGAACGCAGGCCGGAAGCGGTTTCGTCCGCGCTGTCCAAGCGCGAGCATACTGGCCCAACACCGCTGTCCCATGCACAAAACAGACAATGGGCGCTTGCGCAGCTGGAACCGGACAGCCCGCTCTACAACATCCCGTTTGCCCTGAAGATCAGGGGAGCGCTCGATTTCGAAATCCTCTCGCATGCGCTGGAACTGACGGCACAAAGACAGGATACGCTGCGCAGCCGCTTCGTCTCCGTCGATGGCAAGCCCTTCGTCGAGACCGACCCGGAGATGATATTCAAGATCGTGCCGGAAGAGATCGGCGACCGGGAACTCGAGGCTGCCCTGCTCGATTGCGCGCGCCGGCCATTCGATCTTGCCGTTGCACCCCTCCTGCGCATTCACGCCTTCCGCACCGGTCCGCAGGATCATGTCCTGCTTTTCCTATTGCACCACATTATCGGTGACGCCCTTTCAGCCGAAATTCTGCTGAACGACGTTGCGACGTTTTACGCGTCCCTCTCGAAGAAAGAAGCACCGCCAAACGGGGCGCTACCGCTGCAATATTCGGATTTTGCAATCTGGCAACGGGAACAGGACACGACGAATGAGGTTGATTACTGGCGCAGGACGCTTGCCGGCGCTCCGCCACTGCTGGAATTGCCTACCGATTTTGTGCGGCCCGCCATACAGGGCTTCTCCGGCGAGAGCATCCGCTTCTCGCTCAATGCGGATTTGCTCGCAAGATTGCGCCAACTCTGCGACCAGCAAGGCGCTACCCTTTTTATGGGAATGCTGACAGCGTTCTCGACGCTGCTCCAGCGCGTGAGCGGCATGCGCGATATCGTCATCGGCACACCGGTCTCCGAGCGGTTCCATCCCGATCTGGAAAACGTTATCGGCATGTTCGCCAATACGCTGGCGATCCGGTTGCAGACGCAGGGCGGCGAAAACTTCAACGAAGCACTGAAGGCAGCCCGCGACACGGCATTAAGCGCTTTCGCCAACCAGACCGCACCGTTTGAGAAAGTGGTGGATGCGCTGTCGCTTCCGCGGACATGGAGCCACAACCCGCTGTTCCAAGCCATGCTCGTCTCGACCGTCGAAACCCGGCGCGGCGCCATCTCGCTCGCCGGCATGGAGTGGGACCGACTGGCGCTTCCCGACACGTCGTCGCGCGTGGACCTGACATTGTTCATCCATGAAACGGCAGAGGAACTGTCGTGCCGCCTCGAATATCGCAGCGATCTTTTCCGCCGGGCAACTATGGAATCGCTTGGCGAAGCCCTCGTCGCCCTGCTCGAAAAAATCGTTGAGCGACCTGAACTGCCACTCGACAGGCAGTCACTGGTATCGGGCAACCATCAGAAAAGGCTGCGGCAATGGAACGAGACGGATGCGGAATTTCAGCCGCAGCGGCGCTGCCTGCACGACTTTGTGACAGCAAGTGCCGAGACCAGCCCACAGGCGATAGCCGTTACCGATCAGGACCGGAGCCTGTCCTATGCCGAACTTGACTGGAGAGCCGACCGGCTTGCAAGCGGGCTCGTCGCAGCCGGCATAGGCAGGGGAAAGCGAGTCGGCATCCGCCTCGAAAGGAGCGTGGAGCTGGTGGTTGCCATATTGGCAGTGCTTCGCACCGGCGCGGCCTATGTGCCGCTCGACCCGCGTTACCCCGCAGACCGCATAGAATTCATCGCCGCGGACGCCGATCTCGCGCTCATTCTGGTCACGACCGAGAATGATATTTCAACGATCGGACAGAATTTCCGCTGCATGACGCCCGGTATGGTGGAAAATCTGGCAGGTGGAGCCGTTCCCACGCCGGTGACGTCAGGAGCCGATCTTGCCTACCTCATCTACACATCAGGTTCGACGGGCAGGCCGAAGGGCGTGGCCATCGAACATCGCAACGCCGTTGCTTTCATGCAATGGTGCATGCACGCCTTTACGAAGGATCAGCTGTCCGGCGTGCTCGCTTCCACCTCGATCTGCTTTGATCTTTCGATCTTCGAAATATTTGCGACGCTTGCAGCGGGCGGGCGCATCTTCATGGTCGATGATCTCTTCGCTTTCCCAAGCGCGCCATTTGCAGGTGAAGTAACGCTGGTGAACACCGTTCCGACGCCGATGTCGGAACTGCTCAAACTCGGCCCTCTGCCGCAGAACGTGAAAACAGTGTGTCTGGCGGGAGAGCCGCTGCCGCGTGAACTTGTCGCGCGGATTTACGCCAACGACCAGGTGGAATGCCTCTATAACCTCTACGGTCCCTCGGAGGACACCACCTATTCGACGGTGGCCCCGGTGCCTCCATCGGGCGAATGGTTCGGCATCGGCGTGCCGATTGCCAATACCCGCGCCTATGTGCTCGACGGCGAGATGAACGAGGTGCCGGTTGGGGTGCCCGGCGAACTGTTCCTGTCCGGCAGCGGATTGGCGCGCGGCTACTGGAACCGGCCCGGCCAGACCGCCGAGCGTTTTCTGCCCAATCCCTTTGCCGACTGCAGCCAGCACCGCGTCATGTACCAGACCGGTGATATCGTGCGCAGGCGCGATGATGGCGGTCTCGATTACATGGGACGCGCCGACCGGCAGCTGAAGCTGAACGGTTTTCGCATCGAGCCGGGTGAAATTGAGGCCGTATTGCTGCAGCAGGAAGGGGTACATGAGGCGGTTGCCGGGCTCTGGCGCGACGCCGCCAATCATCCGCGGCTGGCGATGTGGATTGCCGGCGATCCCGCACTGGAGATCACCAAACTTGTCGCAACCCTCAGGCAACGCTTGCCCGAGCACTTCATTCCCGTCCTTGCAACCAGGCTCGATGCGCTTCCGCGCCTGCCGAACGGCAAGCTGGACCGATCCGCATTGCCGGATCCCGCAGCCTATGGCGAACGCGCCACGGAAACCGCAAGTCTGCTCAATGACCAGGAGGACGTGCTGGCGCAGATATGGCAAGGCTTGCTCGGCTGTGGAGACATCCGGCGAAACGACAATTTCTTCTCGCTTGGCGGCGATTCCATCCTTGCCATCCAGCTGGTTTCACAGGCCCGCCAGAAGGGGTTGAAGATGACCCCGCGCGACGTCTTCCTGCATCCCACGCTCGCATCGCTCGCGGAAGTGACACACGTGGAAAGCACTGTGACAGTCGGGACCGGTCATGCCGATGATGAAGCTACGCTCGGGGCGATACAGCACTGGCTGCTGGATCAGGACCTGCCCGATCTTGCCCACTGGAACCAGGGATTGATCCTGAAGCTTACCCGATCTCTCGATCCCGACCGGCTCGAAAAGGCGATTTCAAGGCTACTCGAGGAGCATCAGTCGCTGCGCGCCCGATTCTTGCGCAAAAATGGGCAATGGCAACAGAAATTCGCCCCTCTTTCGGCAATGCCGCCGATGCAGCAACTGGCCGCCACAGATGAGAACGACGTCACAGATTTTGCCAGAAAGCTTCATGCCGGTTTCGATCTTGGTGCCGGGCCTCTCTTCGGCGCGATCCTGGCGACATTGCCTGATGGCTCCGGCCGCCTTATCCTCGCAGCCCATCACCTCATCGTCGATGGCGTGTCCTGGCGAATGATCGTTGCGGATATCGAGCGGCATTATCTGGAGGCCAGCACCATTCGGTCCGGCGCAGTCGCGGCTGGCAGCTGGAACAGCCGGCTTTCACGGTCGGCGCTTTTTGACGGCGAGGAGGAATATTGGCGCGGCGTCTGCGAGGAAGACGTCCGGGCGCTGCCGCTCGACAACGAGAGTGGAAGCAATACTCAATCGGATGCGGTGACGTACCGACAGACGATCGATGCCGAGACGACGAGGCAACTGCTTCGGGATGTACCGGAATGCTTCAGCATCGCCTCGAACGAGGTTCTGGTCGCAGCCCTTTATCTGACGCTGCGGCAGTGGAGCGGCCAGCCACGCCTGCGGCTAGAAATGGAAAGCCACGGCAGACTGAACCTGTTCGAGGATATCGACGTTTCCGAAACGGTGGGATGGCTGACCGCGCTTTATCCCGTGTTGTTCGATACGCCGGATGACGCAACACCAGACCGCCTGCTTCTCGACGTCAAGGATACGTTGCGGCGAATTCCCAATAACGGCGTCGGTTTCGGTGTTCTGAAATATCTCCGCAACAAGGCTGAGCATTTGGACTATGGCAAACCGCAGCTCCGCTTCAACTATCTCGGCCAGATGGATGCCATGTTCGCAATAGATAGCCTGTTTGCGCCTTCAGGCATCACATCCGGCCCGATGTACGGTGCCGCCAACCCGCGTGATACGATCCTCGAGATCAACGCCATGGTCGTGCGCGGTGAGTTGCAATTGCAGTGGGTCTATGGGGCGCAACTGCATTCCGAAGACACTATCAGGACGCTGGCGGACCATTTCCGGGACAATCTTGAAACGCTGATCCAGCATTGCCTCACCGGTTCAGGTGCGGGTTTCAGCCCTTCTGATTTCCCGCTGATGGATCTCGGTCAGGACGAACTCGACAATCTGCTAAAGAGCTTCTGACACAATGGACAATCGCCCGCTTGAAAGCCGCCGCCGCTCGGCTATCGAAAACATCTATCCGCTGTCACCCATGCAGGAAGGATTGCTGTTCCACTCCATCGCCACCCCCGACGAAGGCGTCTACGTGCCGCAGATCGTCCTTCAACTGCGGGGCGCCGTCGATCCGCAAATCATGCATGATTGCTGGAGCGAGATGGTGTCGCGCCACGCGGTTCTGCGCACCACCTTCCACTGGGAAGAAAGGGACGAACCGTTTCAGGTGGTCCACAGCGATGCCGGCCTTGCCTGGTCGCAACTGGATTGGTCAGGTATCGACGCGGAAGAGCGGCAAAAACGCCTCGGCGCGCTTCTGTCCACCAACCGGCGGCAGGCTTTCGATCTGAAGACGGCTCCCCTGATCCGCCTGCAATGGATCGATTACGGCGGCGAAAATTCGCGTCTCGTGCTTCAGTACCACCATATCATTCTCGACGGATGGTCGGCGGGCCGCATTGTCGAAGACGCCTTCCGGACCTATCAGAGACGATGCGGTTCAACCCGTCCGCCACTGGCCGCACCACGGCCCTATGCGGATTATATTGCCTGGCTGAAAAGCAGGAAACGTGAGGCGACGCGTGCGTTCTGGACGGATTACACGACGAAGATCGAGATGCCGTGCAGGATGACCCGCGACGCCACCGGCGGCGAGGCCGATTTCTCCAGTCATCACCTCACCTGCGATCCCGCAGTTTCCACGCAGGCAGCAAAACTGTGCAGAGACATGGGGATTACCCCCAATATCCTGCTACAGGCCGCGCTTGCCATCGTCATCGCCCGCAAGACCGGCAGCAGACATGTCGTCTTCGGTGCGACGACAGCCGGGCGACCTCCCGAACTCCAGGGTGTGGAAAACATGGTCGGCCTGTTCATCAACACGCTGCCGGTCTGCATCGACGTTGAAAATGGCTCTCTTGCCCCGTGGTTGCAAAGGTTGCAGCAACGCCAGTCCGCCTGTGCCGAGCACGACTATCTTCCGCTACGCGAAATACAGGCCGGGCGGGGCGATCTTTTCGACTGCCTGCTGGTCTTTGAAAACTATCCGGTGCCGCGGGATATTACGGCGGAGGCGACATTCGCCGTGACCGGCGTCGAGGTTGATGAATGGACCCACTATCCCCTCACCCTGTTTGCCGTTGCCGACGCCGCGAAGATTTCGATTTCTGCCCACTACGATAGACGGCGCATTGCCGAGCAGGAGACGGAGGCATTTCTACATGAGCTTGGCGCGACAATCGGCGAGATGGCCGGCGGCATTGCAATGGTTCCACACGTTTCCGCTGAGGACGCAAGGACGGCCAATCTCGCCAAGCCCGCGCTGCCTTCGGGGACGGAAACACCTAGTGATCAGCCCCTTCCCGCTACCGCCTGGACGGAAACGGAAAAAAGGATTGCCCGTATCTGGGCAGAGGTTCTGAAAGTTGACGCCCAGCGCAACACCGATAATTTCTTCGACCTCGGCGGCCACTCGCTTCTGGCGGCCAGGGTCGTCAACCGGGTGCGGAGAGAATTTGCGATCAATTTTCCCGTAAAAGTCCTGTTCGACCGTCCGGTCCTTGCGGCATTTGCGGCTTTCATCGATGCGCTGAAGGCAACCGCCGCACCCGTCGACGAGCACAATGCGATTGAAATATGATGAGAGGAGCCCCGATGACACTTCGTCCCCGGTTGATCTGCCTTCCGCCGGCTGGCGCCGGCCCGAGCCTGTTCCGGTCATGGGTACAGAATTCTGAGAGCATCTTTGACGTCGTACCGGTCGCCTTGCCGGGTCGCGAGGCGCATTTCACCAAGCCGCTGCCGCGCGATATCCAGAGCCTTGCCGACCACGTCACAAACGAAATCATCGGGCTGCTGCAGGCTCCTTATGCCCTGTTCGGTTATTCCATGGGTGCAGTTGTGGCCTATGAGCTGTTACGGCACCTGTCACTCCGGCGCCTGCCGCTCCCCGACGCCTTCTACATTCTCGGCTCCAACGCGCCCGATCGCGTCCTTGAAGGACGTGAGCCTATCCACAGCATGACGAGCGAGGATTTTCAACAATCGCTGGTCGAGATCGGCGGCACGCCGGATGAAATATTGCGCGACAGGGAGGCCATGGCCCTGTTCGAGCCGGTTCTGCGCAATGATTTTCGCATTTGCGAAACCTATGAATTCACCCCCCCGCATCTGCCGGTTACATTCCCAGTCCATGTCTTCGTTGCCGATGCCGACCATCTCGTCAGCTGGAAGGCGGCAGGTGCATGGGAAAACTGTATCGGACAAGACATCACGATGCATGGGATCGAAGGGTCGCATATGCTCCCGCCACAGGCCTTCGCACACTTCATTGGAAAACTGGGCCAATTATGGCAAACCGATCAGGTGCAGGCTTGCGCTGTTTCAACCAGAACTGCATGAGCCTGATTTGCGACGCCAAACTGATGGATGCGGCAGACAATGAGAGATCATGAGACAGCCGGCGTCTCCGCCGCCGATAGTCTGACGGAAGCGACTGCCCTCCAGCAGTCCATGTGGCCGGAGGTGCCTTGCAGCGCCGGCCCGATGCTTGCCGGCTGGACAACGTCCGCCGCGCTGTTCTCCAGCCCCTCGGCGCTGGAAGAATTCCTGGACTATGAGGGATCCTTCGATCCCGGCGTCGATCTCAAGAGCCGCGCCGCATTCCTGATGAGCGACTATTGCTACATTTTTTTCATGGCCACGGTTCCGCTGCTGGTGGGCCGCGGCGTGGTGCCGGATATGTCGCCCGAAGCCGTTTCATTGCAGTTCTATACCCATCATGGCGAGCATGACGGGGAACCGATGACGGTGCGGCGGGCACACGTCCGGCTGTTGTCGCCGCAGATCTTTACGGATCGGGATGCCGGGCCGTTTTCGACGGTCACGGACCATGCGGGCCTTTGTGAAAGGTTCCGCATCGGCGTTGAGCAACATTTCCATCCGCTGGTGGAAGCATTGGCAACAAGGACCGGGTTTTCGAAAAATGCGCAATGGCGGCTGGTGGGAGACGCGATAGCCGGCAGATTTCTCGATGTCGGAAGACGTTTCGGCTGTCTTACCGATGCGATGGCCTCGGCCATGGCGATCGTCAAGGTACAGGGATCGCCGCTGAACAACCGCCAGCTGGGTTATTTCGACCTCACCCTGCATGACAGCGCCTTAAAAGAACCCTTCACCTACACGTTTCGCGCGCGCGGTGGATGCTGCAGGTATTATACCGTAGAGGGTGCGGAAAAGTGCCCCACCTGCGTCCTGAAGTCAAATGAAGAGCGTGACAACATTCTTCTCCAGGAAATGCGCGCCCATTTTTGCCTAAAATAAGATTATTATTTTCAATAATTTTTTTTACTCGGGAGTCCCATAGCGCCGCCTTTGATCGTCTTCAGCATGAGTGGGCGGATATTGCCGCCTTTTGTCTGAAACGCTTATCAAGTGCGCGGGAGCGGGGGCTTCAATGGAATGCAAGGGAATTAACGGCAGAACGGCTAGAACCGGACTGGCGGGATGGGTAGCGCTGCTGCTCACAACTTCGGTTTCTGCTCTGGCGTTGAATGTGCCGGCCACAGCCCAGACCGTCGCTCAGGCCAGCACCGCGCCTCGGCAGATTTCCATTGCTGCCGGGCCGCTGACCTCCGCGCTCAATCAGCTTGCCACGCAAACCGGCCTGCAGATTCTCTTTGACGGATCCATTGCCAATGGCAAAACGTCTCGCGGCGCCAGCGGCAATCTCACACCCTCTCAGGCGCTCGCCGCGGTGCTTGCAGGAACTGGTGTCCAGTCGCGGTTTGCCGGCCAAAACCAGATCGCCCTCAGCCTTGCGGCGGCACCTGCCAATGCCGCAGCCGTCGCTGCCGACGGTACAACCCAGCTGCAGGCCATCACGATTTACGGCTCACGCAACGCCACGACACTTGCCAGCACATCCTCGAGCATCGGTATCGTCAACGCGGAACAGATCTCCGACGGACAGATAAGGAGTTTCCGCGACAGCTTCCGCCGCATGGCGAACGTCATGGATGGCGACTGGGCGGATGCCGGTTTCATCATTCGTGGCGTCAGCTCCGAGGGCCTTGTTCCCGGTGGCGCGCCTCTTGCCACACTTTACATTGACGGCGTTCAGCAAACGGTGCGTGGCGCGCGTCGCGGGGCACGCGGGCTGTTTGACGTCGAGCAGGTCGAGGTCTATCGCGGCCCGCAGTCCACCCTGTCGGGGCGCGCTGCCATGGCCGGTGCGATTTATATAAAGACCAAGGATCCCACCTTCGAAAAGGAAGCGGAGCTTTCGACCACAATCGCCACCGGCAATCTCTACGGTACCGGTTTCATGTTCAATACGCCGCTGGTGGACGATCAGATCGCCATTCGCATGTCTGGCGAGATTCAGCGTAGCAAGAACGATATCAATTACCCCACCTTCGAGCGTTATGAGAACTATAACGAGTTCACACACGACTTTTATTACCAGGTCCGGGGCAAGGTTCTGTTTGAACCGGCGGAAATGCCGGAGACGCGCGCGCTTCTCAGCTACTCGTTTTCACATGACAACCCCGCCGTTCGCGATATTGGCGGCCCCAAAGGCTCCATCCCCTTCAGCTTCGATGAGAAACGCGGCGACTATCAGCTTCCGGTCTACATCGAATATCGCCCGACTGACGTCCATAACGTCGGACTGGAGGTAACGCATGACTTTTCAGACGAGCTGAAGCTGACGTCACTTTCGGCCTTCAGCTATTCCGATGCCGATCGTCTCTCGGTCAATTATGGAACTCCGGGCGAAATTGATACCTATCACGGCTACTACAAGGAATGGATCGCCTCTCAGGAAGTGCGTCTCAACTACGAAGGTGAGAAGTGGGACTGGGTCGGCGGCGTCTATTTTTCTTATGAAGATGAGAAGAATTTCTACGATCGTACCATTCCGCTGACCGCTACTGTCAAGCGTAACCAGGTTCAGCACAATACGCAGAAATCGTTCAATGCCGCCCTGTTCGGAGAGGCGACATACGAGTTCGTTCCGACATGGAAAATCACCGTCGGCGGCCGGCTGGACTATACGGATCAGGATATAACCCAAAATCTGGTGCGCACCCAGCCTCTTGGAGGCAGGACGACCGTGGTGACGGACTATGCCGCCTCCTTCAGTGAGGTCAATTTCGTGCCCAAAATCGGCCTTTCGAAAGAGCTGACGGATACACAGACGGTGGGGATTACCTATTCCCAGGGCTTCCGGACGGGTGGCGCGAGTTACGATGCGTATCAGCGTACAGCCTATAACTACAAACCCGAAGAGGCATCGACCTACGAGATTTTCTACAAAGGTTCGTTCATGGACGAACGCCTGACCATCAATTCAAACGTTTTCCTCACGAAATACTCGGACCAGCAGGTTTTGATGCAGTTCGATCCAACGGATCTGCTGAGCCGGCGCATCATCAACGCCGCGTCTTCGGAAGCATGGGGCTTCGAGTTCGAGCCGTCGTTCAAGGTCACTGACAACCTCGAAACCTTCGCATCGCTCGGCTACGTCCATACCGAATTCAAGGACTTCAACGATTTGAACCTTGGCAATCTGTCCGGCCTGCCATTCCCGGAAGCGCCGAAGTGGTCGCTGGGTCTCGGTGCCCGCTACACCTTCGATAACGGTGTCTATGTCGGCGCCGACGCCAAATATACCTCGAGCTACCTGGCCCGTCTTGGCAGCCTGCCGCACGACTATCTCAAGAGCCGTTGGATCGTGAACCTGCAGGCGGGCTACAAGACCGAAAGGTGGGAAATCAACGCCTTCGCGCAGAACCTGCTGGACGAGAAATATTTTGTCTACAACGACAATGATATTGCCGCCACGCTCGGCGAGCGCCGCAGCGTCGGTCTGAACATGAAGGTCAAATTCTGATCCATTTCCTGCGCGGCTCCATGCCGCGCAGGCTTCCATTTCTGGAGTAATGAATGATCCTGCGGTCGTTTCTCATCTTGCTGATGGGACTTTTTGCCTCCGGCGCCTCGGCGCAATGTTCGGGCCGTTCCCTCACGACAGGCGTATATGGCGCACCGATCTGCGTGCCGGACACGCCCCGCAGGATCGTCGTGCTCGATCCCTTCTATAATCTGGGAATGGCGCTTGAACTCGGCCTGCCTTTGGTCGGCGCACCGCTTATGTCCGTTCAGGACCATGAACTGAAGGAGAAGGCCGACAAGGCGACGGTCTCCGATATTGGCGAGGCCCGGCAGCCCAGTCTCGAGCGCATAGTGGCCCTGAAGCCGGACCTGATTGTCGGGGACGCAGCCCTGCACGGCCAGTCCTACCAGAACTTCGCCAAGATTGCGCCGACCGCGCTCATCGATGCAAAGAGCTGGAAAGACCATTTCCGCACATTGGCGCTCCTTTCGGGAAAAAGTGATGAGGCCGCGCAGATGCTGGCCGGTTACGAAAAACGTGTTTCCGCCATCAGAGAGAAGACTGCTTCCCATACGGTATCGGTATTGCGGGTGACACCCAGCGGTTTTCATGTCTATCTCGACGGTCCGGCCGCCTATGCGCCCTATGCGGTTCTTCGTGACGCCGGCGTAAAACGCAGCACCTACGAAACGACTAACGACAACACGGTCTTCAAACGGCCCGAATGGGAGGACCTCGCCCTCCTCGACGGGGACATCCTGCTTTACGTCGTTGCCGGCAGATACGATACGACCATGGACGATGCGCTTGCCGACCGCACGACCAGCAACCCCTTCTGGCAAATGTTGCCGGCAGTCGCATCCGGGAACGCCCACCGGGTAAAGCGCGAAACATGGATGAGCTTCAACGGCATCGGCTCCGCCAACAAAGTTCTCGATGACATCGAGCAATATCTGCTGGGCAAGCCGTGACATCGTTTCGCGGACTATCGAAGGCGGAAAGACCGATACATCCTCGCCCGGCGGAATTTTTCTGCTCGGTCCTGCTTCTGCTCGCCATCGCTGGCCTGCTGGTTTCCGCAATGCTGGCAATAATGGCTGGCCCGGCGCCCCTTTCACCGTCGACCGTGCTCTCTGCAATCTTCCGCTTTGACGGCTCGCGTGACCATCTCGTCGTGACGTTGCTACGCTTGCCCCGCGTCGCGGCGGCCATGATCGCGGGTGCGGGCCTGGCCGTTTCAGGCGCAATCATGCAAGCCGTGACAAAAAACCCTCTGGCTTCGCCGGGGCTCCTCGGCATCAATGCCGGCGCGGCTTTTGCAGTCGTCGCCAGCCTGTCGATCACGGGCGTTTCGGGCGACGCGCTGGTCTGGTATGCCTTTGGCGGCGCGGCTTTCGCTGCGTTCTGCGTTTTCTTCATCGGTTCTATCGGCCGTGTGGGCGCGACCCCGCTGATCATGGTGCTGGCCGGAGCCGTGGTCGCGACATTCCTCACATCCCTGACCACGGCAATTCTGATCTTCGACCAGACGACACTCGATGCCGTGCGCTTGTGGACCGTCGGTTCCTTAAGCGGCCGGACGATGGAACACGTCTTCGCCGTCGTGCCATATTGGCTTGCAGGCTTGCTCGGCTCACTGCTGCTCGCCCGTCATCTGACGACACTCAGCCTTGGCACGGATGTCGCCACGGCGCTCGGCCAGAACCCAGCCCTTTGGCGCAGCCTGTCGGTCGTGATCGTCATTCTCCTCTCCGGCAGCGCCGTTGCACTTGTCGGGCCTGTCGGCTTCGTCGGCCTCGTTGTGCCGCATATCGTTCGCCTCGCCATCAGCGTGGATTACCGGTGGATCATTCCCTTCAGCGCCGTCATCGGTGCGATCATGGTTGTTATCGCCGATCTCGCCGGACGGATCATCCTCGCCAACCAGAGTTTTCCTGTCGGCGTCACGATGGCCCTGATCGGAGCGCCATTTTTCCTTTGGCTGGCGCGTTATCGCGCGGGGGCAGGCAGGCCGTGACACGCGCAATAACTGTTCTGATCATTCTCAACCTTCTGGCCGTCATTGCCGCCATGATCTGGGGTGACCAGTCGATTGCCTGGCGTGATGTCGCCAATGCACTCGTCGGCAGTGCGCCGGCCGATCTGCACATGATCGTTATCGAATTCCGGCTTTCACGAGCAATGCTGGCTCTGCTCGCCGGCACAGGCCTTGCCGTTGCGGGTACAATCTCGCAGACCGTCATGCGCAATCCGCTGGCAGAGCCCGGCGTTCTGGGTATCAATGCAGGGGCGGCGCTCGTCGCAAGCGTGGTTATCATCCTTTTTGCAGATGTTTCGCCAACCATCCTGCCTTGGGCGGGCTTTGCGGGGGCCGTCACAATGGCGGCGACCGTCTACGCGCTCGCCTGGAAACGTGGCACGTCCTCTCTTCGGATCATCCTCGTCGGTATAGGCCTCAGCGCCATGGCCGGCGCGGGAACCAGCTTTCTGACCGCATTTGGCAATGTCATGGATGTGCAGCGGGCAATGATCTGGCTTTCGGGCAGCGTCTACGGCGCTGACTGGACCAAGGTCAAAAGCCTTCTGCTCTGGCTTTCCGTTCCGCTGGCTCTCACCTGGTTCTCCTGCCGGCAGCTGGACCTCATCCGTTTCGGTGACGATGTGGCGACCGGACTTGGACAGAAGGTCAATCTCGTGCGTGCATTCCTGATATTGCTCTGTACGCTGATATCGGGCGCCACCGTCGCGATGGTGGGACTGGTGGGGTTTGTTGGCCTCATCGCCCCGCATGTTGCGCGGCGAATCGTTGGCCCTGCCCATCGGGCCCTCATTCCGGTTGCCGCTCTGACAGGCAGCCTTTTGCTGTTGGTCGCCGATATTATCGGCCGCACGGTCATCGCACCGGCGCAGCTGCCGGCCGGCATCGTAACAGCCCTGCTGGGGGCTCCGTTTTTTGCCTATCTTCTGAAGGGCCGCCGGCATGCATGAAGCTTATCGCCTCGCGACACGCAATCTGTCCCTTGGATATAACGGCGCCGTCATTGTCGAAGACCTGAACCTGAAAATTCCATCCGGGCATTTCACGGTTCTCGTCGGAAAAAACGGATGCGGCAAATCCACGATATTGCGTGCACTCGCCGGACTTCTCAGCCCCATGAAAGGCGAGATATTTCTGGACGGCGCATCGACGCGGAAAATTCCATCGCGGGAACGAGCAAAACACATCGGCGTCCTCACGCAGGGGCCGCAGGCTCCAGAGGGATTGTCGGTCACCGAACTGGTCCGGCAAGGGCGTTATCCCCATCGCAGACTGTTCGAGCGCTGGTCCAGCCGTGACGAAGATGCGTGCACCTATGCTCTCGACCTGACCGATATGACATCGCTTTCGGACCGTCCGGTAGAGGCTCTCTCCGGCGGCCAGCGGCAGCGCGCCTGGATCGCGATGACGCTGGCCCAGGAAACGGACATCCTTCTTCTGGATGAACCGACGACTTTCCTCGATCTCGCCCACCAGATTGAAATACTCGATCTCATCAGGCAGCTTGTGCATGATCAGGGCCGCACCATCGTCGCGGTCCTCCACGATCTCAACCAGGCGGCCCGTTACGCCGACGAAATCGTTCTTGTCAGGGACGGCAGGATATTCGACGCTGGCGCCCCAGGTGCCGTCATCACGGCGAAAAATGTCCTTGATGTCTTTGGCGTCAACGCCGTCATCATGCCGGATCCGATTTCGGGAACACCGATGTGCGTGCCCATTCCATCACAGACCCAAGGCAAGTGACCTGTGGCTGCCACGCAACATTCCCTGGGTTTTTCGTAAAAGATAGTTTTATCTCCCGCCTTTGCGCGCATTCGCCCGCAGGCCAAAAGATGCAATGAATCCAAACATAAACATGATAAAAATTGTCCTCTTTTAAACGTCAAGGAGATTTTTTACGGCTCCGACCTTAAATCATTGCACTTGCATCGCTTTTTACCCGTGACTAGAAATTGGCCCACCGGCGATGAAGATGAGAACTTCGATGCCGGCTGATGACCTGCTTCGGACAAACCTTAAGGAGAGCACCCGGTTTGTGCTCTGTGTCCGCCTTCAGTTGTCACACCTTGCAGATTGCGGAGGTTCAGGAAAGCAATGCGGACGTCGACGGCCAGCCTCAATGAAAATGACGGAACCGACCTGTTGAACAGGGCGATCGTCGAGCATTACGGCGACATCATCAAGGCCGTGGGGGGACGCAGTCGCTCAGACGGGGCCGCGCGGGAAATCGTGCACGATCTCTACGTCAAACTCGCCTTGCAGCCCGATGCGCTGTCCGGCAAACGATCCATAAAGGCGTTCCTGTGCCGCGCCGCTTCGAATATGCGGATCGACCGGATCAGACGGGAGCAGTTAGAATCCAGACTTTTTTCCGGTTCGGATGAAGATGCCAGGGCAGTGTTTGCGGCGGATAACGCACCCGATCAGGGATTGGCTGTCGAGGCGCGGCTGACGGTGCTGAAACAGGCAATCGCCGACCTGCCAGAAAAACGGCGCACGGCCTTCGTCCTGCACAGGCTTCATCATCTTTCGCCGGACCAGATCGCGTCCAAGCTTAAAATTTCACGCAATATGGTCGACCGGCACCTCCGGCGCGCGCTCAGCCATTGCCTCGACCGGCTTTTTGAAATGGAGTAAACATCCTAATCAACACAGCTCATTCGTCTACACATGGAAGAGCATAATTGGAGCGTTCCGTGCAACGTAGACGTCTGACGCGTGATCAGCGCAAACGAAACAGAGAGGCAGCCGACTGGGTGTTTCGCAACCGCGACCCGGACCAGCCCGAAACGGAGTTGGCGGAGTTTCGTCGCTGGATGGAACTGGATCCGGAGAACTGTCGGGCCTACACGGCGGCGAAGCGCATTCTCGGTGAAGCGAGAACTGCGATAAGGTCTGATGCCGGGCTTCGTGAAGCGCCGGTTTCATCCTCATCGCGCGGCCGCAACGCGATCATCTCCTCGGTCGTCGCGATCGCCGCCGCCGGAACACTGTTTATTGCTCTGGATGGCCCGATGCGCATGAGTGCGGATATCATGTCCGACACCGATGAGATGCCTGAAGTGACACTGGAGGATGGCTCCCGGGTTCAATTGAACGCGTCATCTGCAATCGCGCTCGATTTCACCAGCGAGCGACGGACCGTCCGGCTCCTGCGAGGGCAGGCATTCTTTCAGGTAAGCCCGGATGCGAAGCGGCCTTTCTCCGTCAGCGCGGACGACACCCTGGTCACAGCTCTCGGCACGGCCTTCGATGTGCGCCAGAGCGCCACGGACACACGCATTGCCGTGACGGAACATTCCGTGCGCGTCGATTTCAAGGAGCCGGGAGCCCTTCCGGTGAAAGTCGGGGAAGGCGAAGAAGTGCTTCACTTGAACGAGACAGGGAAAAGCACGATCCGGAAAACGGATGCCAACACGGCGCTGGCTTGGCGCCGGGGCCAGCTTACCGTGGACAACATGCCCCTCTCCTACGTGATCGAGGAAATACAGCGGCATTTTCACGGGCGCATTGTCATAGGAAACGAAGCGACCGCACGGCGGGTCGTCAGCGGCACACTTTTCGTGACCGATACAGAAAGCGCGCTGAATTTCCTGCGCACGGCCCTCAACATCCAGACATACAAGATTGGTCCCATCATCGTCGTCACGTCCTGACTTCGGCAGAACGGGAGATAGACTAGCCGGGCCTCATCGTTTTCTTCCAAGCAGGTGGTATGCCGAACTGGTTCCTGTTTTCCAGCGTATCCGTCAGCCAAGCATTGGCGTTTCGGTGGCAGACCTTACTCGACAAAAATCCGCACACTCGAGGCACGGCCATCGGCGTCAATCACCGTGAGCGTCGAAAACCCCTGCCCCTCCGGTCGCCATTCGCTATTGCGGCGATGAGAGGCATCCGGCAAAGGCAAGCCGTTGGCGAGCCAGCGGAAAGGCGCGCGCCCGCCCTGCAGCTTCAGCACCAGCGGCGAAATGCCGGACTGGCTGGAAAGTTCCACCCGCGCGCCCTCCGGCGGGTAGACGATGCGTGGGGCGCTTTCCCGTCTTGAGGCCGAAAGCAGGCCGTTTGCAGTCGTGGTAAAGCGCCGCTGGTTGGCGGGAAGGTCGGTTACGGCAACGCGCGCTACACCGGAGGGTGGGCCAGGCATCGGCGTCACGGCCACGCCGGATTTTGCGAAAGCCTCGAACAGGATGGGAGCAGCCGTCGCATAACCGGCAATGCCCGGCACCGCACCATTATCGGCGCGGCCGACCCAGATGCCGATAACATGCCGCCCGTCATAGCCCACCGACCAGGCGTCGCGATAACCATAGCTGGTGCCGGTTTTGTAGGCGATGCCGCGCTGTTTCATGCCGAGCGGCGGAAGGACACCGGAGAGTATGTCGGTGACGTTCCAGATCGCGGCATGGGAAAACAGCCGATCACCCTCCAGTCGTTCGGGGACAGTGCGGACACCATCACCCAGCCGCATGGGATCCCCGCTGCCGGCAAGCCCGGCATAAAGCTGCACCAGATCAACCAGGGAAATGCCGGCACCGCCGAGCGCAATGGCAAGCCCAGGTGCCTCATTGGCCGGAAGCACCAGTTTTACGCCCGCCCGCCGGAACCGCACCATCAGCGCCGAGGGGCTGACGGCATCAAGCAGCTTGACCGCAGGCACGTTGAGGGACAGTTGCAGTGCCTGGCGGATACTGACATCACCCTGATAATGCATGTCGAAATTGCGTGGCCGGTAACCGGAAAAATCAGCCGGACGATCCTCGATGATGGTTTCCTGCCCGACAAGACCATCTTCGAAGGCAAGGCCATAGATGAATGGCTTGAGGGTGGAGCCCGGCGAGCGCACCGCCCGGCTCATCTCCACGAAACCGCGCCGTGCCGTATCGAGATAATCCGCCGAACCGACCTCCGCGAGGATATCGCCGGTCTGCGCATCAGCCATGACGATGGCGACGGAAACCTTGTCACCAAGCTTTTCCGCCGCATGGCGCGCGACACCTTCCAGTTCCCGCTGGATCGGCAATCTCAGTGTCGAACGCACCTCTCCGGCATTTTGAAATTTCGCGCGGGCGGCAACCGCCATATGTGGCGCATAGGACGGCAAGTCTCGCCGGTTGACAGGCACCGCAGCCAATGCCGCCCGCTCCGCCTCTCCTTCACCCACCACGCGCTCCACGGCAAGCCGTTGCAGTACTCGCTCGCGTGCCTGCTTCGCCGCCTCCGGAAAACGGTCCGGGCGCCGTTTTTCCGGCAATTGCGGTAGCGCTACCATAAGGGCTGCCTCCGCCGTATCAAGCCGGCCCGGTTCCTTGCCGAACCAGGCGAGGCTTGCGGCTCTGACGCCTTCGAGATTGCCGCCATAGGGGGCGATATTCAGATAAAGGTCGAGAATCTCGGCCTTATCCAGCCGTCTCTCGATCTGGAGCGCGCGCGCAGCCTGCAGGAATTTGGCCGAGAAAGATCGGTCGGCGCGCGGCTCGATCAGCCGCGCCACCTGCATGGACAACGTCGAGGCGCCGGAGACGATCCGGCCGTTGCTGGCCAGTTGCCAGGCGGAGCGCAGCAATGCCCAGGGGTCAACGCCGTGGTGATCGTAAAAGCGCTGATCCTCATAAGCGACCAGCATGCGCAGGAATTGCGGATCGACCTCCGCAGCCGTGGTTTTCAGCCGCCAGCGGCCATCCGGTGTCGCGAAGGCGCGCAACAGTTTTCCATCGCGGTCCAGCACCTCGAAGGATCGCTCTCGCGCAGCCTCCAGCGGCGGCGGATAGGCCTTGTCCAGCGCGTCAAGACCGAAGGCCGCGCCGCCGATAAGCAACGCGGCCGTCATGATGCCGGCGATGACAGCCTTTTTCCGCCTCATGGGGTTGCCGAACGCACCTCCATGCGGCCGGTTGCCGTCCGGGCGGCAAATTGCGGCCGGTACATATCCTCAACCGAGGCTGCCGGGTGATCATAGGTGCCCGGCGTGACAGCACGGACAACATATGCGAGCGCGATCTCCGAACTGTCACCGGCCGAGCGATCGAAGGCCGCGACGAAACGGTCGTAGCGGAATTCGGTATGCGCGGCTTCCGTTTCCGGCAACCAGTCGAAATTCGACAGTTCGGCGGAATTGACGAGGCTCGGATTGTCGATTTCGAAACCGGAGGGCAAGAGATCCGTCACCAGAATGCGCGACTGCCAGTTATTCTGCGGCACCACATTCAGCACCACAACGTAACGCTCGTTCTGCGTGACCTCGCTTGGGTTCACCTCCTCGCCATCCATGGAATAATAGGTGCGCGTGATGGTGAAGCCCTCGCCACCGGCGGCAAGCGGCTGCGCCGGTGGTGCCACTGTGGTGACAACAGCCGTGACCGGATCGGCCGAGGCATTGGCGATCTTCAAGGGTGCGGCCAGCAACTCGTCACCGCTCATTCGCTTGCCGAAACCGCCGGTCTGCAAATCGCCGTTTACATCGAGGCGGATATCCTTGTCCTCGCCCTTGACGGCGCGGGCGGCGAGCAGCATCCAAGCCTGTTCCTGAGTGCTGGTATAGGGCTTCTTTTCCCATTCCTTCGCCACGGCACCGGCAAGCTGCGGCACGACGGCCGGAACCGGGCGGCTTTCGGCCGCCAGCGCCAGCGTCGCTGCACCATCGCGCAGCGCAGAGCCATAATCTGCCCGCGCGAGGCTGACGTTGGTGGCACGGCTTGCCATGTCGAGCGAAGCCCCAAACACGCTCTTCGACCGGGCCTGATCACCATAAAGAGAGAGGGCTGCGGCAACCTGCGCCTTGGCAAGCGGCGTCGGGAAATCGGCGAGCGCCGTGTCCGCATAATAACGCAGATCGTTGATGGCCGCCTTACGGTTGCGCGCCAGCACATAAAGCGAATAGGCAATCTCGTTGCCGCGATCCTTGACATTGCTGTCATAGGAAAGACCGTTTTGCAGGTTGTTCAGCGCCTGCACCATGGCCGCTTCGGGAACATCGTAGCTCTGTTCGCGGGCGCGGGTCAGGAAGTCGGTGATATAGGCATCGAGCCACAGATCGCCGTAACCCGGCGACCAGAGGCCGAAGCTGCCCGAACTCGACTGGAAGGACAGCACGCGGTAGATCGCTTCCTGCACCCGCTTGCGAGTATCAGGATCTTCGGCCATGCCGCTGTCCTTGGTCAGTTCCGAGACGTAGAGCAGCGGCAACGCCCGGCTCGTCGTCTGTTCGGCGCAGCCGTAAGGATATTTATCCAGCATCATCACCAGCGCCGGAATATCGAAGGCCGGCGAGCGCGTGACGTTGACCGCGACGGAAGACCCCAGCAGCATGCTGTCGGCCAACAGATCGCCATTGATGGTCAGACTGCTATTGGGCGCAATTTTGATTTCGCGCCGCGTCGTGACCGGCAGAACGGCCGGGCGCACCGGAACATTCAGCACCTGCTCCAGCGAGACACCAGATGCGTTGGAGACCTTGATGGTGATCGCTCCATTGCCGGGCTGTTCACCCGTCAGAGGCACTGTCAGCGACGACTTGCCGCCCTTTTGAAGCGCCAATGTCTGCGACATCTCGCCCTGATCGACCGTCAAGGCCGTGTTACTTGTCACATCCAGCCGGTAATCGCCGGCCTCGCCATCGGTGTTGGCGATATCGAGGCGCAATTGCGAGACATCGCCGGGTGCGAGGAATTTCGGCGCGCTGGCGATGACCACAACGGGATCACGGATGATGGCATCCGAGACCGCGTGACCAACACCCGTCTTCGTCCAGGCCACTGCCATGATGCGCGCCGTGCCGTTAAACTGCGGAATATCAAAGCTGATTGTCGCCTTGCCGTCCCGATCGAGTTCGACCGGACCGGCAAAGAAGGCCACCAGCTTTTCGGTGGGCGGGCTACCCTGAAGGGCCGCCCCTGCGCCATCGCCGCCGGTGCGCAACCGGCCGGTGGCGCCAAGCGAACCGTCGATCAGGCGGCCATAGAGGTCGCGGATTTCGAGCCCCAGCCGGCGCTGGCCGAAATACCATTCATCCGGCTTCGGCGGCTCGTAGCGGGTGAGGTTCAATATGCCGACATCCACGGCCGCGACGATGGCATAGGCTTTTTCGCCGACGCCAGCGCCCGCAACGGTGATGGGAATTTCAAGCGGCTGGCGCGGCAGCGTCTTCTGTGGCGCGCCGAGGGTGACGGCAAGCTTGCGCTCGGCCGGATCGACGGCAAGCCATTTGATGCCGATGGCGCGCATCGGCATGCGGCTTTCCTGCGCATCGCCCGGACGGAACAGCGTCGCCGTGACGTAAGCACCTGCACCCCATTCCTCGGTGACCGGAATACCGATCTCGCCGCCATCCGCGCCGATCTCGGCATTCTGAACGGAAATCAGCTTCTCCGAACCTGATGTCACCATCAACTCACCGGCAAAACGCGAGGACACCTTGAGTTTGGCCGTATCGCCAATCTTGTAGCTCTGTTTGTCCAGCGCGATTTCCAGCGCATCCGGCGTTTCCGTCGAGCTTGCCTCGACGTAGAAACCGGCATCAAATTCGACGCTGGAAACCGGCGCGCCATTGCCGGCACCTTCCACTTCCAGCCGGTAACGGCCCCAGGTGACGGGCACGGAAATCTCGCCGCCATTGGCATCGACGGACAGGGTGCCGGTCTCCTGCTGCTTGGTGTATTCCACCGGCTCGTAACGCCAGGAATTGCCCTGACGATACCATTGATAATTCCGCTCGACCTTGATGAGCTTCCAGGTGAGACCGTTCATCGCCTGCTTCGCGCCATCGGCGCTGACGCCAATGATGTGGAAACGACCAACGGAATTCTGAGCGAGATCGCCGGAGAATTGCGGCTTGATGCCGATGACAGGTGCTTCCGCCTTGATGGGCAACGTCAACGAGCGCTCGACGGCACGTCCACCCGCCTCTTGCATACGCACGGTGATGTTGGCGGAAAGAAGCTGGGTGGTGGAGGGCAGATCTGTCAGATCAACGTTGAAACTTGCTTTGCCTTCTTCGTCCAGCACCGGCAGATCGGCAAGCGTCGTGCGGTTTTCCTCTTCGCTTTCCTCATCCGCCAGACCGAAGAAATAACCTTCGAAATCCGTGGTCGTACGCGTCGGTTTGATTGCGATCTCGCCTTCCAGCGTCAAGCCGGCGGCCGGGGCGCCATAGAGATAACGGCCATCGACGTCGATTGCCGTTTCCGCGCCCGGATCGATCTGTTTTGCCTTGCTCGAAAGGTCGAACTCGGTGCGGTCAGGCACGAAATCGTCTACGAGGAAACTCTTTTCGCTGATGGCAGCCGTCTTCGGATCGGTATGGATGCGCAGAGTCCAGGTGCCGCGCATGGCATTTGCCTGCAACGGCAGATCGACCGCATGGCCGCCGAGCGCCTTGCCGTCGCTGACGAAGCGCCGGTCTTCCACGCCATCGGGACGCGAGAAGATGAAGGTAAGCGGCAGATCCTCGATTGCCTTGCCATCGACATCACGGGCAAGCGCTGCGGCATGTACGGTCTCGCCGGCACGGTAGATACCGCGTTCCGTCCAGCTAAACACATCGATGGCACCGGGTGCCGCACGTCCCGTCACGCCACGATCTGAAAGATCGAAGCCGGCGCGGGTCATGTCGAGGAAGACGTAATCCTTGTCGCCATTGCGCGCGGTCAGGATTGCAGGCGCCTGCGCAGCGGTGCCGCGCATCAGGCCGGCCGAGAACACCGCGCGGCCATCCGCGTCGGTCTTTGCCGTGCCCAGCACCTCGTTATTCTTGGCGAGCAGCTGCAAATCCACATCCGCAAGCGGCTTGGCACTGCCGAGTGCACGGACAAAGACGTTGAGCCCGTCGGTGCCGGCATAGGTCGTAATGCCGGTATCGGAGACCAGGAACCATTGCGTGGCGCGCGAATCCCATGTTTCAGGTGCTACGCCCGGAGGCACGGCAGTCAGCACATAGATGCCGGGTTTGCGCTCTGGTAGGGCCTCATCCACCGGAAAACTCGTCACCACATCCTTGTTGAGGTCGGGCTTGATCTCGATCGAACCCTGCCAGACGAGTTCGCCGATCTCGTTTTCGATACGGTCGGCATTATAGCCGTCCATCTGCGTCAGGAACTGCGAGTTGGAAAGAAGTGAGGTGATGTTGCGGTCGCCGACGCGATAGAGCTTCAGATCGGCCTTGTCGGCATTAACAGAGACGATCGGGATACCACGGCGAGCAGTACCCGGGAGAACGAAATTCTCGCCCGTGAAGCGCACAGTCGCGGCGCGGTCGCGCACGTAAATATCGAGATTGACCTGCTTTTCCAGTGGCTCTTCCACGGAAGACGGCAGGCCGGCGCGAAACGCAATCTTGTAACGCTGGCCATGGGTCAGGCCTTCGACACATATCTCGCTGCCCTTCGCTTCAATGGCCTTGGGGGCGGCACCATCGAGCGTGATGAAGGAGGAATAATCGACGCCGTTCTTCACCAGCGGTTCGGAAAACTGCACGCAGGCGCGCGGGCTGACACTATCCGTATCCACCGTGTTGTTGATGACACGGAAGCCCTGGCGGGTGCGTAGATCGGCATAGGCCGCTTTTGTCTGTGCATCGTCGGTGAGCGCGAGGCTCTCCTTATAGGCATTGAGTGCCGCGCGATAATTTTGGGTTCTCTCAAAAGCCTTTGCCAGCCGGTTCAGGGCCTCGGTGCGGGCGCTGACCGTGCGGCTCAGCTGATAGGCATTGATGGCGGCAGACGCCGCCTGCCCGGCAATCGAATAATTGTCGGTGACCTGCGCTGCCTTTTCCGACAATTCCGCCCAGAGCGCACCGTCTTCAGGCGTGATTGCAAGGGCCGCCTTGTAGGTCGCGACCGCGTCAGGAATATTGCCGGAAGCCACTTGCTGCCGCGCCGTTTCGACCAGCGCTTCGACACCCTGTCCGGTCTCACCGTCATTTGCCGCAAGGCCGGATTTCAGCCGGCGCGCTTCCTGCTGCAGGCTGTCAGTGACGAAGGACAGGCGCTGCGGTGCGCCGATATCGGCCTCCGTCGCCACTTCCACGATCTTGCCGGCGACAGCGCCGGGGAAGGCGTTCAGCTGATTGAAATCGGATTTGAGAAAGCACCATTTCACCTTGGGATTGTAGGTGAAGGCCTTGCAGGCTGCGTCGCCCACACAAATCTCGCCGCATTGTTCCAGCGAGACATTCTGCTCCGTCCGGAGATCAAAGCCGAAATAATCGCCGTTCTGGGTGGTTACCACCTTCCGCGAAGGTTCTGCTGCCGTGGCTGGAAGAAAAATGAAGGCGGTAGAGACCGCAACCAACGAGACCCGGACAAGAGCGCGCAACGACATCAGTATTCTCCCCGCAACAGACATGTCGGGCGGGACTCTGGTCAAATCCACGCATGGTTGTCAACGCATCTTCGTCAATTCGCGACATGACAATCTGTGGAGAGCGGAAGAAGGGAGACTATTCTTCTATTTTGCGCGCTTCTGAAATCAGCATGATCGGCACGCCGTCACGGATCGGATAGGCGAGCCTCGCGCTTTCGGAGATGAGCTCGTTGTGGGTCCGATCATAGGAAAGCCTGCCCTTCGTCAAAGGGCAGACCAAAAGCTCCAGCAGCTTCGGATCGACATTACTCATCCTGTCGTCCATAGCGGAGGTCCTATTGCAGCACGGTGCCGCCCTCGCCCGAGCCTTGGGCAAGAACGATCTCGGTGATGGCGATCAATGTTTCCGCCCGCGTCTTCAGGTCGGGCGCTTCCAGCAGCGCCTGTTTTTCGGCCGGACCGAAAGGAGACATCATCGAAAGGGAATTGACGAGAACACGATTGCCCGCCCTTTCCACGCTTTCCCAATCCGCCTCCAGCTGGTTGGCATCCAGAAATGCGCGGAATACCCTGAGCAGGTTTTCGCGATCCACCGCTTCTTCATCATATTCGCCGGAAAGATCAGCGATGAACGGCGCATGCCGGAAGCTGCGATAGGGCTCGCTGCCGGCAACCTCCTCCAGCAGGCGGAAGCGGCAGACACCGGTGAGCGAGATGACGTAACGGCCATCACCCGTCTCGGAAAAGGAAGTGATGCGGCCGAGGCAACCGACGGCGCTCAAAGGCCCGCCTTCGATCCCCGCCTCGATGACATGAAGGGCCGGCTGCACCATACCGATGAGACGGTGGCTCGCGAGCGCCGTGTCGATCATGGCGAGATATCGCGGCTCGAAAATATTCAGCGGAAGATGCCCTTCCGGCAGAAGCAGTGCGCCCGGCAATGGAAAGACCGGCACGGTTTTCGGCAGGTCGTCGTTCTTCACGTATCTCGCATTTCCGACATGCATGGGATCAAGCCCCCTGTTCATTGCTGCCCGGCCGGCGGCTCAGCCGCCAGGGCCGGGATATGCCCGCATTACGAAAACAGTATCGCCGAAAGCTTCCGGCGGCCGGCAATACTTGCCGGATCCTTGAAACCCCAGGACTCGAAAAACTCCAGAAGCTGGCGGCGCGCGCCGTCATCATCGAAGGTCCGGTCCTTGCGCATGACGTAAAGCAGATGGTCTGCCGCTTCATCACGCCGCCCCTGCGCATTCAGCACCTTGGCGAGCTTCACCCGCGCCTCGTGATGATCAGGATTTTGCGCGAGGTCTCGCTCGAGTGCGACCGGATCACCGATTTTACGGGCTTCTTCATATTGCGCGATCTTTTTCGAGACGAGCTGAATGCCCGCATCGTCATTGAGTTCGGCAGGAAGGGAGGAAAGCAATTCGCTGGCCCGCTCATATTGACCGGCGGCGATCATGCATTCGGCGATACCGGCAATCGCCGCGGGGTTTTCCGGATCGGCCTGCATGACGGCGCCGAAGAGCTGCGCCGCGCCATTAAAATCGCCATCGGCCAGAAGCTGCTTCGCCTCGGAGAGAGCAGCCTCGATCTCGGCTTTCGGATCACCGGCATCCGGGCCGGCGATCTTGTCGATGAACTGCCTGATCTGGCTTTCCGGAACGGCACCCATAAAGCCATCCACCGGCCGGCCATCGGCAAAAGCGACGATGGCGGGAATGGACTGGATGCCGAGCTGGCCGGGAATGGACGGATGATCGTCAATATTCATCTTCACGAGCTTAACGCGGCCATTCGCCTCGTTGATGACCTTTTCGAGCACCGGCGTCAGTTGCTTGCACGGGCCGCACCAGGGCGCCCAGAAATCCACCAGAACCGGCTGGCGGCGCGATTCCTCGAGAACGTCCTTGGAAAAACCCGCCGTCGTCGTATCCTTGATGTGGCCGGAGGCCGCGCCGTTCAGCTCGCCATTATGATGCGCGCTTGCGGTCATCTGCCCGCCATAAGAACCGCCGTAGGGGTTATTCGTGTCGCTCATGCCGGTCTCCCGTAATCTCTGTCGCATGTCTCAGTTGAAGCAAAGATCGTATCTCACTCGCTGACTTTCAAGACAAGCGGTGCATGTCCGGTTGCCTCGAGAAAGCGAATAAGATCCTTGGACGCGATCGTTGTCGTCTGGTCGTTGGAAAGCGGATGGCCATTGACCAGTTCGTTTTCCAGGAGATCGCTGTCGAGCACGAAAGTGACCTGTCTGGCCGTGTCATTGATGGCCCCGAACACGGTGACGGAGCCCGGCACGACGCCCAGATATTCCAGCATTTTTTCCGGCCTGCCGAAAGAAACGCGGCTTGCTGCACCGATGGTCTTGTGGACGCTTTTCAGGTCCACGACGGCATTTTCCTCAACGGTCAGAACAAAATACTGGTCCTTCTTGTCCTTCACAAAGAGGTTCTTTGTATGACCGCCGGGAATGAGATCGCGCAGCGACTGGGATTCTGCGACGGTGAACACTGGCTCGTGCTGTTTCGTGGTGTGCGAAATGCCAAGACCGTCGAGAAACTCGAACAGCTCCGTTGCCGTCTTCCGGGAATTTTCCGTCATATCCTGCCGCCCGCCTCCGCCGATTCCGTTGTCGTTCTTTCCTGATTAAGGGGGCGGCCAGCGCTTGGCAACGCAGGAAAAACCGGCGAAGTGAAAAATTCTCAATCATTTCCGCCGCTTGTCGCATTTCTCAAAGAAATTTTCGCGTTTTTGTCATTTCTCTGTTGCATTCCAAAATCGATTGAGCGATATAGCGCCCGTCGCCGCTTGGTGGCCCACGGTTCAGCGAACTACCCCGGACCGGTGGATTTGAGCGGGTGTAGCTCAGGGGTAGAGCACAACCTTGCCAAGGTTGGGGTCGAGGGTTCAAATCCCTTCGCCCGCTCCAAATTTCTCCAAGAAAATCGATATTTAGACGATTGTCATTCAAACTCCGCGATTTTTGTCGTGGTTCGGTTAGCGATCGGCGTTCTCATTCCATGCTGCCGAAGACCACTCTCCATCACCCTCTCGATATTTACACTGACTGCCTGTGCAGCGGCACCGTTGACTGAACGCCCCGCAAGGCGGAGGTTGCTCCTGGAAATACGGACCTCGTATGGAGACACAGGATGTCAAATATCGAAACAGTCCCCGCTTCTATAGAGATGAAGCCGAACCCGACGATCACCGTTTTTGAACGCTCTCCCGATGGCGGCCGCGGTCTCGCGCGTGATATGCCGGTGCGATGGGCGCTCGAGGAAGTGGGCCAGCCCTATCATGTCCGACGCCTGTCGTTCGAAGCGATGAAGGAAGCCTCGCACCTCGCTTATCAGCCTTTCGGCCAGATACCCTCCTATGAGCAGGGCGACCTCATTCTGTTCGAGTCGGGCGCGATCGTGATGCATATCGCGCAACATCATAGTGGCCTGCTGCCGGAGGACCAGTTGCGACGAGCCCGGACCGTTGCCTGGATGTTCGCTGCATTGAACACGATCGAACCATCCATCCTCAACTTCACTACGGTCTGGCTCTTTGAGCGCAACGAGCCGTGGCACGAAGCCCGCCTCGCCCGAACCAAGGAACAGCTCCTGAAACGCCTTGACGAGTTGTCCGCATGGCTTGGCGACCGGGAATGGCTCGAAGGCTCTTTCAGCGCTGCAGATATTCTGATGATCTGCGTCTTACGCCGACTGGAATCGTCAGGCATATTAAAAGACTACGGGAACCTTTTGGCCTATGTCGAGCGAGGCAAGGCCCGTCCAGCTTTCAAGCGCGCGTTTGACGCCCAACTGGCGGTCTTCACCGCGGCCTCAAAGAACTGACCCAGGCACTGCTCAACTTCTGATCTAAAATCAGCCAGAGGCGACGATCATCGCAAGAATATACTCGCCATGATCTTGCCATATTTTATTTTACGTGCTTTTGTGCAGCCGCCCTTGTGGGAGGGGGTAAAGGTTGAGACCCGCTGGCTGTATTTTACAGTGAGCGGGTTTCCCTTTTTTTGGGCAGCCCTCAGATACCGTGCAGCAGATACGCGTCAGCCATCATTGTGATGGGACGCACAAACGCTACGCTGTCGGTCGATTTGATGTATATTTATGTGAGAAATGGTAGCGGGAGAGGGACTTGAACCCCCGACACGCGGATTATGATTCCGCTGCTCTAACCACCTGAGCTACCCCGCCACAGAGGAAACGTGACAGTCATGTGACTGGCTCGCTCCATCAGGATGAGCGGCTTATAAGGTGCCGCTCCCCAAAGTGTCAAGCGCAAGATGCGCAAAAAATTCGCTTTCCGCATCGCTGCAAAAAGCGAATTGTTTCAGGCGGCAACCGGCTTTTCCAGAAGCGCCTTCAGCGATGCCTCGGCATCCACTGAGCGTTCCGAACGGTCGATGAAGCCGCCGCCGTAAACGCGGGCATCCGGACCCGGCGCGGAATAAAGCACGCAGGCCTGGCCGGGGGCAACACCGGCCTCACCGGTCATCAGATCCACATAGATGCCATTTTCATCCGCATGCAGCACCGCTTCCGTCGGCGGGCGGGTTGAGCGCACCTTGGCGAAACAGGTAAAACCCTGCCCGGCATCAGCCGCGAGCGCACCATCACCCAGCCAGTTCATGTCGCGCAGATAGACGCGGCGGGTTTCCAGCGCCTCACGCGGGCCAACAATGACCCGACGGCCTCGTGCGTCGAGATGCACGACGTAAAGCGGTTCTCCCGTTGCGACGCCGATGCCGCGGCGCTGGCCGATCGTATAATGCACGATACCGTCGTGGCGGCCGAGCACACGGCCGTCGAGATGCACGATATCGCCCGCCAGAGCCGCATTCGGCTTCAGCTTGTTGATGATATCGGTATATTTGCCCTGCGGCACGAAACAGATGTCCTGGCTGTCAGCCTTCTTGGCCACCACAAGCCCCATCTCTTCCGCCAGCGCCCGCGTTTCGGCCTTGGAGAGGCCGCCGAGCGGAAACCGCAGGTAATCGATCTGTTCCTGGGTGGTCGCGAACAGGAACCAGCTCTGGTCACGATCGCTGTCGATCGGGCGGTAAAGCGCACGCCGACCCGGCTGTCCGGAAACAGGATTGGGGCGCGAGCGGATATAATGGCCGGTCGCCAGTGCATCGGCACCCAGTTCCTGCGCGGTGGCGAGCAGATCGGCAAATTTTACCGTCTGGTTGCAGGCGACGCAGGGGATCGGCGTTTCGCCCATCGCGTAGGCTTCAGCAAAGGGGTTGATGACGGTTTCGCGGAACCGCGCTTCGTAGTCCAGCACATAATGCGGAATGCCGAGCGTTTCGCAGACCCGGCGCGCATCATCGATATCCTGACCGGCGCAACAGGAGCCGGCGCGGTGAACGGCAGCGCCATGATCGTAAAGCTGGAGCGTAATGCCGAGGACATCATAGCCCTCGCGCTTGAGGATACCGGCCACCACGGAAGAATCGACGCCACCGGACATGGCGACAACGATCCGGGTATCTTCCGGCCTCTTGTCAAAATCGAGCGTATTCACGTTTTTTCCCATCGTCAGTCATAACGGGGGTAAAGGCCCCGCCGCCTGTCGGTCATCCGCCGCGCGTGATCGTGACCTTCATTCGGGCCAGCCTGCCTGCGGATTTAAGGGGTGCATATAGAAAGGAATGGCCGCACACGCAAGTACGGGGCGGAAAACCGCCCCGTAAAGTCTTCAGATTCCGATCGCGGCAGGTATTTATGCGCCTGCGGTCTTCTGGCCACTGGTGCCAAACCACTTGTCGCGCTCCCGCCACAGAGCGGGCAAGGCCAACAGTCCGATAGCGGTGAAAGCGATCAGGGTCTTGTTGAGCTGAGACAGCTCTGCCGTGCGGCCATCGAGATAATAGACGGCATAGACGATAGCAACATGCCAGACATAGACCTGCAACGAATGACGGCCGAGCAACTGCAGGAACTTCAGCGACAGCACCCAGATCACGCCTTCGGCGATGGAGCGCACGATCGGGCGATGGTGCTGCGGACCGGCAATCACCAGCCAGGTCAGGCCGACACCAACGGCAAGGAAGTTGATGAGGTAGACCGGGCCGAAATCGGCACGGATTTCCATGGTCGAGAACTTGCCCATCATGAATTCCGGCATCAGCCCCCAGGCCGTTGCGATGCGCAGCGGCATGAAGAACAGGCAGATCAGAAGGGCAGCCTTCGGCAGCCAGGTATGCTCAGGCGAGAAAATCTTCTTCCACGGAATGCGGTTCTGCGCCGTCATCGCGCCCATGACCAGTGCCGAATAAAACACCAGCTGCCAGCCGAGCAGGTTGAAGCTGACGCGGATGCCCTGTTCGTCGGCCCCCTTGACGAGTTCGTTGAGCGGCGTCGTGACGATCTGCTGCAGACCAAGCTGACCGGCCATCCACACCAGCAGGGAGCCGGCCATGACATAGGCCCACTTGCCATCAAGGCAGAGCTTAACAAGAACAGGCGCAAACAGCATGTAGACGATATATTGCGGCAGAATATCCATGAAGGTCGGCTGGAAGAGGAATGTCGCAATCGCCGCGAGACGCAGCGGATCGTCAAACGACGTCATGCCAAGCCAGTTGTACCAGATGTAAGGCGCATGGGGGATGACCATGCGGAAGAACAGCACGGCGATCACAAGGCCCATCGCATAACGATAAAGCTCCATCGCCCGGTTCCAGATCATCTGCTTGCCGGCATCGTAACCGTACTTCATCATCTTGCGCGCATAAACCATGCCGATCAGCAGACCGGACAGGAACACGAAGCCCTGCGCATCCTCGACAAAGGCAAACTGCCGGTGATTGATTTCCACCAGCCAGAAGCCGCCGGCAAACACCAGATGGTTGATCAGCATGAAGACGAGGAAGTAACCACGCATCCCGTCGATCAGGTCGAAGCGTTTCATATCGATAGCTCTCCGTTCTCGCGGACCGCGCATTGCCCGGCCACCCAGCCCGGCCTGCGAGGCGCCGGGAATTGGATTGTCAACGCTGTTTTGCGGCTGAGGTTCCCTTTCCAGAGCGGTTTGGAACCGGAGCAAAAAGTCACATTGACGTGTACGATCCGTGGTTAGGACGCCTGGACTGAATGACAGATGAATGAAAAAAGGCGATTCCGTGGAGCGAAGCAGCCATGCGCGGTTGATATGCCTCGGCTTTGAGAGTGTAAAGCCTTGCATAGCAATGCGAAGCAAAAAATTGCAGCAGGCAGATGCCGAGATGTCGTCGGTAAAATTTTGCCGTCGTTTTTCGCCGATCCGAGACGGTAATCCGGGCGGAAATAAAAGAGGCCCGGAGCTATGAAGATCCGGGCCGAATATTTTTAAAAGAGCGACGACGATTTCTCAGGCGGCGGCCTGAATGGCGGCGACCTGCCAGTTGTCGTTGCCGGGGCGGCGAACGAAGGTCCACATTTCCACCGCTTCGGAAGGCTTGTGCTCGTCACCCTCGATAACCTTGCCAGAGGTGCGATCACGCATGATGTCGATGGCGGAGTAACGCATGGCCACAGTCGCGTAATCCTGGCCCTCTTCGTGCCAGGCTTCTGCAACATCGCCCTGCAGCAGCGTCACGTCGCGGACGTCGTTTTTCACACCGCTGGTGGCATTGTCGCTCAGTTCCTCGGCCAGATAGGACATGGCTTCCGGCGTCGTCAGCTTGCGCAACGTGCCGTAGTCCTCGGCACCATAAGCCGACTGAACGTCTTGCAGCATCTTCTGGAAGGTTTCGAGGTCACCCTGGGTGATACCGATTTCATCGCCTTCCGATACGGCATTGGCGTGCGGTGCCGGCTTGGCTGTGGCGGCCGCCGCAGCAGTTGCACCACCCGCAGCACCGGCAAGCGCGCCGATCTTCGGAATCTTGAACGAGGATGCGGAAGGACCGGCCTGCGAACCCCCATTAAAGGACGAGCCGGAATGATCCGTGCGCTGCGACCCACCGGCCGAGCCATAAGCAGGCTGGCCCTGACGACGCGATGCGAAGAAACGCATGGCGAGCATGATGAGACCGCCGATAAGCAACCCCTGCAACAACATGCCGAAGAAACCGGCCATGCCGCCAAAACCGCCGCCCATCAGCATGCCGAACAGGCCGCCCATCAACAGGCCGCCCATCAGACCACCCATCATGCCGCCGAAGAGGCCACGGCTCTGCTGGGGCGCTGCCTGCGCACCCGGACGAGCCGGCTGGGCAGCATTGGGCGCTGCCTGGTTGGTATTGGGGGTCATGCTGCGGTTGATCGGCGCGGTCTGGCCGGGCGCAGTGCTTGTCGAAGGCGGAGCCGAATAGGTCCGCGTGCCGCGGCTGCCGAAACCGCCGCTGGCGCGGCGTGCCTCTGCCATGTCAACCGCCACGAAAGATACCGCGATACCAAGCGCGGCGACTGCGAACAAACCCTTGAAGCGCCGAAAGGCAGCAAACATCACTATCTCCTGTTGGCCGCCCTCCCATGAGCAGCATCTCAGCAGGCGATATAGCAACTCATGATCATCATTTTTAGACCACCCGGCTTAAATTTTTTGTGATATGCAACCGAAGCGCGATACCGGCTTGTTTCGTTATCAATCTGGTGGCCGGAAAACCAAAAAACCCGGCACAGGGTTTCCCCTGCACCGGGCCTTATTGTCCCCTTGGGAGGAACGATAAGATCAGTCGACGTTAAACGTCAGCGGCTTGACCTGGCGGATCGCCGAGTTGGCGCGCAGCTTGTCGAGTACCTCTTCGGAAACCGGACCATCGACATAAAGAAGCGCGATGGCGTCGCCGGCTTCTTTTTCACGGCCAAGCTGGAAGTTGGCGATGTTGACGCCAGCCTCGCCGAGCGTGGTGCCCATGAAGCCGATCATGCCGGGAACGTCGGTGTTGGTGATGTAGATCATGTGCGATCCGACATCGGCATCCATGTTGATGTTCTTGATCTGGATGAAGCGCGGCTTGCCATCCGAGAACACCGTGCCGGCAACCGAGCGGATCTGGTTTTCCGTCTTCACCGTCAGCTTGATGTAGCCGTCATAAACGCCGGTCTTGTCACGCTTGACTTCGGAGAGGATGATACCCTTTTCCTTGATCATGACTGGTGCGGAAACCATGTTCACATCGGCAACCTGGCTGCGGATGAGGCCGGCAAGCAACGCGCTGGTCAATGCCTTGGTGTTCATGTTGGCGGTTGCGCCATCATAAAGGATTTCGATTTCCTTGGTGGCGCTTTCCTGCACCTGACCGACGAAAGAGCCGAGAACATCCGCGAGACGGATGAAGGGCTTCAGGCGCGGCGCTTCTTCAGCCGTGATCGACGGCATGTTGATGGCGTTGGAAACGGCACCCTTGACGAGGTAATCCGACATCTGCTCGGCAACCTGCAGGGCAACATTTTCCTGCGCTTCCGTGGTCGAAGCGCCAAGATGCGGCGTGCAGACGACGTTTGGCAGACCGAAAAGCGGGCTTTCGGTGGCGGGTTCGACTTCGAACACGTCGAAACCGGCGCCGGCGACATGGCCAGACTTGATGGCTTCGGCAAGGGCTGCTTCATCCACCAGACCACCACGGGCGCAGTTGACGATGCGCACGCCCTTCTTGGTCTTGGCCAGATTTTCAGCATTGAGAATGCCGCGGGTCTTGTCGGTCATCGGCACGTGCAGGGTGATGAAATCGGCCTGCGCCAGCAGCTCGTCCAGCTCAACCTTGGTGACGCCCATTTCCTGCGCGCGCTCCGGCGACAGGAAGGGATCGTAGGCTAGAACGTGCATCTTGAGGCCAAGAGCGCGCGAGCAGACGATGCCGCCGATATTGCCGGCACCGATGACGCCGAGCGTCTTGCCGGTGATTTCGACACCCATGAATTTCGACTTTTCCCACTTGCCGGCCTGCGTGGAGCTATCGGCGGCCGGAAGCTGGCGCGCGACGGCAAACATCAGGGCGATGGCATGTTCGGCAGTGGTGATGGAGTTGCCGAACGGCGTGTTCATGACGATGATGCCGCGACGCGAGGCAGCCGGAATATCGACATTGTCGACGCCGATGCCGGCGCGGCCGATGACCTTCAGATTGGTCGCAGCCTCGATCAGCTTTTCGGTCGCCTTGGTGGCGGAACGAATGGCCAGACCATCATAATTGCCGATGATTTCGGCAAGTTTGTCCTTGTCCTTGCCAAGCTTCGGCTGGAAATCGACTTCGACGCCACGATCACGGAAAATCTGGACGGCGGTTTCCGACAGTTCGTCGGATACGAGTACGCGAGGTGCCATGGTTTACGGGCTCCTTGAAAAGCGGTGCAGTTTTGAAAGCGGGGAATATGCGGCCCTGCATCAGCGCAGGGCCGGTATCAAAATCAGGCGGCAGCCTTGGAAAGTGCTGCCTTCTGCGTCTGGTAAGCCCAGGCAAGCCAAGGCATGACAGCTTCCATATCGGCCGTCTCGATGGTGGCGCCGGCCCAGATGCGCAGACCGGACGGGGCGTCACGGTAAGCGCCGATATCGAGGGCGACATTTTCCTTTTCGAGCAGGGCAACGATGCCCTTGGCGAAATCGGCCTGCGCGGCTGCGTCCAGCGCCTGCACCTCGGGATCGACGATCTTCAGGCAGACGGAGGTGTTGGAGCGGGTTTCCGGCTTGACGGCCAGATTGGCGATCCAGTTGTTCTTCTCGATGAAGTCGTAGATGACCTTGGCATTGGCATCGGCACGGCCGATCAGCGCTTTGAGACCACCGAGGTTCTTCGCCCACAGCAGGGCGTCGATATAGTCCTCAACGCAGAGCATGGAGGGCGTATTGATCGTTTCGCCGGTGAAGATGCCTTCGATCAGCTTGCCGCCGGAGACCATGCGGAAGATTTTCGGCAGCGGCCAGGCCGGCGAATAGCTCAGCAGGCGCTCAACGGCACGCGGCGACAGAATGATGACGCCGTGGCCACCCTCACCGCCCAGAACCTTCTGCCAGGAGAAGGTGACGACGTCGAGTTTCGTAAAGTCCATATCCTGTGCGAAGGCCGCCGAGGTGGCGTCGCAGATGGTCAGGCCCTTGCGGTCAGCAGGAATGAAATCGGCATTGGCAACGCGAACGCCAGACGTCGTGCCGTTCCAGGTGAAAACCACGTCACGGTCAAAATCGACCTCGGCGAGGTTCGGCAGCAGGCCATAATCGGCCTCGAACTTGCGGACGTCCTTCAGTTTCAGCTGCTTGACGACGTCGGTGACCCAGCCGGCACCGAAGCTTTCCCAGGCGAGCATATCGACGCCGCGTTCACCGAGCAGCGACCAGAGCGCCATTTCAACGGCGCCGGTGTCGGATGCGGGAACGATGCCGATGCGATAATCAGCGGGAACATTGAGAATTTCACGGGTGAGATCGATGGCCTGCTTCAGCTTGGCTTTGCCAACCTTGGCGCGATGCGAGCGGCCGAGCGGCGCATCGGAGAGAGCATCTAGCGACCAACCGGGACGCTTCGAGCAGGGACCAGAAGAGAAATGCGTATTGCCCGGACGGAGGTCCGGCTTCATTATATCTGTCATTTGACTACCCTTTCAGATAGGCGCCTCTCGTTAGGGAGAGGTGTCCTGCCGCCGTTGCTATTCCTGTCGCCGGCCTCCGTCAAGCGGAATATGTCGCTACGTATGGAAATTTTAGTCCATATGCGTCATGCGACGCGATTAATGCCGCCAAAACGAAAACCGCCCGCACCCGGAGGATGCGGACGGTTTGAAACTACCAGCTGGGCGTGACGTTTATTTATAAACGGCAGGCTGCAGCGGAATATCGGCAGGCGGCATGTATTGTGCAGTATCGCAGCCATTGAAGACATAACGGCCACCGACACGCACTTCGTGCGAATAAAGGCCCTTGTCACGGCCCGGACCGCCGCCATTCTCATAAGCGAACATGTCGCCCTTGTTGATGTGGCGGAAACGATAGCCGATATCGGCCTTCAGGTTACAGGTGACGTCGATGGAGGCACCGGCCATCAGGGCGTAAGCGAAGCGCCACTTGCCCTTGCCGCCGTGCTCGGTGGTCGGGTCGCAGCCGAGCCCATTAACGCTGCACGATGTGTTGCGCAGCTTATCCCATTTCACGTAGGAGCCACCAATACCACCACCAACATAAGGCGTGATACTGCCATAGGTGCCGAGATCAACATAGGCGTTGGCCATCAACGTATAAGCGCTCAGCGAGCTAAGATCAGCCGAGACGCAGCGACCGGGAACAGAACCGCAGAAGCCGCTCGTGGAGCCGCGGAAATCCGATTTACCCATATAGTCGAGGGTCACGTCACTGCGGAAATAGTTGTTGAACTGATAACCGACACCACCGCCGATGACATAGCTGTCCTTGATCGTCGCGGTATCGAAGTCCTGCAGATATCCACCCGGACCACCCTGATAATAATGGGCGCCGCGCAGCTTGTTGAAGGAATAACCGACGTCGCCGCGCAGGTACCAGCCACTCGCCTGGGTGACGGTCACTTCGGGTGCATCGACATAGGCAGGTGCTGGCTCGGCTTGATAAAGATCGGCAGCAATAGCACTGGTGCCGGTCAGCAGGACGGCCAGAAATCCGGCCAGGGCGTTTTTCATGACTTCCACTCCAGAAGAGGCACGTGCGTTTTCGGCAGCAGATGCCAGTGAACTGTTCAGTCATGGAGATTGACGTAAAATGGTTAAGTCCCGATTAACCACGATGATTCACTATATTTATTAGCAAATACTCAAAGAAAAAGCCGGCTCGACGGCCGGCTTTTGTCTTTCGTTACTGTCACGGCAACTCACGCGGCCGAGCGGGCACTGGAGATGACGCCGACGAGATCGTTGACGATCTTTTCCACCTTTGCGCTATCGTCGCCCTCCGCCATGACGCGGATCAGCGGCTCCGTGCCGGAAGGGCGGATGACGAGGCGGCCATTATTGGCCAGCGCGCTTTCCGCATCGGCAATCGCCTGCAGCACGATGGGATTTTCCAGCGGTTTACCGCCGGAAATACGCACATTCTTCAGAAGCTGCGGCACGGGCTCGAACTTGCGACACACTTCGCTGACCGTGAGGCCGGAGCGCTTGACCTTGGCGAGAACCTGCAAGGCCGCCACCAGACCATCTCCCGTCGTACCGTAATCCGAAAGCACGATATGGCCGGACTGCTCACCGCCGACGTTGAAATTGTGGTTGCGCATATGCTCGACGACATAGCGGTCGCCAACCTTGGTGCGGGCAAGGGTGAGGCCCTTATCGCCGAGGAAACGTTCCAGACCGAGATTGGACATGACGGTCGCCACGATGCCACCGCCGCGCAATGTGTTGTCGGCGGCCCAGCTATCGGCGATGACAGCCATCAACTGGTCGCCATCGACGATCTCGCCGCGCTCATCAACGATGATGACGCGGTCCGCATCGCCATCGAGCGCGATGCCGATATCGGCGCGGACCTCATGCAGCTTTTTCTGCAGTGCTTCAGGATGGGTGGAGCCACATTCGAGATTGATATTGATGCCATTCGGCTCATTGCCGATGGTGACGACTTCAGCACCCAGTTCCCAGAGTGCTGCGGGTGCCACCTTGTAGGCGGCACCATTGGCGCAGTCGATGGCGATCCTCAACCCGCTCAGCGTCACATCGCGCGGCAGGGTGCGTTTGACGAATTCGATATACCGGTAGATGTCGCCATCGACACGCTTGGCGCGGCCGATTTCGGCCGGCTTGGCCAGCTGGGCATAAATATCCTTGTCGAGAAGATCCTCGATCTCCAGCTCCAGCTCATCGGAGAGCTTATAGCCATCGGGACCGAAAAGCTTAATCCCGTTATCGGAGAATGGGTTGTGCGAGGCGGAGATCATCACACCGATATCCGCGCGCAGCGAGCGGGTGAGCATGGCAACGGCCGGCGTTGGGATAGGGCCGAGCAGGAAGACATCGAGACCGGCTGCAGTGAAACCGGCAACCAGCGCGTTTTCCAGCATATAACCGGAAAGGCGCGTATCCTTGCCGATCACGACACGATGGCGATGATGGCCGCGGCGGAAAATCGTTCCGACGGCGATACCTACGCGCATCGCTAGGTCAGGTGTCATGGGAAAGACGTTCGATTGTCCGCGGATACCATCGGTTCCGAAATAACGGCGTGCCATTTGAACTCCAAATCTCTCGGGCATTCCGGCGAACGATAAAAATAGCCGGAAGCGTTTTGGCTAGATGCCACAAACCACGATAAACAGCACGTAAATTAGCGCAAAAATGGCTTATATGTTGTTACCAAAATGAAAAGGCCACCCGGAAACCCGGATGGCCTTTTACAATCATTCGTTCGCGCAGGCGATCAATGCGGCTGCGGCTCCATGCCGCCTTCGGCCTCGCCATCGCCCTTGGCTTCACTCGGGCCGTCCTTCTTGGCGCCAGCTTTCGGCACAGCCGAACCACGGCTGCCGGGCGAATCGTCACCCAGATCACGAGCGGGCTTTTCGCCCCTCAGCAACGCCTTGATCTCTTCACCCGTCAGGGTCTCATATTCGAGAAGACCCTCTGCAATTGCGACAAAGCCATCGTGGTTGTCCGTGAGGATACGCCGTGCTTCGGTGTAAGCCTCGTCGATCAGACGGCGGACTTCGGTATCGATCGTCTGGGCCGTTGCCTCGGAGACGTTCTTCGACTGCGAGACGGAATGACCAAGGAACACTTCCTGCTGGTTTTCACCATAAGCCACCTGACCGAGAGCGTCGGAGAAGCCCCATTGCGTAACCATGGCGCGGGCAAGCTTGGTGGCTTGCTCGATGTCAGAAGACGCGCCAGACGTGATGTTCTCCTTGCCGAAGGTCAATTCCTCGGCAACGCGTCCACCCATCATGATCACAAGGCGCGATACCATCCACTTGTAGCTCATGGAATAGCGGTCGCCTTCCGGCAGCTGCATCACCATGCCGAGTGCACGGCCGCGCGGAATGATCGTCGCCTTGTGCAGCGGATCGGCCACGGCAACCTTCAGCGCAGTAATCGCATGACCGGCCTCATGATAGGCGGTCAGCTTCTTTTCGGCTTCGGTCATGGCGGAGGAGCGGCGTTCCGCACCCATCATGATCTTGTCCTTGGCGTCTTCGAACTCCTGCATGGTGACCACGCGCTTGTTGCGGCGGGCGGCCATGAGGGCGGCTTCGTTGACGAGGTTCATCAGATCCGCACCCGAAAAGCCGGGCGTACCGCGGGCCAGAATCTTGAGATCGACATTCGGCGCCAGCGGCACGTTGCGAACGTGAACCTTGAGGATGCGCTCGCGGCCGACAATATCCGGGTTCGGCACGACGACCTGACGGTCGAAACGGCCGGGACGCAGAAGCGCGGGGTCAAGAACATCAGGACGGTTGGTAGCGGCGATGAGGATGATGCCTTCATTCGCCTCAAAGCCATCCATCTCGACCAACAGCTGGTTCAGCGTCTGTTCGCGTTCGTCGTTACCGCCACCAAGACCGGCGCCACGATGGCGGCCGACGGCGTCGATTTCGTCGATGAAGATGATACAGGGTGCGTTCTTCTTGGCTTGCTCGAACATGTCACGCACGCGGCTTGCACCGACGCCGACGAACATTTCAACGAAGTCCGAACCGGAAATCGTGAAGAACGGCACGTTGGCTTCGCCGGCGACGGAGCGGGCGAGAAGCGTCTTACCGGTGCCCGGAGGCCCGACCAGCAGCACGCCGCGCGGAATCTTACCGCCAAGACGCTGGAACTTCTGCGGATCGCGCAGGAATTCCACGATTTCCTCGAGATCCTGCTTGGCTTCGTCCACGCCTGCGACGTCGTCAAACGTCACGCGGCCGTGGGCTTCCGTCAGAAGCTTGGCCTTTGATTTGCCAAAGCCCATCGCACCACGCGAACCGCCCTGCATCTGCCGCATGAAGAACAGCCAGACGCCGAGGATGAGGAACATAGGCAGAAGCGTGCCGAGATAGCTCAGGAAACCCGAGGAGCCGTCGCTTTCCGGACGCGCCACGATGGTGACGTTCTTGCTCTGCAAGCGCTCCATCAGGCTGTCGTCAATGACGGGGGAATAGGTCTGAAAGGCCGTGCCGTTTTCGGTATAGGTTCCGAGAACCCGGTTACCGGTGACGGTCACGTCGCGAACTCGCCCGGAATCCACGTCACGAATAAACTGGGAATACGGAATCTCCCGTGAACCCGTTTGCGTCGGCGACGTCTGGAACATGCTGAACAGCGCGATCAGCAACAGGGCGATCACGGCCCACAAGGCGAAATTTCTGAAATTTGGGTTCATTGAACTCCCCGAACTCACACGGACATATCTGCTGCCCGCCATTATGTGCCCCTAACATAAGGACGACATATGCTGTTGCCAAGGCAAAGCGCATTATCTGATGCGTTTTGGTGTAAAAACTATTCCATGGCAATTCACGAAAAAGAGGCCGGATTTAAACCGGGGGCTGTGGGTAGGCCGGCCGGCCGAATAAATTGGCGATTGCATTCGCCAACTCAAGGTCGAAACGCGGCAGGAAAAGATCGAAAGGGGCAAGCCTGGGCGTGATGGCAACCTCAGGCGTGGAAACCCATCCTTCGGCCGCTGCGGCAATTTGCGGCAGACCCGCCATTGCCGGTTTCACCACCCCGGAGGGCGCGGACGGAAAAAGCGCTGCGGCCTGGGCAGCGGTACCCACCCTCCCCGCCGCAACGTTAATTGGAAAGTCCGATCCGTTTTTAACCAGGAAACGATCATCCCAAACGGCCTGCCCGGAGGATTCGATCTGAAGCTCCGGCAGGTTTCGCTGCTCGCGGAAAATATAAAGCCCGTCCCGCCGGCGGTCGAGCAAAACCCGGCCAACCGTCATCCGCCCGGTTTCACCTGTCTTGAGGAAGCGCAGAACACGCTCCATGCTGCTTGCCGCCGGGAAATAGGATCTACCACCGAGTGCGGCGATCAATGCCGCCAGCCCATGCCGAAACTCGGGAAGATCGGGATTGACGTCGTCGTCGGCCAATCTGGCAAGGGCGGCATGAAAAACCTGCGCACGTTCGCGCAGGAAAACGGCTGTTCTTTCAGAGAGCATCTGCCTTCTGACGGCAGTGCTGTCATCAAGCGCGATCGGAGAGTGAGGCAGCGTCTGGCGTACACGGACACGCTCATATCTGATATTTTCATTGCTCGGATCATCCAGCCAATGCCGCGAGCGTGACGACACGTAATCGCGGATTACCTGTCTCTCACAGGCAAGGAATGGCCGCATGATCCAGAGATGTGCATCGTATAAGACCGCATCCGCCATGCCGGAAAGGCCGAGATTGTCACTGCCGCCGCTGCGGGCGGCGCGCATCGCCACGGTTTCGCGCTGGTCGCCAATCGTATGTCCGCTCACAACAAGATCGGCGCCTATCTCACGGGCAACATCGGCAATCAGGCGATAACGCGCAAGCCGGGACGCCTCGGAAAGGCCGGAGGCCGGTTTGGGCCCATCCCATCGGCGTGTGGTGTGGGGAATTCCGAGTTCGGCGCAGAGCATCGCAACCTTACGTGCCTCATCGGCGGATTCTGGTCTCAGCGCATGATCAACCGTGACGGCGGAAAGTCTCAAACCGTCGTCATCAGCCGCTTTTGCTTCTTGTAATGCCAGCAACAGGCCGGTGGAGTCGCTGCCGCCTGAGATTGCAACGAGAATATGGGTGGGTTTCCGGAGGCTTTCGACAAAAGCACTCGCCGCGGCAAGCGGCGCAACTGTCTTTTCATTGGGAGTGCGGGCATCAACCGGCATGGAACACCCGCGACGCAGGAAAAATCAGCAGCTCAACCGCTTCTGTTCGCTGGCAACCTTGCTCAGCACGGTCTTCGAGGCATTGGGATAACGCTTCGGCACCTCGCGCAGCGTGGCACAGGCGGTTTCGGTATTGTCGAGAGCAGCGAGCGACATACCGAGCTTCATCAGCATTTCCGGCGCCTTCGGAGATTTACCATAGGTCTGATGACCGTTGAGGAAGGTCTTCGCCGCCTCATTGAACTTGCCCTGGGAGTACTGCGCTTCACCCAACCAAAAACTCGCATCCGCGGCCTTCGTGCCCTTGGGATAACCCTGCAGATACTGCTGGAAACCCTGTTCTGCCAGCTTGTAGTCGCCGGAAAGCACATGGCCATAAGCGGCCTGATAGATATCGCCCTCGCTGGTCAGCGCCGCCGTGTTGACAGGATCGGTCTTGCGGGTGCCGTTACCGGTGGTGACGCCCGGAAGGCTGCCGGAGGAATTGTTGGCGCCCTGGTTCAGCGTGCCGCCCACAGGCATGCCCTTGGAATCAAGCTCGATGGAGCCAAGCGTCGTTTCTCCCGGCGCAGCTGTCGAAGCGCTGGAGGACGGGGGCGGAGAAACGGAAGCGCCACCCTGGGGTGGCGTTTCGATGATCGTTGCAACGTCGTCGGTCGGCGGCGTGGCCGGATTGACCGGACTGGCTTCCGCCTTCTTTTTCGGTGCAGCAGTCGGGCTTGCACCCTTGCCGCCTTCCAGTTCCTGGAAGCGGAACTCGTTGTCTTCCTGCGCCTTGCGGATCGTTTCCTGCATCTGCAGAAGCTGGAAGCTCATTTCTTCGATACGGCCGTTGAGCTGCCGGATCTGTTCCTCAAGCTGCTGAACCTTATAGGCTTCATTGGCCTGAACCCGCACAATCGGGGGCTGCTGAGAGTTGATCGTGCCGAAGCTACCCCCCGCACCGAACAGCGGACCCGAAACGGCTGTGCCGCTCAAGCCGGTGCAGGCTGCAAGCCCCAGCATTCCCGCCACGACAAGTTTCTTCATCTCATTCGTCCTGCCTTAACTGATTTGCACCGGAATGGCGCAAGCCGGATTTTTTCCATATCAACCGAAAAAGCAACTTAACTTCGGCCAAACTATGAAAAAAACGAAAGGCGGCCCGAAGACCGCCTTTCATTCTCGTTCACAATCACGTCAGGCAATTACATGCCCGCGCCACCGAGAACCGTCACAGCGCGGCGGTTCTGGGACCAGCAGGAAATGTCGTCGCAAACTGCGACCGGCTTTTCCTTGCCGTAGGAGATCGTCTTCATGCGGCTGGCCGGAACGCCCTGGGAAGCCAGGAAGTCACGGGTTGCGGCGGCACGACGGGCGCCGAGCGCCAGGTTGTATTCACGCGTACCGCGTTCGTCGGCATGGCCTTCGACGGTGATAGCGTAGTTCGGGTAACGGGACAGCCACTGGGCCTGGCGCTGCAGGGTCTGCTGGGCGTCGGCGCGGATCGAAGTGGAGTCGGTGTCGAAGAAGATGCGGTCGCCGACATTGACCGTGAAGTCCTGCTGGGAGCCCGGCGTTGCGGAGCCAGCGCCACCAAGGCCGAGTTCACCGGCGCTGTTCGGCATGTTCTTCTTGTTCGCGCAGCCTGCGAGAGCAAGCGCGAGCGTCATGGCGATGACAGCCGGGTTACGGGCCAGTTTCTGCATGGGGCTGAGTGCCGAAATGTTTGTACGGCTCATCGCCGGTCTCTCCTTAGGATTTCAATAACGTTGCTGGACACTAACTGATCGCGGTTAATAGCCGACAAACGCTTATGGTTAACAGAAAGGAAATGTCCCGCTTTTTTGCTCCCTCACAACACTTTGCGGCAAGAAAGAGGCGCACGTCCCTGTGGTATCAAGTAAAACATGACGGCGCCGGTTCATGCCGGCGCCGTCATGGCAGTCATATCAGTCCAGAAGCGGCGACCAGGCCGGATCCGAAGCGAAGGTCGGCGTCTTGATGAGCTGTTCGTTGTAGCCCGTCAGGTCGATCGAATAGAGCTGCGGACCACCGGCTCCGGCGTTCTGGCGGAAGAACATCAGCACGCGGCCGTTCGGTGCCCAGGTGGGGCCTTCATTGTGGAAGCCGCTGGTCAGGATGCGCTCACCCGAACCGTCGGTCTTCATCACGCCAATCGAGAACTTGCCGCCAGACTGCTTGGTGAAGGCAATAAGATCGCCACGCGGAGACCATACCGGCGTGGAATAGGAACCATCACCGAAGGAGACACGCTGCTGGCCGGAGCCGTCGGCATTCATGACGTAGATTTGTTGGCGGCCACCGCGGTCGCTTTCAAAGGCGACACGCTGACCGTCCGGCGAATAGGAAGGCGCGGTATCGATCGCCGCCGTATTCGTCAGGCGCGTCGTGGTGCGCGAGCGAAGGTCCATGGTGTAGATATTGGCGTTGCCATCTTGCTGAAGGCTCATGATGACCTTCTGACCATCAGGCGAAAAGCGCGGTGAGAACGTCATGCCGGGGAAATTACCCACCACTTCACGCTGTCCGGTTTCCAGCTGCAGCAGGTAAACGCGCGGCTGCTGGCCTTCGAAGGACATGTAGGTGACTTCCTGACGGTTTGGCGAAAAACGCGGCGTCAGCACGATGTCGTTCGAATTGGTGAGGTTGCGGACGTTGAAACCGTCCTGATCCATGATCGACAGCTGGCGCTTGCGGGCCGTCTTTGGACCGCTTTCGGAAACGAAAACGACGCGGGTGTCGAAGTAGCCCTTTTCACCGGTGACGCGCTCATAGATGGCATCGGCGATGATATGGGCGACACGACGCCAGTTTTCCGGCTGGGTGAAGAATTGCTGTCCAGACAACTGCTGGCCGGCGAAAGTATCCCACAGGCGGAATTCGGCACGCAGACGACCGTCGCTCTCACGCGTCACTCGGCCGGTGACGAGCGCCTGTGCGTTGATGACCTTCCAGTCCTCGAAACGCGGCTGCTGATCCGGATTGCTGATCTTTTCAATGAAGGCGTTCTTGTTGACCGGCGCAAAAAGGCCGGAACGCTGCAGGTCGGCGGCGATGACGGCCGATACCTGCGCACCGATGCCATCGCTCGACATGAAGTCGGTGATGGCGATGGGCAAGGGCTCGACGTTACCCTTGTTGATGTTGATTTCCACCCGCGCAAAAGCCGGTGCGGAGAAAACCGACATGAGGGCCGCGATAGCGAGCACCAGCCGGATCGGCGAAAATATCTTCATGTTGCCAGGCCTTTCAGCATTCATAGCAATTCACTGGGATCGAAGTTCACAACGACTTCGTTCCATGCATCATATTTGTCGGCAGGAAGGTTCGTGAACGGAGCAGAACGCATGATGGCACGATAAGCTCCGCCGGAAAGAGCACGGCGCGTTCCCTCGGAACCGCCCGTTGCTTCAATCTCGGGCCGACCGATGATGGTTCCATCACGGTCAAGCTTCATGGTGACGCGGACGCGCACGTCAGCGGCATCCGCCATGCCGGGAATGATCTGCCAGTTCTTCTGGATCGCGCCGCGAAGCGCATCCATTTCCGTCTGGCTGAGCGTCGAGCCACCGGTCGATTTTTTCCCACCGAGCGACGCCGTCTGTGTCGATCGCTTCGCCCCGCCACCGGAAGGGGCTTGCTTGTTCAACAGCGCAGCAACATCGTCGGCGTTGAAATCGCTTTCCTTGGACGAAGCGGATTTCGCAGTTTCCTGCTTCTTCTCGCCCGGCTTCTTGTCGGAAGGCTTGTCGGTGGACTTTGCCTGGTCCGGCTTCTTTTCAGCCGGTTTTTCGGCTGGCTTCTGCTCGGCTGGCTTGGTCTCGGCCTGCTTCGGTGGTTCGGGGCGGGAATTCGGGCGCGGAACGTTCTGCGGCACGGGAATTTCGGCCGGCTCCTGCGTTGCCGGCGGCGGCTCTTCCGCCTTGGTTTCCTGCGGCGGCGGTTCCGGCTTCGGCTGCGGCGCTATTTCAGGCTTGGTCTGCGGCAAGGCGGCCATTTCCTGTGGCTTGGGGGCCGAGGTTTCTTCCTTGACGATTTCCTTCACCTCGTTCGCCTTGGTATCGACGACCGGCTGCGGCTTCTCCTGCTTGGGCGGAGCGGCTGCAGCAATATTGTCGTTGGGCTTGGTGGTCGGGGTCGGAGGCGCTTCGATGTCGGCTACATTGTTGCCGATATTCTGGGCGTTCGGGATGATGTCCGGACGCGTCGTCGGAACGGGGGCCGACTTTTCCGCTTTCGGCGCGTTTTTGTCGCCCTGCTGGATCTGGCTTAATTCTTCGATTGGCACCAGCTCCACCGGCAGAGCCTCAGCCTGCGACACGTCAAGCGGTTCCGGCGAGCCCAGGGAAACGAGGGCGAAAGCCAGAAGCGACGCATGCACGATCGCGGATGTGGTAAGGCTGCCCTTCATCGTTTTACGTCAATTGTCCTGTTTCTGCTGGGTTACGAGGCCAATGTTCTTGAAGCCTGCCGCCTGGATACGCGCCATCACGTCCGCAACCACGCCGTAAGCGGCAACGGAATCCGCCCGCACGAAGATGCGTTCGTTATATCCCGTGGTGGCGATCGCCTGCAGCTTGTCGGCCACTTCAGCCGCCTGGATTTCGGTTTCCTGCAAATGGATCTGGCCATTGGCATTGACGGAAATCGTGATCGGCTGCGTGTCCGAGTTCAAAGCGTTGGCAGAGGTCTGCGGCAGGTCGATCGGCACGCCGACCGTCATCATCGGCGCTGCCACCATGAAGATGATGAGCAGCACGAGCATGACGTCGACGAGCGGCGTCACGTTGATCTCGCTGATCGCGCCGCCTCTGCGCCGTCCGCCGCGCCCACCACGGCGTCCACCGGAACCGCCGCTGCCACCTGCTGACATACCCATATCATCTACTCCATTTTGCCTTGCGGCAAATTACTGCCCGGCATTCCATCGTGACCGCTTATTGGGCGGCTTGCCGCGTCTGAAGTTTTTCATCGATCTGGCGCGACAGGATCGCGGAGAACTCGTCGGCGAAACCCTCCATGCGGGCGGAAAGCTTGTGCGCGTCGGCCGTGAACTTGTTGTAGGCAATAACCGCCGGAATAGCCGCGACAAGGCCGATGGCCGTTGCCAGAAGCGCTTCGGCGATACCAGGCGCCACCACCGCAAGGTTGGTGGACTTTGAACCGGCAATCGCCTGGAACGAGGTCATGATACCGACGACCGTGCCGAAAAGACCGATGAACGGACCAGCCGAACCGATGGTCGCGAGTGAACCGAGGCGAGCCTCATATTGTTCGCCTTCACGGGCGATCGTCACGTCCATTGCCCGGTCGATACGCATCTGCAGACCGATGGGAGAACGCGCACCGCGTTCGAATGATTTCTTCCATTCCCGCATGGCGGAAACGAAAATTGCCGCAAGACCGACATTCTGGCGTTCTGCCAGCGTGCGGTAAAGTTCCTCGAGCGACTGACCCGACCAGAAGACCTGTTCGAACTGATCGAACTGGCGCTTTGCCTTGCCGAAGCTTACGTATTTGTCGAAGACGATCGCCCACGTCCAGACCGAGGCGGCGATAAGTCCGATCATCACGAACTTCACGATGAAGCCCGCCTGCATAAACAGCGCCCAGAGACTTACATCGTGCGTCGCCGCTGCCAAACCTGCCTGTTCCATAAATATCCAATCCCCGAATCCAAACGCCCGGTACGGGACCGGGCGATTCAAACGCGTGTTAACGCTCGAAGTCGTACGGCCGTAGCCGTTAACCCCTTTGCCATACCCCGATACTTGCCAGTAAGCCTTACTTGCCAATAAATTTGGTGAAAGGAAGGCGTGCGCCGCACAAATGCCAGTTGCTAAAGTAAGACACCATTATGGTTAAAGGAGTGTTACAGCCGGGCCACGCCGGGTGGATTTACTGGATGGGGCCGGCAATTACTTCAGGAATTTTTCCGCAACGGTCTCTGGAAGCCGCCTTGGCCGGCCCTTGGCATTGATGACGGCGATGATGACCTTGGCGGCGACAAGCAGCGTTTCGCCGCGCCGGACTTCCTGATTGAGCACCATTTTGGCGCCGCCCGCCTTCTCGGTCACGGTGGTGATGGTCAACACGTCATCCATCCGCGCCGGCGTCTTGAAATCGATCTCCATGCGATGAACGACGAAGACCAGACCTTCCTCGTCGGCGGTCAGAAGCGCGCTCTGTTCGCAGCCGAGGCAACGCAGGTAATCTGTCCGGCCGCGCTCGAGAAAATGCAGATAACGGGCGTGATAAACGAGACCGGAAAAATCCGTGTCCTCATAATAGACCCGCTGAGTCAGGCGGTGGCCATGGTCGATGAGTTCGCCCGAAAGCGGCACCACAAGCTCGCTCATAATGTCTCCTTGAGAATATCGGCCGCATCGAAATGGCCGCGCTGCTGAGCCACCACCCCTATCCGCATGCTGAAAAGCTGCGGTTTCCGGTCCAGCCGGATCGTGTGGCGTTCGGGCGCAGAAATCATTTATCGTCCAGATCGCCGTCGTGCCAGACGAGATGTCTTGTGGTCTGCGGCAGGTGTTCTATTTCGTCGGCGATGAAATAGGGCGGAATATCGAGCTCCGTCAATGCCTGCCGGGTTGCCGCGACCCAGCGGAACTCAAGCTCGTTATCGCCGTCCCGAACGCGGTGAATGATATCGCTTTGATGAAAGGCCAGCGTCTGCGGCAGGTCCATCAGGTAATAAAAGCCGAGTTCGTGCCAGTCCTTGCCTTCATAATGGAAGAAATTCTCCACCGCCCAGAGGAGCCGCCCGACCTTGGCCTCAACACCGAGTTCCTCGACCATTTCACGCGCCAGCGTTTCTTCGGAGCGCTCGCCCATTTCGGCGCGGCCGCCCGGAAAGGTCCAGAATTTTTCATGCGACGCCCGGTGCACCAGCACATGGCCATCACGGAAAGCAAGCCCCGCAACACGCATCTGGAAGATGCGCTTCGGCTTGAATTTCATGCGGATGCGGGTGTCCTGCGTTTTGCTATCATGCGTCATTATGCTGGCCTGCGGGCTGGAAACATCAAATCGTCTTCCTTCCACCCTAACGCATCCATCTCGTCTTTTCTCGCCTGCGCATCATCTCCCACAATGAATTCATCCAGTTGCGGCGGTTTTACCGCAGTGCCTGATAACATCGCATGCACTTGCCCGCGATGATGTGTCTGATGCTGGAAGAGATGGGAGAGGATATCATCGCGGCGATCCAGCTGGATGCGCTCGCCGCGGTGAATATTGACGAGCGCAGAGAGACCGTCTTCATCGAGCCCATCAACAAAGGCTATCAGCACCTCGTCAAGTTCCGTCTGGGCGCCGTGCAGCGCCGCCATGCTGGCGAAAGGCTGTTCCTCGGCAAAGGCGGCATACCCGAGTGTGCCGCCCTGCAGGGCATCGATATAAAAGCGGTCGACGGTATAGATGTGGTTCAGCGTTGCCCTGATGGTCGGGAAGAAACTGACGCGGCGAGCAACGAAGGCCTCCTGCGAAAGCTGAAGGCAAGCCCTGTGCAGCCGAAGATTGGCCAGCCGGTTGTTGCGAGCGTGTTTGCGGAAGACCCGCAGCGTATCGTAAGGCATCGGCGTCCCTTTATGACGTCTGATAACGGCGGCTTTCAATCGGCGTGTTCAAGCTCGGATTTGCTTTTCAGAACCTTCCCACCATCATCCTGCTCGATGAGGTAGGCGGGCTCGTCCTTGCTGGCCTTGCGCTTTATCCTGGAACCGGAAATCGTTTTTGCGACATCGTCGGTAAAGGTCTCGACGATTTTTCCCTCGCCGGTACCGTTGGCCCATTTCCAGCGAACCTTCGTACCTTTGCGATATCCGGACATCATCATCTCCTGATCAAAGACAATCAAATGCGGAGGTGCCAGGCTTGTTCCCTCAATCATCCTCCAGCGTCAGCCGGAACTGCGCCGCTTCCAGATCTTTCGGCGGCTGCAGGCCGAGATGTTTCCACGCCGTGGCGGTAAGAATCCGTCCGCGCGGCGTGCGCTGGATGAAACCCTGCTGGATCATATAGGGTTCGATAATGTCCTCGATGGCATCGCGCGGCTCCGAAAGACCGGCAGCGATGGTTTCGATGCCGACGGGACCACCACCGAAATTGACGGCGATCATGGTGAGATACCGCATGTCCAGCTGGTCGAGGCCCATATTGTCGACCAGAAGCCGCGTCAAAGCCTCGTCGGCGATCTCGCGGGTGACAGCCTCAGCCCGTGCCACTTCGGCAAAATCCCGCACCCGGCGCAAAAGCCGCCCGGCAATGCGCGGCGTGCCGCGTGCGCGCCTGGCGATTTCTCGCGCCCCGCCATCGGTCATATTGAGCCCCATCAGCCGTGCCCCGCGCCGAACGATCAGCTCCAGTTCGTCGACGGTGTAGAACGCCAGCCGGACGGGAATGCCGAAACGGTCGCGCAGGGGCGTCGTCAGCAGGCCGAGACGGGTGGTGGCGGCCACAAGCGTGAATTTGGAGAGATCGATCTTCACCGAACGCGCCGCCGGGCCCTCACCGATGATCAGATCGAGCTGGAAATCCTCCATGGCAGGATAGAGGATTTCCTCCACCGCCGGGTTGAGGCGGTGGATTTCATCGATGAAGAGAACGTCGCGCTCCTCGAGATTGGTGAGGAGGGCTGCGAGATCGCCCGCCTTCGCGATGACCGGCCCGGACGTGGACTTGAAGTTGACGCCAAGTTCCTTAGCCATGATCTGCGCCAGCGTCGTCTTGCCAAGGCCGGGCGGCCCTACGAACAGCACATGATCCAGCGCTTCGCCACGGTTCTTGGCAGCCTCGATGAAGACTTTGAGATTGGCGCGGGCTTCCGCCTGGCCGGTAAAATCATCCAGCGACTGCGGACGCAACGTGGTGTCGATATCCTCACCGCGCTTTTCCGGCGTAATCAGTCTGTCCGCATCGCTCATTCAGGGCATTCCATTATTCTGCTTGAGTTAATTAGGTGACCGCAGCCGCTATATCATGACTATCGCGACAACGCGTGTCACGAAATCTACCGCGAAAGCTCCTTCAAGCCGAGCCGGATGAGCTTGGCGCTGTCGCCGCCCTCCCCGCCATTTTTCAGCGCGGCGGCAACCGCATTGGCAGCCTGGTCGCGAGAATAGCCGAGATTGGTGAGCGCTGAGACAGCATCCGCGACCGGCGCGGAGGCAACACCCTCTCCAAGCTCCTGCTTGAGCCCGATGGAAGCGGAAGCGTCTCCCGCAAAGGCTGGCGCCTTGTTGCGCAACTCGGTCACGAGGCGAACGGCCACCTTGGGACCAATACCCGGCGCGCGTGAGATCATGGTTTTGTCTTGCAGCGCTATTGCATTGGCAAGTTCGGAAGGCGACAGCGTGGAAAGAACGGCAAGTGCCACTTTCGAGCCGACGCCCTGCACGCTTTGCAGCAGATTGAACCATTCCCGCTCCAGCGCCGAGACAAAGCCGAACAGCTTCAGCTGGTCTTCACGCACATAGGTTTCGATGAACAGGACAACCGCTTCCCCGACGGAGCCGATTTTCGACAAGGTGCGCGCCGAACAATAGGCGACGTAACAGACGCCATGCACATCCACCAGCACGTAATCCGCGCCGATTTCCTCGATGCTGCCTTTGAGTTTTCCGATCATGATGCCGCCCGCTCACTAAAAATGAAATTAACCGGCCGCCAGGAGCCGCCGCATCCTGTCACCGCCGCGATTATGGGCGTGGCAGATGGCGATGGCGAGCGCGTCCGCCGCATCGTTACCCTTGAATTCGGCCTTCGGCATCAGGATTTTCAGCATCATGTGAATCTGCTGCTTTTCGCCGTGCCCGACGCCGATGACGGCCTTTTTGACCGCATTTGGTGCATATTCAAAGACCGGCAATCCCGCCCGCGCCGGAACCAGCATGGCGATGCCGCGTGCCTGGCCGAGTTTCAGCGTGGCGACAGCATCCTTGTTCACGAAGGTCTGCTCCACGGCTGCTTCATCGGGCTGATGGCTGTGCACGATTTCCGCCAGCCCGTCATGCAGCTGGCAGAGCCGGGAGGCGAGGTCCATATCGCCATCCGACGTCACCGTGCCGGAGGCGACAAACCGCAGGCTGTTGCCGAGGGTGTCGATGACGCCCCAACCGGTGCGCCGCAGTCCTGGGTCGATGCCGATGATTCGAATCGTCTTTTGCATGAGTTACCTTATCTTTCCGGCTGCGACCCTGCCAGCGATAAGTGAACAAAACGACAACATTGCTCAAATTTGCAGTGCAGCATTTACCTCTGCTTAAACCGCCTACCGCATTGTTCTCCACAAAATCAAAAAGGGGAGCTGCGGACATGATGATCCGCAGCACAATAGTTTCGCCACATCAGCCGTCCGATGGCGCCATTCATGCATGGCGTGGGAACTGATCCGGCATTGAGGGCTGCATCGGCCATGCTAAACCGTTTTCATTCCATATCCACCAAGGTCCTCGTCATTTTCCTGGCGTTGATGGCGATCTCGACCGGGGCTCTGACGCTTCTCGGCTATCAGAGCAGCAGCGGCGTTCTCGAGGAGCAGGCGTCGAAATCCATGGAGAGCATTCTCGTTTTCCGCGGTGACATGCTTCAGGAGCGCCTGGAGCAGCTGAAGACGCAGGCGGATTCCATTGCCAAGATCGAATCCCTGCAGATGGCTGTCGTCTCCATGCGCAGCGGCTGGGCCACGGTGCAGAAGAACTCCGGTGACGCGAAGGCGGAATTGCAGCGCGTCTTCATCAAGGAAAACCCCTTCGGCGACAGGGAAAAGCTGATCAAGCCGGAAAGCCCCAGTGGCTTTTATTATTCCACCCATGAAAAGACTCAGACGGATATCGCCGGTTATCTCAAGGGAACGCCGTTCAACGACGTGCTCTTCATCGATCCCGCCGGTGCGGTCTATTATTCCTATCTCAAAGGACCGGCTTTCGGAGAAACCGTAACCTCTGGCGTCTGGACGGAAAGCGGCCTTGGCGCAGCCTTCGCGCGCGGCGCGGCGAATGCCGAAAAAGCGGTCAACGATGTCGCGCAGACCAGCTTCTCCGGGCTGCGGATCGATGCTGCGACAAAGGAGGCCGGGATTTATTTCGGCGTTCCGGTCGTGAAGTTTGGCGCGTTCAAGGGCATCGTTCTCTTCCGCGTCAAGGTGGACGTTTTCGGCCAGATTCTGACGAAAGGCATTGCGGCCGGCAGCTCGGAGCAATCAGCCATCATCGCGGCTGATGGCAAGGTTCTCGGCGTGGACGGCGAAAAGCTCGTCAGCCTCGACCCGGCCATTTACGGTTTCCATGGCGAAGCCCTGAACGCGACGGGCATGACCATTGCCAAGATCAACCGCGCGGATGGCGAAGCCAATGCCTATGCCCGCCCCTTTTCCTTCGCCGGTGAGAAATATCTCGCGGTGGAAAGCATGCTGCGCAGCGAGTTGAACGCAGGCTCCATCTCGATCGCCGGCACGCTGGCCGTGATCGGCCTCTGTGTTCTTGCTGCCATGTGTGCAGCGACAGCATTTTTTGCACGGCGCCTGTTCGCCCCGCTGGAGAAGCTGGCTGGGCTGACCGGCGAAGTCGCCGCCGGCCGTCTCGATGCCGAAATCGGCAATCAGGACCGGAACGACGAGATCGGCAGGATGGCGCGTGCGCTCGGCAGTTTCCGTGAAAAACTCATCCTGCAGCGGGACATGGAAGAGACCGCTTCGCGCACGCGGGAGGAGGCCGAGATGGCCCGGCGCGCGCATCTTGCCGAGCGCGAGGCCGAGGCCGGCACCCTGCAGATGGTCGTGCAGTCTCTGGATGAGGGGCTTGACCGGCTGGCGAACGGCAACCTCGCCTATCGCATAGAGACCATTTTCCCCGAGGATCTGGAAAGCCTGCGCCAGAACTTCAATACGGCACTTGCCCGGCTCAGCGAGACCATGGAGGCGATTGGCGGCAACTCCGCCGCCGTTCGTGGCGGCTCCGAGGAAATGCGGGTGGGGGCCGACCAACTGGCGGAACGCACCGAGCGGCAGGCGGCTTCCATCACCGAAACGGCAAGCGCCATCAAGGCGATTACCGAGGCCGTGCGCGACCAGATCGAACGCGCCGAACAGGCAACCCGGATCGCGCGCGACGCCAGCACGGAGGCAACGGCCTCCAGCCGCGTGATGGAGCAGACCATCGCTGCCATGGAGGCGATCCAGACCTCATCGCGCCAGATCAACCAGATCATCGGCGTCATCGATGAAATCGCCTTCCAGACCAACCTGCTCGCTTTGAACGCAGGTGTAGAGGCCGCCCGCGCGGGCGACGCAGGCAGGGGTTTTGCCGTCGTGGCGCAGGAAGTGCGCGAACTGGCGCAACGTTCGGCCGCTGCCGCGAAAGAAATCAGCAGCCTTTTGAAACGCTCCACCGACGAGGTTTCCGCCGGCGTGGTCCTGGTGGAAAAAGCCGGCGCTTCTTTGACCGGCATCGGCAAACATGTGCAGACCATCAGCACGCGCATCGAGGAGATCATGGAATCCACCCGCGAGGAAGCGCATACGCTCTCGGAAATCAACAGCACCGTCACCAGCCTCGATACCATGACCCAGCAGAATGCCGCCATGGTGGAAGAGACGACGGCGGCCATCCACAATCTCGCTTCCGAAGCCGGTGAAATGGACGGCAGGCTCGGAGAGTTCGTGCTGGCTTCAGAAAACGAAACAGTGCGGTATCACGAAAAGACACAATTCCGGCGGGCGGGCTGAGCCGGCCGGCGGACAAAAGGCAGGGGCCTCCTCGGAGAGGCCCCAATTTTTTTGAACCATCCATCAATTCTATGCGACTTCTCTGGTAAATCGGGACGCGCGCCTTACATCCGCAGCAAAGATTTGAATTTCTGCAGGAGCGTCCGATGATCCCCTTTTCCATTCTCGACCTTTCGCCGATCGGCGAAGGCGAGAGCGTCAGCGCGGCGCTCGAAAATTCCCGCCGCATGGCCATCAAGGCCGAAGAACACGGTTATAATCGCCTCTGGCTGGCAGAGCATCACGGCATGCCCGGCATTGCCAGTGCTGCAACCTCGCTGGTGATCGCCCATGTGGGTGCCGCCACCAAACATATCCGTGTCGGTTCCGGCGGCATCATGCTGCCCAACCACTCCCCGCTCGTCATTGCCGAGCAGTTCGGAACACTGGCGGCACTTCTGCCCGGTCGTGTCGATCTCGGCCTAGGCCGCGCTCCCGGAACCGATATGCGCACAGCGCGAGCCCTGCGCCGCAACCTCGATGCCGGCGCGGAAAATTTCCCGCACGATATCGTCGAACTCCAGCGTTACCTTGGCCCGCCGCAGCCGGATCAGGCGATCCTCGCCGTGCCCGGCATGAATTCCAACGTACCGCTCTGGCTGCTCGGCTCCAGCACCTACAGCGCGCATCTCGCCGCAGCACTCGGCCTGCCCTATTCCTTCGCCTCGCATTTTGCCCCTGATATGCTGATGGAGGCGATCCATATCTATCGCGAGCGTTTCCAGCCCTCCGAGGTGCTGGACAAGCCCTATGTGATGGTCGGTGTGATGGGTGTCGGCGCCGATACGGACGAAGAGGCGCAGCATCTCTTCACCTCGTCCCAGCAGCAATTCGTCAACCTGCGCCGCAATGTGCGCACGCAGTTTCCGAAACCGGTGCACAGCATGGACGATTACTGGAACGAGATGGAACGTTTCTCCGTCGAACACACGCTGCGTTTCGCCGCCGTTGGTTCACCCGAAACGATCGAGCGCCATCTCGACGGTTTTCTCGCTGAAACACAGGCGGATGAACTGATCGTTTCCATGCCGATCCATGACATCGAAAAGCGGCTGCGTTCCGTGGAAATTTTCGCCGATGTGCGGACCGCCATCCGAAAGGCAGCCTAGAATTTCTGGCATTTCCTGGAAATGCTTTAAACAAAAAAGCCCCGGAGCGATGTCGCTGCCGGGGCTTTTTCTTGAAAGATGAAACGTCAGGCGGAAAGCTTGGCGAGGATTTCTTCTGAGACTTCGAAGTTGGAATAGACGTTCTGCACGTCATCATCATCTTCGAGATTGTCGATGAGCTTCATCAGCGACTGCGCCTTTTCTTCGTCCACCGGCACCGTGTTCTGCGGCTTCCAGATGGCCTTGACGCTTTCGGCTTCGCCGAGCACGCCTTCCAGCGCCTTGGAAACCTCGTTCATTGCTTCGAAACCGCAGATGATGGTGTGGCCGTCTTCAGACGATTCGACATCATCGGCACCGGCTTCAATAGCTGCTTCCATGACCTTGTCGGCATCGCCGACTTCAGCCTTGTAGGTGATTTCACCAACGCGGTCGAAGGAGAAGGATACCGAGCCGGTTTCGCCGAGTGCGCCGCCGGCCTTGGTGAAGATGGAGCGCACGTTGGAAGCGGTGCGGTTGCGGTTGTCGGTCAGAGCCTCGACAACGACGGCGACACCGCCCGGACCGTAACCTTCGTAACGGACTTCATCGTAGTTCTCGCTGTCTGCGCCGGAAGCCTTCTTGATCGCACGCTCGATATTGTCTTTCGGCATGGACTGTGCCTTGGCGTTCTGGATTGCCAGACGCAGGCGCGCGTTCATGTTGGGGTCGGGCATGCCCGTCTTTGCCGCAACGGTGATTTCGCGTGCAAGCTTGGAAAACATTTTGGACCGAACGGAGTCCTGCTTGCCCTTGCGGTGCATGATGTTCTTGAACTGTGAATGACCAGCCATGGAAAACCCGATTGTCTTAATTTGGAGATTGCGGGCCTTATAAGTGCGATAAGCCTGTCGTTCAAGCCCGCAAGCACTTTCTCTTCCGCAAACAATAGAAGGAACTGATTTATCCGCTCCTCGTTCTGATCATGAACACGGCGGAAGAACCTTTGTTGTCTCTCCGTCGCAGCGTTAAACCCGGAAGGAGAAAACAGATGGTCAGCCTGACTGAAGCAAGAGAAGCCCCGGCCCGCCAGCTCTGGGACGAGATCAACTCGGTCCATGCCGGCATGCTCGGTCTCGAAGGCCTGCACACGCATATGCAGCCCATGGCACCTCATGCTGACCCCAAGACCAATACGATCTGGTTTTTCTCCAAAAAGGATACCGATCTCGCAAAATCACTGAAATCAGGCTCGCGCGCCCACTTCTGCCTTGTCGGCAAGGACCATGATTACCATGCCTGCCTCTCCGGCATTCTGGAGGCGCGCGACGACAAGGCGAAGATCGACGAATACTGGAATTCCGTCACCGCCGCCTGGTATGAACATGGCAAGAGCGATCCGCAGCTGACGATGCTGGCGCTTCATGTCGATGATGCCGATATCTGGGCCTCCACGGACAGCACGCTGAAATTCGGCTGGGAAATCGCCAAGGCCAACATGTCGGACGACAAGACGCCTGATGTCGGCGTCCGCCAGCACCTCACCTTTGCCTGATCGACAGCTCCCCCGCCCTTCCTCGCCTGCCACCAGCTACATGCCCTTCGGCACCAGTATCTGCGGCTGGCGGGGAAGGTTTCTCATCGAGACCCGGATCACCGGATCCGTGGCATAGGCGATCCGGAAACTCCCCCCGAACATGGTCAGGAACTGCTCAAGCGGCGGACCGGTGCGGTGCATCGGCAAGATCAGCGCGGAGCGCAGGCGCTTCACAACCCTGCTCATGCTGTCAGCCCCCATGGTCAGACCGCCATCCACCGGCACCATCAGCACGTCCAGACGACCGATTTCGGCATAATGCGTATCCGTCAGTTCATGATGCAGATGGCCCAGGTGGCCGATGCACAGCCCGGCGACCTCGAAGATGAAGATGGAATTGCCGTTTTCCTGAAACGACTCGTAGTCACCCCAGCGGTTGCGGATATCTGTCGCGACATTGCGGATATACACGTCACCCACCAGCACCCTGTGCTCAGCCTTTTCGCCGGGCGTATCACTCCAGCCATGCAGCACATATTGAATGGCCGGGTCCGGGTTGAGGGTGAAATGGGTGGAATGCGCCCGGTTCATCGTCACGACAGTCGGCATGACGGGCGGACGGTAGACGCCGTTATAATCGGTGGCGATCGTCACGCCATCGGGACTTTCGATGAGATAGGTGGAATGGCCGATGAAGCTGATCTTCACCTCTTCCTTCGCCGTGGCCTGCGCCAGTTGGACACCCGGCGTATTGAAGCTCGCGAACATCACTCCGGGGATATTTTGAGCAATCGCCTGGCATTGGCTGACGGGTGGCCGGCTTGCCGTCTGAGAAAAGGCGGCTCCCGCACAGGCAATCAGCCCTGTCATTGCAAGCATTAGCACGCGCAGCATCATGCCACTCCCCTGAACTTGCGAAGGTTGAGAGGATGAGGCAGGTTTTGCAGGGCGTCCAGTTACAAGAACGGCGGAAGGCTCAGACTCTCGTCATTGTGAACGCTTCCGCGGACGTTCAGGCCCAGAAGGAGGGCAATGTTTCCGAAAGACGCGGGCCGATGCGCAGCGGCGCGATCTTTTCGGCAAGCCCGGTGCGATCGGAGATTTCAACGCCAACGCCGCAGATCGTCGCCGGTCCGCTTGCGGCCTCGAAACGGCCCTTCGGCATTTTGGAAATGAAGCGGTTGATCGGTTCTTCCTTTTCCATGCCAAGCGAGCTGTCATAATCCCCGCACATGCCGGCATCAGACATATAGGCCGTGCCACCATTCAATATCTGCGCGTCAGCCGTTGGAACATGGGTGTGGGTGCCAACGACGAAGCTTGCGCGGCCATCGACGAAATGGCCGAAACACTGCTTTTCGCTGGTCGCCTCGGCGTGGAAATCGAAGATGATGGCATCGGCCTGTTCCTTCAGCGGGCAGGCGGCAAGAATGGTTTCCGCCGACTTGAAGGGATCGTCCAATTCCGGATGCATGAACACCCGGCCCATGATGTTGGCGACGAGGATACGCGCGCCGTTGCGGGCATAAAAAATGCCCGAGCCCTTGCCCGGCGTGCCATCGGGATAATTTGCCGGCCGCAGGAACTGGTCGTGGCGCTCGCAGAAGGAAACCGCTTCCTTCTGATCCCAGACGTGGTTGCCGGTCGTCACGACATCGGCACCGGCGTTGATGGTTTCGAGAAAGATATCCTCGGTAATACCGAAACCCCCGGCGGCGTTTTCACCGTTGACGATGACGAAATCGAGCTTCAGATCGGAAATCAGCCCCGGCAACCTGTCCCAGACAGCCGTGCGCCCGGTCTTGCCAACCATATCCCCGAGAAAAAGAAGTCTCATTCACCGCCCCGTTTTGCGTATGTTCTTTGGATTGCGTCCCTCTAGCGGGTAATCCGTGTTTTAAAAAGTGCTAAAACGCCGTGTGCCCATTATCAGACATCAGCGCTGCGCGGAAAACCAGCGCAGGCCGCTCTCCGTCAACACGGCGTGAAGCGCCACATCGTGCGGCTCCGCCGGCACCGACGCTACCTCCTGACAATCGAAGGCGATACCGATGAGAACAGGCTGACGGCCCTTGGCGTGCAATCTCGCAATGGCGCGGTCATAGTGCCCCGCGCCATAACCGATCCGCTGGCCCTCCCCATCGAAGACGGAAAGAGGCACAAGCAAAATGTGCGGATCGAGAACTTCGGCATCCTCGCCCGGTCCGGTCGTGCCGAAACCGGTCTTCACCAGCGGCGTATCCGCTTCGAAGACGCGAAAAACGATGGTTTCCTGGTCAAGTACCACGGGAAGGACGAGACGCCCGTCCCGCGCACGCAACGCCTCCATCAACGGCCGGGTATCAACCTCGGAGCGGATGGGCATGAAACCGGAAATAACGGTGCCCGGTGCAAAGGGAATGCCGGAGACACCATGAGCCGTCATCGACAGGCTCTTCTGCTGCCGCTCGGCTGGCGTCAAAGCATCGCGCGCGGCGAGCCTTTCGCCGCGCAACCTTGCTTTTTCCGCTGCATCGCCCTGCATCAGGCCGCCCGGCTCACAAGCACCTTGTCGATACGGTGGCCATCAAGGTCGATGACTTCGAAACGCCAGCCATTGCGGGTGATGTGCTCGCCCAGTTCCGGCAGGCGGCGGAATTCGTCGAGCACCAGACCGGCAACGGTCTCGAACTCGGCATCCTCATCGATCTGGAATCCCATGCGATAGGCGAATTCATCGGCCGGCATCCAGCCGGCGACGAGGAACGACCCGTCTTCGCGCTCGACCATGGCCGGTTCTTCGTCATTATCTTCCTGGAACGCGCCGGTGATGGCCTCCAGAACGTCGCCTGAGCTGACGATACCTTCGAAATGGCCGTATTCGTCGTATACCAGCACCATGTGCACGGTTGAGCGGCGCAGCGACTGTATGACATCCACCGCGCTCGTCAGATCCGAGACGACGGGAACCTCGCGCAGAAGCTCGCGGACATCAAGCTCCTTGCCGGAGGCAAGCGCATCGAAGGCGTCCTTGGCGAAAAGCACGCCCAGAATTTCGTCGGAAGCGCCGTTGCGCACCGGCAGGCGCGAACGCTGCGTCTGACGAAGCTGCTCGCGGATTTCTTCGGCGCTGTCTTCGATATCGACCACTTCCACATCACGACGCGGCGTCATCAGGCCGCGCGCATTGCGGTCGGCAAGGCGCATGACGCTGGTGATCATCGCCGATTCCTCGGTCTCGATCACGCCGGCACTATGTGCTTCGGCCAGAACCGTGCGGATTTCATCGTCCGTCACCGAAGCGTTGGACTCACCGCTATGGCCGAGAATTGCCAGCACGACCTTGCCGGATTTGTCCAGCAGCCACACCAGCGGCGCACCGATGCGTGAAAGCATCACCATGGTAGGCGCAACACGGGCGGCGATCTTTTCGGGATCGCGCAGAGCGATCTGCTTCGGCACCAGTTCGCCGACGATCAGCGACAGATAGGTAATGGCGACGACCACGGAGCCGACACCGATGGCATCGGCGGCACGATCGGGAACGCCTTGCTCCAGAAGCCACCCGGTGAACCGGGCGCCGAGGGTGGCGCCGGAAAATGCACCGGACAGAACGCCGACCAGCGTGATGCCGATCTGAACCGTGGAAAGGAAACGTCCGGGATTTTCGGAAAGGCCGAGCGCCATGGTGGCGCCCCTGCTGCCTTGCGCGGCAAGCACCTTGAGCCTCGCCGGTCTGGAGGAGACAACGGCAAGCTCGGACATGGCAAGCACACCGTTCAATACGGTGAGCAGGACCACGATCATAATTTCAGTAAACAAGTTTAGCTCTTTGGGCTGTTGAACGGCACGTCGCGGTTTTGGCCGCAGCGCCCTTTATGTAAAAGGGCATGACAGACATACCAATCCGGATAATAGGCAATTGTTCCGCCATTGCAATGACAGCAATATAAAAAAGCCATGCCCGGCAGCAGTGAAAAATAACTGTCGACGAAAAAATAATCAGGCGAAGGACCGGGGTTGACCCGAAACTTCAAGTGCGATCCGCGGCGACCGATGGAGATTTACGATCCTGGGTGCCTACAAAAGTAGGTGGGCGCCGTGTGTCCAGTCCCACAGGACTGGCCAGGGACAGCTCCCTTTGGATCGAGTATGGCCCCAGGGATTGTGGTTCCTGTCGGGAAGCGCAGAACGCATTCCAGATATAGGACGGATTGGAGGAAACCACCAGAGGGCGGATAGCGAATTTTGCTGGCGCGGAAAGTTCGCCCGATCAATGGGTCGCGGGTTTTGGTCGTGCGAGCAGCTTTTCGGTAATGCCGTTCAGCCGGTCGGCCAGATCGCCGATGGCAACAGCCACCATTTCATCCGATTTCGCCTTGTGTTCGGCCATGCCGTCACGGTTGTGGGAAAGGGATGCAACTTCACCCTCCAACCTATCGATCTTGCGGTTGAGTTCGGAAAGCTCGTCCATCACCATGATGCCGGCCATGACGGTGAGCCGCAGATCGCCAATTTCTCCGAACTGGCTCTTGAGATGCCCGACATAACGGTCGAAACGGGTCGCGAGATCGGTCAGGTGGTCTTCCTGCCCCGCTTCGCATGCCATGCGATAGGCCTTGCCGTCGATCATAACAGTGACTTGCGCCATGAAACCGCTCCCTATCGATCCAGCACCGCGCGGATCGTCTCCATGGCGGTTACCAGCCGGCGGGACACCTCGCGATTGACTTCTTCAAGACGGTTGGCGCGAAACTCGGCCTGATCAAGCTCGTGTGCGAGCCTGGCGCGGTCGACATGGACCCGCTTGACCTCATTATCGATCTCGCCCGTCTCCCTTTGCCGCTCGATACGCATATCGATGGCATTTTCGAGATTTGTGATGGCAGCATTCAGCTCCGTCAGCGCAGATTGTACGGTCTTCTCAGCCGACATCGTTTTTTCCAACTCGCACGCTACCGGCCGAATCGTCCGGTTTCAGGCCTTCCCAACAATCACGAGGTTATTACCCGATTTACCATCCCGTCAATCAAACCAGTGCATTGAGGCGTTTTGCTCTGTGGATGAACGAAGAAGCGCCGGGCCCCATCGCACGATTTTTGGCGGGACAGCCGGTTTTCTAAACGATTTTTATCCTCGGGCGAACCGCAATTGCCCGTGGATTTATTGACTTGCCTGCCTCACCTGCTATGGATCAACCCGCTTTTTGGATAGTTGCGTAAAACTATCTCCTTTCACCCGGAACAGACGGAAAAGCCATGATTTCTCGCGACAAACACAACCGGATGGCCAATGCGATCCGCTTTCTTGCCATGGATGCAGTGGAGAAGGCCAACTCCGGCCATCCCGGACTGCCGATGGGCGCCGCCGATGTCGCCACCGTTCTTTTCACCCGCTACCTGAAATTCGATCCGAAGGCGCCTCTGTGGGCGGACCGCGACCGCTTCGTGCTGTCTGCCGGCCATGGCTCCATGCTGCTTTACTCGCTGCTTTATTTGACGGGCTACGAGGACATGACGATCGACGAGATCAAGCGGTTCCGTCAGTTCGGCTCCAAGACCGCCGGCCATCCTGAATATGGCCATGCCACCGGCATCGAAACGACCACCGGTCCGCTCGGCCAGGGCATTGCCAACGCCGTCGGCATGGCAATTGCTGAGCGCAAGCTGGAAGAGGAGTTCGGCTCCGACCTGCAGAGCCACTTCACCTATGTGCTGTGCGGCGACGGCTGCCTCATGGAAGGCATCAGCCACGAAGCCATCGCGCTTGCCGGCCATCTGAAGCTCAACAAGCTCGTTCTCTTCTGGGACGACAACAACATCACCATCGACGGTGAAGTTGGCCTGTCCGACAGCACCGACCAGATCGCCCGCTTCCAGGCCGTTCACTGGAACACTATCCGTGTTGATGGCCATGATCCCGACGCGATTGCTGCCGCCATCGAGGCAGCGCAGAAATCCGACCGCCCGACCTTCATCGCCTGCAAGACCGTCATCGGTTTCGGCGCCCCCAACAAGCAGGGTACCCACAAGGTGCACGGCAACCCGCTCGGCGCAGAAGAAATCGCCGCTGCCCGCAAGAGCCTGAACTGGGAAGCCGAAGCCTTCGTCATTCCGGAAGATGTGCTCGATGCATGGCGCCTCGCCGGCCTGCGCTCCACCAAGACGCGCCAGGACTGGGAAGCCCGTCTCGAAGCCACCGAGACGGCCAAGAAGGCCGAATTCAAGCGCCGCTTTGCCGGCGACCTGCCCGGCAACTTCGACAGCTCCATCGATGCCTTCAAGAAAAAGATCATCGAGAACAACCCGACGGTTGCCACCCGCAAGGCCTCGGAAGATTCGCTCGAAGTCATCAACGGCATCCTGCCGGAAATGGTCGGCGGTTCGGCTGACCTGACGCCGTCCAACAACACCAAGACCAGCCAGATGAAGTCGATCACGCCGACGGACTTCTCCGGCCGTTACCTGCATTACGGCATCCGCGAGCACGGCATGGCTGCGGCCATGAACGGTATCGCTCTCCACGGCGGTCTCATCCCCTATGCCGGTGGCTTCCTGATCTTCTCGGATTATTGCCGTCCGTCGATCCGCCTTGCAGCACTGATGGGCATCCGCGTCGTCCACGTTCTGACGCACGATTCCATCGGCGTCGGTGAAGATGGTCCGACCCACCAGCCGGTCGAGCAGATCGCAGCGTTGCGCGCCATTCCGAACCTGCTCGTCTTCCGCCCGGCGGATGAAACCGAGACGGCGGAATGCTGGCAGCTGGCTCTCGAGCAAAAGCACCGTCCGTCCGCACTGGCGCTTACCCGCCAGAATCTCACGCCTTCGCGCAAGGAATATGAAGAGAAGAACCTGTCCGCTTACGGCGCATACGAACTCGTCTCCGCCAGCGACGCCAAGGTTTCGATCTTCGCTTCCGGTTCGGAAGTCGAAGTGGCGCTGAAAGCTGCTGCGACGCTGAAGGACAAGGGTGTTTCCGCCCGCGTCGTTTCCGTTCCCTGCTTCGAACTCTTCAAGGAACAGCCGGAAACCTATCGCAACGCCATCATCGGCAAGGCTCCGGTCAAGATCGCGGTGGAAGCCGCCATCCGCCAGGGCTGGGATTACTTCATCGGCAATGACGGCGCTTTCGTCGGCATGCACTCCTTTGGAGCCTCTGCACCGGCGAAGGATCTCTTCAAGCACTTCGGCATCACGGCGGAAGCCGTCGTCGCCGCAGTCGAGGCAAAACTTGCATGAGGGCTCCCAAGGCCCTCACATTCCGCATAGACCAAGCACATATCTTGTTCGGGAGACTGTAAATGACTGTAAAAGTTGCCATTAACGGCTTCGGCCGTATCGGCCGCAATGTTCTGCGCGCCATCGTCGAATCCGGCCGTACCGATATCGAAGTCGTTGCCATCAACGATCTCGGGCCGGTTGAAACCAACGCTCACCTGCTGCGCTACGATTCGATCCACGGCAAGTTCCCGGCTGACGTCAAAGTCGAAGGTGACACCATCATCGTTGGCGGCGGCAAGCCGATCAAGGTCACGGCTGTTCGCGATCCGGCAACCTTGCCGCACAAGGAACTCGGCGTTGACATCGCGCTCGAATGCACGGGCATCTTCACCGCCCGCGACAAGGCTGCCGCTCACCTGACGGCCGGCGCCAAGCGCGTCATCGTTTCGGCACCGGCTGACGGCGCTGACCTGACCGTCGTCTTCGGCGTCAACGACGACCAGCTGACGAAGGACCATCTGGTCATTTCCAACGCTTCCTGCACCACCAACTGCCTCGTGCCGGTCGTGAAGGTTCTCGATGACGTCATTGGCATCGATCATGGCTTCATGACGACGATCCACTCCTACACGGGCGACCAGCCGACACTGGACACCATGCACAAGGATCTGTATCGCGCCCGCGCCGCAGCCCTGTCCATGATCCCGACCTCGACCGGTGCGGCCAAGGCCGTTGGCCTCGTTCTGCCGCACCTTAAGGGCAAGCTGGACGGCACGTCGATCCGCGTTCCGACCCCGAACGTTTCGGTCGTCGACTTCAAGTTCATCGCCAAGCGCGACACGACGGTTGAGGAAGTCAACGAAGCGATAAAGTCCGCTTCCAACGGCAAGCTCAAGGGCATCCTCGGCTACACCGAGGAGCCGCTGGTCTCCCGCGACTTCAACCACGACAGCCATTCCTCGATCTTCGCGATCGACCAGACCAAGGTGATGGAAGGCAATTTCGTGCGCGTTCTGTCCTGGTACGACAACGAGTGGGGCTTCTCCAACCGCATGTCGGACACGGCCGTCGCCTTCGCGAAGACCATCTAAGCAAAACGCATCGATCAAAGCAGGTCCGGCGGGAGCAATCCCGCCGGATTTTTTATTCTCGATTTTCCTCCCCCATGCCGCCAAGTTTTCAATTTCCTGCCTTTGTCTGGTCCATTTTGAAACGGACAAGAGGGACAGGGATAATGGTCGTGCGCAATGCACTTCGGCCCTGCCGTATCTTTCGATACACCCCGCCTTGCGTCGCCTTTCAACGCCACCCAGATAGCGCTGACAGACCGCAACCCGTGGCGCATTGACTGCGGACGTGCAGAGCATTCGTTGCGGCGGCCGGCGCGGTGTGAAAGAGGCGGTGGACGTGGAATCATTTTATCTTCTGTTGCTGGTCGCAACTGTTCTGGTTCTCGTCGCGGCCTTTTCCAGTCTTATCGCCTTCCGCTTCGGCGCGCCGCTGTTGTTGCTCTTCCTTGTTATCGGCCTCGCGGCGGGTGTGGATGGCCTCGGCATCGAATTCACCAATAATCCGCTCGCCTATATGCTCGGCTCACTCATACTTGCCGTCATCCTTTTCGACTCCGGCTTCGGCACCTCCCTGCAATCCTTCCGGCTTTCTGCGGCACCCGCCGTCGCCCTCGCAACTGTCGGTGTCATCCTCACATCCGTGTTCTTTGCAGGGGCCGCTGCTCTGCTGCTCGGGCTTTCCTGGCTGGAGGGCCTGCTGCTCGGCGCCATCGTCGCCTCCACGGATGCGGCGGCCGTATTCTTCCTGCTGCGAATCGGCGGCATCCATATCCGTGATCAGGTGCGTTCAACGCTGGAGGTGGAATCCGGCACCAACGATCCGATGGCCATCTTTCTCACCGTTGCGCTGGTCGAGATCGTCGCCAAGGGTCAGGGTCTCGCCGGCATCGACAGCGGTTTCCTGCTGCTCTTCATCGAGGAAATGGGACTCGGCGTGATTTTCGGCCTGCTCGGTGGTCTCATGATCGCCACCGTCGTCAATCGCTTCGCCGCCGACCGTGGGCTGGCGCCGATCTTCGTGTTGGCGCTGGCGCTGCTCGTTTTCTCCTTCACCGGCGCAATTGGCGGCAGCGGATTTCTCGCGGTCTATGTGGCCGGCATCGTTGCCGGCAACCGCAGGATATTCGCCAAGGAAACCATCCGCCGTTTCCATGAAGGGCTGACCTGGCTTGCCCAGATCATCATGTTCCTGATGCTCGGCCTGCTCGCCACGCCGTCGCAATTTCCGGCAATCGCCATTCCGGCCGTTTTGCTTGCGCTTTTCCTGATCTTCGTCGCCCGCCCGCTCGCGGTGTGGCTGAGCCTGATGCCCTTCAACTATACCCAGCAGGAGACCTCCTTCGTGGCGTGGGTCGGCCTGCGTGGCGCGGTTTCCATCCTGCTCGCCATCATGCCCATCCTCGGCGGACTGGACGATGCGCAGATTTATTTCAACGCCGCCTTCATCATCGTTCTGGTATCGCTTCTCGTGCAGGGCTGGACAATCAAGCCGGTGGCGACGAGGCTCGGGCTGATCGTGCCACCGCGCATGGGCGAGGTGGACAAGCTGGAGGTCGATCTTCCCGGCACCGCCAATCACGAGCTGATTTCCTACCGCGTGGCCAAAGGCAGCGCCATCATGCAGGGTGAGCGCATTCCCCGTTGGGCGATGCCATCACTGGTGGTGCGAGACGGCAAGTCGATCCGTTACCAATATGCCGGGCGGCTGCGCGAAAACGATCTCGTCTATCTGTTTATCGCGCCGAACTACACCCGCCTGATCGACAGACTGTTCGCCAGCGCCTTGCCCGTTGCCGATGACGACGCCGATTTCTTCGGTATCTTTACGATCTCGCCTTCGCGCCCTGCGAAAGAAATGGAGGCTGCCTACGGCCCCGGCCTCATTTCGCCCGCCGAGCACGCCATGACCATCGCTGAACTCATCGAGACGCGCCTTGCCGGCAAGGCGGGTTATGCCGACCGGGTGCGCCTCGGCCCCCTCGTTCTCATCGTCCGGGCGCTGGACGAACAAGAAGCAATCACCGGCGTCGGCATCTCGCTGGAACCTGTCGAACCCGCCATCGGCCTGCCGATTTTCATCAGCTTTTCGGACATCCTCCGCCGTGCGCGCACGCATCTGGCACAACGGCGTCAGTTGCGTTCCGCCGATGCCGGCGAGGGCGTTTCCGCACCTGCGAAGACGGTGACAGAAAATGAGGCCTGACCGGCTTGCGTCGGCAATCAGGCATAGTATGGTCCGTCCCGAACTCGCAACAAATCAGGATCGACCCATGCCCGCTTTCAAGACCATCGACGACCTTAACGACATTGCCGGAAAGCGCGTTCTCGTCCGCGTTGATCTCAACGTGCCGGTCGCGGATGGCAAGGTGACGGACGCAACCCGTATCGAACGCGTTGCGCCGACCATTCTGGAACTCTCTTCAAAGGGCGCAAAAGTCATTCTGCTCGCCCATTTCGGCCGCCCAAAGGGTGAACCCGTCGCTGAGATGTCGCTTTCCCAGATTGTCCCCACGGTCGAGGACGTGCTGGATCACGCCATTTCCTTCGCAACGGACTGCATCGGTGCCCCTGCAGCGGATGCGGTCGCAAAAATGAATGATGGCGATATTCTGCTGCTGGAAAACACCCGCTTCCACAAGGGCGAGGAAAAGAACGATCCCGCCTTCGTCGAAGAACTGGCCGCGAATGGCGATATCTATGTGAACGACGCCTTCTCCGCCGCTCACCGTGCCCACGCCTCCACCGAGGGCCTGGCGCGGCATCTGCCCGCTTATGCCGGCCGCACCATGCAGGCCGAGCTTGAGGCGCTGGAAAAAGGCCTCGGCCAGCCCGTTCGCCCGGTCGTCGCCATCGTCGGCGGTGCCAAGGTTTCGAGCAAGATCGATCTCTTGATGAACCTCGTCAAGAAGGTCGATGCCCTCGTCATTGGCGGCGGCATGGCCAACACCTTCCTCGCCGCCCGCGGCACCAATGTCGGCAAGTCGCTCTGCGAGCACGATCTGGCAGAGACCGCAAAGCAGATCATGATCGAGGCAGCGACATCCGGTTGCGCTATCGTCCTGCCGGAAGACGGCGTCGTCGCCCGCGAATTCACGGCCGGCGCGGCCAATGAAATTGTCGATATCAACGCCATTCCCGCCGACGCCATGGTTCTCGATGTCGGTCCGAAATCGGTTGAAAGCATCAAGGCCTGGATTTCGCGGGCGGAAACGCTGGTCTGGAACGGCCCGCTCGGCGCCTTCGAAATCGAACCCTTCGATGCGGCAACCGTGGCGGCGGCAAAACACGCTGCGGAATGCACCAAGGCCGGCAAGCTCGTTTCCGTTGCCGGTGGCGGCGACACCGTCGCTGCACTCAACCATGCCGGTGTTTCGGACGATTTCACCTATATTTCGACGGCGGGCGGCGCCTTCCTTGAATGGATGGAAGGCAAGGAATTGCCAGGCGTTGCCATCCTGACCACTGCCAAGTAAACTCATCTTACTTGCCTGACAAAAGGCCGGACAAGCGATGCTTGTCCGGCCTTGTTTTTTGGTAAGTGGCACCGGGAGGAAAAGTTTCAAACGATTGAAATCATTTCAATCGTTTCAATGAGTTAGCGTGCCATTTCCCTGCCCTGGAACTTCTGTTATCGGAAATTTATTGTGCCTTGGGAGAATAGCAAATGACCGAACGTCTCGAAGACATCGCCATCAAAATGGTTGCCGACGGCAAGGGCCTGCTCGCAGCCGATGAATCCACAGGAACGATCAAAAAGCGTTTCGACAGCATCAACCTGGAATCCACCGAGACCGCCCGCCGCGATTATCGCGAAATGCTGTTCCGCTCTGACGACGCCATGAAGAAGTACATCTCCGGCGTCATTCTTTATGAAGAAACCCTTTTCCAGAAGGCTGCCGATGGCACGCCTTTCGTTGATATCATCAAGGCCGCCGGCAGCCTGCCGGGCATCAAGGTGGATATCGGCGCCAAGCCGATGGCTTTCCACCCGCATGAATTCATCACCGAAGGCCTTGATGGCCTTTATGAGCGCCTGCGCAAGTATCATGAAGCCGGCGCGCGTTTCGCCAAGTGGCGCGGCGTCATCACCATCGGTGAGCAGCGTCCGAGCTGGGGCTCGATCAAGGCAAACTCCCAGTCTCTTGCCCGTTATGCTGCCCTCTGCCAGCAGGCCGATATCGTGCCGATTGTTGAGCCGGAAGTGCTGATGGACGGCGAGCCTGGCACGCATGACATCGACCGCTGCGCCGAAGTCACGCAATGGGTTCTCCAGACCGTGTTTGCGGATCTGTTCGATGCCCGCGTCAACCTCGAAGGCATGATCCTCAAGCCGAACATGATCATCGATGGCAAGAACGCTCGCAAGGCTTCGGTCGAGGAAGTGGCGGAAAAGACCGTCAAGGTTCTGAAGGCGACGGTACCAACTGCCGTTCCGGGCATCGCCTTCCTTTCCGGCGGCCAGTCCTCCGAAGAAGCTACGGCGCATCTCTCCGCCATGAATGCCGGTTACGACCTGCCCTGGTCGCTGACCTATTCCTACGGCCGCGCTCTTCAGGATACCGCTCTCAAGACCTGGGGCGGCAAATCGGAAAACGTCGCCGCCGGCCAGCGTGCCTTCACGCACCGCGCCGCCATGAACAGCCTTGCCGCCAAGGGCAACTGGAAACAGGAGCTCGAAAAGGCAGCCTGAGCTATCGCTCACAGGCAAATTGTGCAATTGAAGCCGCCCCGATGGGCGGCTTTTTCTTTACGGCCGCAGAAGCAGCGTCGCCGACCAGATGACAAAGGCGGCAACCGCAATTTTCCAGCAATCGCCTCTTTTCTTAAGGCCCGGCAAGCCCAAAGGCCGGATGATCTGGACCACCATGGCCAGCAGTAAAAAAAGGCCGATCGCCTTCGTCATTTATTGAGCCTTTTCTTTATTTCTGCATCGTCACAGGCTGGACATTTTTACCGTTCACCAGAAGAGTGCAACTCATTCGGGTAACCCCGTTCAATGGCCTGTCCGACCGTCCGTCCGAACGCATGAGAGTGTCTTCATGAGCAGAAATCTTCTACCCGTATTCGCTCTTTTATCCAGCACTCTGTTTCTTTTTCTCGGCAACGGCCTTCAGGGCCTCATCCTGCCGATGCGCGGCTCGGCGGAGGGTTACTCCAATGAGATTCTGGGCTTCCTCGGCACCTCCTGGGCGGCAGGCTTTGTCATCGGCTGCTTCGTCGCCCCGGCCATCGTGCGCCGCGCGGGGCATGTGCGGGCGTTTGGTTCCTTCGTCGCGCTCGTCTGCCTGACGGTGCTGATGACCGGCCTCGTCGTCGATGACGTCTGGTGGATCACACTGCGCGCCCTCACCGGCTTCTGCACGGCCGGCACCTCCATGATCATCGAAAGCTGGCTGAACGAACGCGCGACCAATGAGAGCCGCGGCATGATCTTTTCCCTCTATATCGCCATCACCCTGCTTGGCGTCGTGGCGGGGCAGATGATCGTGCCGATGGGCGATGTCAGCAATACCTCGCTGTTCATGATCTGCGGTATCATCTATTGCATCGCCATTCTGCCGGCGACGCTCTCCAAGGCTGCCAGCCCCCAGCCCTTGCAGAAGGTCAAGCTGGATCTACCCGCCCTATATCGCAACTCGCCGGTCTCCTTCGTCGGCATCCTGATGATCGGCATCGCCAACGGCGCTTACGGCACGCTCGGTGCCGTCTTCGGCGCAAGGGCGGGGCTGGACCCAACCATGATCGCCATCATGGTTTCCGTTACGATCTTCGTTGGCGCGCTTGCCCAGTTCCCGGCGGGTCGTCTTTCGGACCGGATAGACCGCCGATACGTCCTTGCCGGACTGGCGGGGTTAGGCGCGGTCGCGGGCCTTGCCGTTGCAGCCGTGCAGCCGCACGAAGTCTATGTGCTCATCCCCATGATCGCCATTTACGGTGCCGCTGCCAACGCGCTCTATCCCATCGCGGTGGCCCATGCCAACGACTTTGCGGCATCGGAAGACTTCGTCAAGGTATCCGGCGGGTTGTTGCTGCTTTACGGCATCGGCACCATCATCGGCCCGACGCTTGGCGGCGCGGTCATGACCTATTCCGGCCCCTATGCGCTCTTCTTCGTGACGGCCGTCGCCCATGTGCTGATAACGGCCTATGCCATCATCAGAAGCCGCCAGCGTGCCGCCCTTTCGACCGCGGAAAAGGACAATTTCTCGACGATGATGCCAACGACGCCCTCGCCGCTGGTAACGCCGGAGAGTATTGCGCTTGACCCGCGCGCGCCGCAATATCCAGGCGACGACGGCGACTATGTGGAAAAAGGAGCAGGCATATGAGCCTCTTTGATGATGATCGTCCGCAGAAACCCCGCGGACATGAAATCGGCAGCGATCTCAGCCTTCTTTCGGTGGACGAGTTGAGCGATCGAATCGAACTTTTGCGGGCAGAAATTGCCAGGCTTGAGGACGAGAAAAAAAGGAAGTCCGCTGGCAGACAGGCGGCGGAGAACCTGTTTCGCTCCTGACCTGAGGCTTTAATAAACTGGGGCAAGACCGGCCGAACGACATGCCGGGAGTGTAAACGCTAACCAGATTAAAGATTCTGGCGCAGTCTTTCGTTTACCATTAACCAAAAATTAAGCTTTCTGAGAGATTACTATACATGTCCAGTTCTTCTGGACCTCAGGCATCTTCTCCATACGGCGAATTGGTCTGATTTTTCTCCCTGTTTTACCTTGAGAGCCGCTTTCGCGGCTCTTTTTTTGCCGGTCGCCGGAATTCGTAAAACTGTGGGTATTAACCCTTCTTTAATAATTGCCTTGCGCATTTCAGGTAAAGATACCATCCTGAAAACACTAAAGGCCGGAACAAAATATCCCGGTCGTCGTTGCCTGACAGTGTGGTGCGTGAGCAGGGATTTAAAGAAAATGTCGGAACAGGTTTTAAATACCATAAGCTTTGCGGGTCGCGCGGCTGCTTCCAACCAGTTCAAGACCCTCTATACTGAAGGCATGACCTTGGTCGAGGAAACGGCAAGCTATCTCGATGGCGGCGGCCGCACGGCTTCCAAGGTTCTGCCGCGCATGGCATCTGTCCTTTATGCGGCGGAATCGATGCGCCTTACTACCCGTCTGATGCAGATGGCATCCTGGCTGCTTTTGCAGCGGGCTGTCAACAATGGCGAAATGACGCGCGATCAGGTTCTGAGCGAAAAAAACAAGGTGCGGCTCGACAGCTTCAACGTTGACCGCAACGCGCCCGGCTGGAACGACCTGCCGGAATCCTTCCGCGACCTTATCGAACGGTCGCTGCGCCTCCAGAACCGCGTCGCACTGCTCGATCGCGAAATCTATCGCCCAGCGGAAGCGACCAAGGTGCCAGACAACGAAAACAGCGTACAAGCGCAGCTCAACCTGCTGCGCACGGCTTTCTCGATCAACTGAGAAAAGACGACTATATCCGGACGATTTGAAAAGCAGGCTCACCGGCCTGCTTTTTTGTTTTGGCCGTTACAGTCACTAATACCGCAGCGAAAAGCAGGCAACAAAAAAGCCCGGTAAAACCGGGCTTTTTTTAAACAATCCGTCCGCAAGGAATCAGAGGCCGAGGCCGCCGAAACGCTTGTTGAACTTGGAAACGCGACCACCACGGTCCATAAGCTGCTGGTTGCCGCCCGTCCATGCCGGATGGGACTTGGGGTCGATTTCAAGGTTCATGACTGCGCCTTCCGAACCCCAGGTAGAGCGGGTTTCGTATTCGGTGCCATCGGTCATGACGACCTTGATCGTGTGATAAGCGGGATGGATATCAGCCTTCATGACAATCTTCCTGGTTAAGTGACATGCGGTCCATTTGCCGCAATTGCGTCAACTGAGCCATTTCAATAAATGAAGCCATAGACCAGATGGGCTATGGCTTCCCAATTCGATGCGGAGCCTATACATGAAGGTCGCCCAGATAACAAGAGCCTGCTATCCCCTTGTGAAAGGAGATGGCCGCAAGGGCTGGAATTTTACCGGATGCCGGAAATTCACCCGCTAAAGGCCCAAAAAAGGCACTGAACGAGGAGCATAGAGGACGTGGCAGACATTGACGAGCAGAAAGCGGCGAAACAGAGAAGCCTGAAGCCGCTTCTTGGCCTGTTTCCCTATCTCAGGCGGTATCGTGGCCTGATGGCGGCGGCCCTTTTTGCGCTTGTACTTTCCTCCGCCACAACACTGGCTCTGCCGCTTGCCGTTCGCCGTATCATCGATCACGGTTTCCAGACGCCGGATGGTGGCATGATCAACAGCTATTTCGCCATGCTTCTGGCGATTGCCGTTGTCCTCGCGCTCGCCAGCGCCATGCGCTATTATTACGTGATGACCATAGGCGAAAGGGTCGTCGCCGATCTGCGCCGCGATGTATTTGCCCACCTCACCACGCTGTCACAGCAATTTTTCGATAGCAATCGATCGGGCGAGCTCACTTCGCGGCTGACCGCCGATACGGTGCAGATTCGTTCCGCCTTCGGCTCCTCCGCCTCGGTCGCGCTGCGCAACATCATCATGTGCTGCGGTGCTGTGGCGATGATGATCTATACCAGCCCCGGCCTTTCCGGCCTTGCGCTGCTTGCCATTCCCTTCATCGTTTTTCCGCTGATCGCCTTCGGGCGGTCCGTTCGCGCCCGCTCCCGCACCACGCAGGATACATTGGCCAATTCCGCCGCCTATGCTTCGGAAACGATCGCGGCGAGCCGCACCGTGCAGTCCTTCAATGCCGAGGTGCTGGCGAATGCCCGTTACGGCGCCTCCGTGGAAGCCGCCTATCAGGGCGCACGCGCGGCGATCGGCGCGCGCTCCGTCCTGACTGCCGTCGCAATCGCTCTCGTTTTCGGCAGCGTTGTCGGCATTCTCTGGTATGGCGCGCAGAACGTTCTGGCGGGCAGCATGACCGCGGGTACGCTTGGCCAGTTCGTGCTTTATTCCGTCATCGCAGCCAGTGGCCTCGGCCAGCTTTCGGAAGTCTGGGGTGAACTCGCCCAGGCGGGCGGCGCGGCTGAAAGGCTTTCCGAGCTTCTGAATGAACGCTCACCCGTTGCAGAGCCCGCAGCCCCCGTCGCCATGCCGCAACCACCGCGGGGCGAGGCGGAGTTCGACAATGTCGACTTCGTCTATCCACTCGCAACAGGGCGGCCGATTGTCTCCGGCCTCTCCTTGAAGGTCGCCGCCGGCGAAACCGTCGCCATCGTTGGACCTTCCGGCGCCGGCAAAAGCACGGTCTTTTCGCTGCTGATGCGGTTTTACGATCCGCAGCAGGGCCGCATCACCATCGATGGCGTGGATATCCGCAACGTCAGCCTTGCCGATCTTCGCGCACGGCTCTCCATCGTGCCGCAGGATGTCGCGATCTTCGCCTCCTCCATCCACGATAATATCGCATTTGGCCGGCCCGAAGCGACACGCGAGGACGTGCGCGCCGCCGCCATCGCCGCGCAGGCCGACGGCTTCATCGAGCGTCTCGGCGATGGTTACGATACGCAGGTGGGCGAGCGGGGTGTGACGCTGTCGGGTGGCCAGCGGCAGCGCATCGCCATCGCCCGCGCTATTCTGCGCGATGCACCAATCCTGCTGCTTGATGAAGCGACCTCGGCGCTCGATGCGGAAAGCGAAACGCTGGTGCAGAAGGCGCTTGATGAGCTGATGAAAACCCGCACCACCATCGTTATTGCCCATCGCCTCGCCACCGTGCTGAAGGCCGATCGCATTCTGGTGATGGATGAAGGCCGTATCATCGAGGAAGGCACGCATCAGAGCCTCATTCGCCAGAATGGCCTTTATGCCCGCCTCGCCCGGCTGCAATTCCAGACCGGACCGGATGAATTGCGCGCTCAGGCCTGATCTGGAGTATTTCCAGCAAAACTGTACTTGGTTTTACGTCCGGAAATGCGCAGAACAAAGAGTTAGGGCAATGAGGGTGAACTGGTGTTCACAGGAACTGCTCTAGCCCAGCACCTTGCGTCCCGCAACGCGGCCTGAAAACAGGCAGCCGCCAAGGAATGTGCCCTCCAGCGCGTTGTAACCATGCATGCCGCCGCCGCCGAAACCGGCGACCTCACCGGCGGCATGAAGTCCCGGCACCGGTTGACCCGTGGCATCCAGCACCCGCGCCTCAAGGTCGGTATGCAGGCCTCCGAGCGTCTTGCGCGTCAGCACATGCAGGCGCACGGCAATCAACGGCCCCATCGCCGGGTCAAGCAGCCGGTGCGGTTTCGCCGTCCGCATCAAACGGTCACCGAGATAACGGCGCGCGCCATGGATCGCCGTTACCTGCGCATCCTTGCTGAAGCCGTTTTCGATTTCGCGGTCACGCGCTTCTATCTGTCGGCGGATGTGATCAATGTTGAGCCGATCGCCGCCGATGGCATTCATTTCCGCCACCAGCTCCTCCAGCGTGTCGCGAACGACAAAATCCTCGCCCCGCTCCATGAAAGCCCGCACCGGCCCCGGTGGCTCCTTGCCCAGCCGCTTCAACAGCAGCCGCACATCCTTGCCCGTCAGATCAGGATTTTGCTCGGAGCCTGAGAGCGCGAATTCCTTCTTGATGATCGCCTTGGTCAGAATGAACCAGCTGTGGCTGCTGCCACGCTCGCCCAGCATCTTCAGCGTACCGAGCGTATCGAAGCCCGGCATGGCGGGAGCATCCAGCCGGTTGCCATCCGCGTCGCACCAGAAGGATGACGGGCCTGGCAGAATACGGATACCGTGGTTCGGCCAGATCGGATCGTGATTCTTCACGCCCTCGGTATAGTGCCACATGCGATCCCGATTGATGACGGTTCCGCCCGCCATCTCGGTAATGCCGATCATGCGGCCATCCACATGAGCGGGCACGCCACAGACCATATTTTCCGGCGGTCTGCCCAGCCGCTCCACCGGCCAGTTGCGCCGCACCAGTTCCTGATTGCCACCGATGCCGCCGGAACTGACGATGATCGCGGAGGCAGAAAAACGGAAGTCGCCCTTAAGCTCACGGCTGCTTTTTTGACCACGAAGAACCGGATCAGCGGCGAGCACGACGCCTGAAATGCCAGTAATACGACCATCGGTCGTTTCCAGACGGTCGACCTGATGGCGGAAACGGAAGGTCAATCGACCGCTTGCCGCCATCTCCTCCGCTTTCTTGACGAACGGCGCCAGCACGCCGGGACCGGTGCCCCATGTAACATGAAAGCGCGGAACGGAATTGCCGTGACCATCTGCCAAAGAACCACCACGCTCAGCCCAGCCAACCACGGGAAACCAGCGCATGCCCATGCGGTGCAGCCATTCGCGTTTCTCACCAGCGGCAAAATCGAGATAGGCCTCAGCCCAACGGCGCGGCCAATGGTCCTCGGGGCGATCGAAACCGGCCGAACCAAACCAGTCCTGCCGGGCCAGATCGAGGCTGTCGCGCACCCGCATCCGGCGCTGCTCGGGACTATCGACGAAAAACAGCCCGCCCAGCGACCAGAAGGCCTGGCCTCCGAGATTTTGTTCCCCCTCCTGATCCACAACACAGACGCTGAAACCACGCTCAGCCGCCTCGGTGGCCGCCACCAGCCCCGCAAGCCCCGCGCCGACGACAATCACATCATAGCGTTCCATCGCCCCTCCCAGATATGACGGAATTACTTTTACGCGAACGTAAATTTACTTTCGCCAGAAGGCAACGGCCATGATGCGGGCCCGTAATTCAGCGCTCGGTCAGCTTGAGTTCGATGCGGCGGTTCTGCTGGCGCGCTTCCGGTGAGTCACCTTCCGCAATCGGCTGATATTCGCCGAAACCGGCGGCAACCAGCCGGTTTGCCGGTACGCCCTTGGAAATCAGGAATTTCACCACCGATGTCGCGCGGGCAGAAGAAAGCTCCCAATTGTCGCGGTAGCGGCCGGAACCAGTAAGCTGGACATTATCCGTATGGCCATCCACGCGCAGCACCCAGTTGATCTCCGCCGGGATTTCCTTGGCAAGATCGAGCAACGCGGTCGCCAGCTTCGCCATTTCCGCCTGCCCTTCCGGGTTGAGGTCATTGCCGCCGGAAGGAAACAGTACCTCCGACTGAAAGACGAAACGGTCCCCGACGATGCGGATGTTTTCGCGGTCGGAGAGGATTTCCCGCAGCCGCCCGAAGAAGTCCGAGCGATAACGGTTCAGTTCCTGCACGCGCTGCGCCAGCGCGACATTGAGGCGGCGGCCCAGATCCGCGATCTTGACCTGGGACGAGGTATCCTTGGCCTCCGATGCCTGCAGGGCGGCTTCGACGGAAGCGATCTGCGCCCTCAGCGCCGCGATCTGCTGGTTCAGCAATTCGATCTGCGCGGAGGCGCGGGAGTTCGCCTGCCGCTGCTCGTCCAGCTCGCCGGTCAGGCTGCCGATCCGGGCATTGGCGCTGGCATTGTTGCCCGAACCCGCATCGAGAAGTGACTGCAGGCGCGAACGCTCGTTTTCCGACGCCGCAAGCGTGGATTGCAGGCTCGCCAGTGCGTCCTCGATATCCTGCTTGTTGCCCTTTTCCATCGCCAGAAGCTCGGTCAATTCGGCAATCTGGCTATTAAGGCGGGTCAGCACCTCGTCCTTACCGGTAATTTCCCGCGACAGCACGAATTGCGCCAGCACGAAAACTGTCAGCAGAAACATGATGGCCATGAGCAGCGTCGACAGCGCATCGACGAAACCCGGCCAATAGTCCACACCCCTGTCGCGGCGGCGATTGCGCGCAAGCGCCATGGCTACTCGCTCCCGTTATCGTGCCGGGTACGTCCGGGGGATTTCGTGTCCCCATCGATCCGCGCCGACAGCCGATCGAGCGTGCGGCGGAGCGATTTCGATTCTTCCTGCTGCGCCTCGATCCAGTCCCGCAGCATCTGCTGTTCGCTGCGCATGTTCTTGACGAGGCCCTGAATGCCCTCGGCAAGGCTGGTCATCGCCGCCAGCGACCGTTCGGTGCTGACCACGGCGCCCGGCTCCGCGGCACTGAACTCCCTCGGCCCCTCGACCGAGGTATCCGTTACCGACGACAGCCAGTTTTCCAGCTGGGTGTAAAAACGGTTCTGCGCACGGCCGGCCTGAAGATCGAGAAAACCGAGAATAAGCGAACCCGACAGACCGAGTAGCGAGGAGGAGAAGGCCGTTCCCATGCCTGCCAGCGGCGCGGTGAGACCGGCCTTGAGCGAGCTCAGAATATCGTTGCTGTCGCCAGCACTCGGATCGAGCGACTGGATGACATTGCTGATGGCGCCGATGGTGCCGATCAGGCCCCAGAAGGTGCCGAGCAGACCGAGAAACACCAGAAGGCCAACGAGATAACGCGATGTGTCACGCGATTCATCAAGGCGCGTCGCAATGGAATCGAGGATCGTCCGCTGCGTGACACCGGAAAGCCGGACTTCGCCACGCTTACCGATCAGCGTGCTCATCGGCGCCAGCAGTTTTGGTGCACGGCCGACCTTTTCGACGCTGCCGGCGGCGCGGAAGGCGTTGAACCAGCGGACTTCCGAACGCAGGCTCATGGTCTGCGTAAAGACAAGGATGATGCCGATGACGAGCACGCCGAGAATGAAGCCGTTGAGCCCCGGATTGGTCATGAAGGCGGTGTGCGCCTGCCGATAGAGAATGGCCGCCAGAAAGCCGACGAGGATCAGGAACAGAACCATCGTCCAGAGAAAGGGTGTGGGGCTGGACAGCTTGTGGCTGTATTGCCGCGTGGTCACCGGTTTCTCGACACCAAGATCGAGCAGCTCCGAATCCGCCATAACGTTCGCATTCCCTCTGGTCACGTATCAAGCGGAAGCTATTTGAAAATTGCGACGATTTGAAGCGAAAAGCCGGTCTTTCGTCACAGGCATTTTAGGAAAATGGATGAGTACCCGGCAACGGAAAACGAAAACGCCCGGCGAAAATTCACCGGGCGTCTAAAACTTGCTGAAAACGGCAGGTTATCTGCCGAAAATGCATCAGCGACCCGGTATCGGGCGGTTGGCGACCTCGACGAGTGCCTTGTGGATATATTCGTTACCTGCAGCAACACTGCCGGTTCCGAAGATATCCGTGCCGCCCTTGGCGTCCGACGCGAAGCCGCCGGCTTCACGAATCAGCACCAGACCTGCGGCTACGTCCCAGGGTGAAAGGTCTGCTTCCCAGTAACCGTCGAAACGGCCGGCCGCGACATAAGCGAGATCAAGCGACGCTGCGCCCATACGGCGGATGCCGGCCGCTTCGCCCATGACATGGCGAAGCTCGACCAGGAACTTGCCGTGATTGCCACGGCCAAGATGCGGCACGCCGCAGCCGATGACGCAATCAGTCAGCACCTTGCGTGCGGCAACGCGGATGCGACGATCGTTGAGGAACGCGCCGCCGCCGCGCTCGGCGGTGTAGAGTTCGTCTGTGGCCGGGTTAAAGATCACGCCGGCAACAATTTCCCCGTTCCGCTCCAGCGCGATCGAAACCGCAAAATGCGGAATGCCGTGCAGGAAATTGGTGGTGCCATCGAGCGGATCGACGATCCAGCGATGCGCGCCATCCGTGCCTTTTTCCTCGCCGCCTTCCTCGCCCAGGAAGTCGTAGGTCGGGCGGGCCTTCATCAGCTCCTCGCGCACGATCTTCTCGGCCTTGAGGTCTGCCTGAGAAACGAAGTCGCTCGGTCCCTTGACCGAAACCTGAAGGTTCTGCACTTCACCGAAGTCACGCGACAAAGATTTACCCGCCTTGATGGCGGCCTGAACCATGACATTGAGAAGGGCTGAACGGGCCATCGATGTTGTTTCCTGGAAAGCTTGCGAACCGCCCGAAGCTTGTCAGGCAGGCACGTCATTATTTTCTTGAATTGAAAGTTTGCGGTTCAAGACCACAAAACGCGCGGAAATTCAAGGCAAAAAGCCCGAATGAGAATATCGGCGGCGAAGCAAAGGCGGCTCTTCACGTCGGACGGAAACGATTTGCCGCTTCGATCGCCTTTTTCTGCTGCTCGTCGGTGATGCCGAGATAGAAGTCTTCCAGCCTCGGATCCTTCAAACCGGCGCGCCGGGAAAGCACATACCACTTGGCCGCCTCCACCGGATCCGGCCGGGTGCCGAGCGCCTGAACGTAAAGATGCGCCACCTTGTTCTGCGCCACGACATTACCGCGCTGTGCCGCGCCATACAGCCAGCGAAAACCCTCATCCAGATTACGCTCACCGCCGAAACCATTGACCAACCAGACGCCGAGATCGACCTGCGCCGTATCGTAACCAGCCTTTGCCGCCCGCATCAGCCAGTCCCGCGCCTTGGCCTTTTTCTCGGTCGGCACATCCTTGACCGACCAGTAGATCTGCGACACCGCATATTGCGCGTCGGCAATGCCCTGCTCGGCGGATTTTTCATAAAACGGCAAGGCCATCAAGAGCCCCTTGGCGCCGGGATTTTCCGAAACCAGAATCTGGCCCCAGTTGAACTGGGCAGAGGCATTGCCTGCTTCCGCCGCACGTCGCATGAAATCGTCGGCCTTCGCCTTGTCACGGGTGACGAACTTGCCCTCCATCAGGATCAGCGCGAATTTGAACATGGCGACGGGATCGCCGCCCTCAGCCGCCTGCTGATACCAGAAAGCGGCAGTCTTTTCGTCGCGGGCGATACCGAGGCCACGCGACATCATTTCCGCCACCAGCGTCTGTGCGGACGCATCACCGTTCTGCGCGCGGGTCAGCGCCTTGTCGAGCGCCTGGACATATTCACCGCGCTGGAAATGGCCATAGGCTTCGTCCACCCGGCCTTTGAATTCCTTTTCCGGCGGCAGAGCGGGCAGATCCGCGCCCATGCGCTGATAAACGTTGACGCCGGAAGACGGCTCGAGATCCTTCTGCTCTTCCGATTGCACCCGGCCCTGTCGGGTAGGCTGGGCCTCATTTTCCAGCTGGCGGGACATGGCATTGCTTTCGCTCTGCGGTCCCGACTGGGCAAAGGCGACACCCGCGGGCGCACCGAAAGCGAGCGCCAGCAGCGAAACGGAAAGGCAGAGAGGAACCGAGCGCATGAACATCGCCTGTATCAACCGCCAAACCGTGGCGCTTTTTCGTCAAGCAAAGCGTTGATTTCGGAAACAGCCTGGGCAGCGCCAGATGCATTGTCGAAAACACCGCTGCGCATTGCCACGAATTCCACGCCGGTTTCGGAAACAGCAACCACTGACGACAGATCCGTGCCGCCCATGACGATGGCCGGGATTTCGATCATCGACGCCCACCACTCCCCGAGCGCCAGATTTTTGGGATGGGCCTCCGGCTTGATGTCGCCTTCCAGCTTTCCAAAAAAGACATAATCCGGATTGGACTCACCCATTTCCAGCGCCTTGTGGCGATCATCGGCATTGCCGCCGCCGACGATCAGCTTCGGCGTGAAGTTTTCCACCGCCTCGGCAAGCGCCTCGGCATTGCCCCCCACATGCAGGCCATCCGCCTTCACCCGGCTAGCCGTGCGGCTGTCGCCGGCGATGAGGGCGGCGGCACCCGCCGCCTGGACGATCGGCACGATCAGTTCGGCCCATTTCTGGAAAGCGGCGTCATCCAGACCGTATTGCGGAATGATGACCGAAGCGACATCGCCGCCCCGCAATGCGTCTTCCACCTCTGTCACCTGCTTTTGCGCATCGTCCCTTTGCGGAACGATCAGGACAAGGCGGCAACGGTCTTCAACAATGCTCATCGTTTCGTCCATTTCAGGCAGAGGACGCTTATGGCGCGATCTGCACTCGTTTTCATATGACAAATCCGATAAACCGGACCGGCGAAAGGATCAACCATACATCCATGCTGACCGATTTTCATTTTTATCTCGTCGCCATCCCCGCAGTCGTGCTTGTCGGCCTTTCCAAAGGGGGACTTGGCGGCGCTCTGGCGCTGATGGGCGTGCCGCTGATGGCGCTTGCCGTTTCGCCTGTACAGGCGGCGGCGATCTTCCTGCCGATCCTGATCGTCATGGATCTTGTGGCTCTCTGGGCGTGGCGACACCATAACCACCGAGAAACGCTGCTCATCATGCTGCCCGGCGCCATCGCCGGCATCGCGCTCGGCTGGGCGACATCCAGCCTCATTTCCGCAAATGCCATGCGCCTTGTCGTCGCCTCGGTCACGATCCTGTTCGTACTGCGTTATTTCTATGAGAGCTTCAAAAGCCGCAGAGGCCAGGAAATACCGGCCAAACCGCAAAGACCGGCCGCCGCGACGCTCTGGTCCAGCCTGTCGGGTTATGCAAGCTTCGTCGCCCATGCGGGCGGTCCGCCTTTCCAGATCTATGTTCTGCCGCTGAAGCTCGATCCAAAGACCTATACCGGCATGAGCGTGCGTTTCTTCGCCATCATGAACGCGATCAAGCTCATCCCCTATTTCGCGCTCGGCGCGCTCGACGCCACCAACCTCAAGACCTCGGCCAGCCTGCTGCCGGTGGCCATGCTGGCGACGCTCGCCGGTGCAAGGGTGGTGAAATATCTGAAACCGGCCGTGTTCTACCCGTTAATGTATTCCATGGCGCTGATTGCAGCGCTGAAACTGCTGTGGGACGGACTGCCGTTCTAGACCCGGCAATAAAAAGCTCTGGCAGCAGGTTTTAGCCACCAGAGCTCAAAAGGCTCAGACCGCCGGCACTTCATTTGTCGAGGGCCGGCGATCTGGCATAAATCAATGTCTCGTTGAGGCCTTGAGCCTCTGCAGCTCATCCTTCAGGCGCAGTTTTCGACGCTTAAGGTCCGCGATCTCTTTGTCGTCAGACGACGGGGAAGCAAGAATACTCTCGAGCTCCTCCTCCAGAGCACCGTGTTTCTTTTCGAGCGATGCAATATGAGCCTGAATGGTCATGCGGCACGTCCTTCCTTTTTGAACCTACCTCCAGCTCTCCATCGCTGGAGTTTCAGGTTTACGACGGCAATGTGACATGGATCGCGCCGCTTGTCGAAGGCGAAATGAAGGCAATATGTGGGCAATTTGGTCGCAACGGATAACTTCCCGTTACCGCGATTTGATGATAGAGGCTCGTGAACGATCACATACGCGCCGGAGCTGATCCGGCGGCATAAAATGGGGATGACGAGATGCCCGATCAGGACCAGGCGGACATCAGGCTCACGCTGGCGCGGCTGCGCCAGGAGCATGAGGATTATGACGCGGCGATCAACGCGATGATCCAGACCAGCTGCGATGCGTTGAGAATACAGCGCATGAAAAAGAAGAAGCTGGCCGTCAAGGACAAGATGACCCAGATCGAAGATCAGGTCATTCCCGATATCATCGCCTGAGCCGGAGAGATTACGTGACAGCAGAAACGCCCCCCGTCGCCATCATCATGGGCAGCCAGTCCGACTGGGAAACCATGAAGAACGCCGCCGATACGCTGGATGCGCTCGACGTGGAATATGAAGCCCGCATCATTTCCGCCCACCGCACCCCGGACCGGCTTTATGACTTTGCCAATGGCGCAAAGGACGAGGGTTTCAAGGTCATTATCGCCGGTGCGGGCGGGGCCGCCCACCTGCCCGGCATGACGGCCGCCATGACGCCGCTTCCGGTCTTCGGGGTTCCTGTGCAGTCGAAGACCATGTCCGGTCAGGACAGCCTCTATTCCATCGTGCAGATGCCCGCCGGCATTCCCGTCGGCACGCTTGCCATCGGCAAGGCCGGTGCCATCAATGCCGCCCTTCTGGCCGCTGCGGTCCTGGCGCTCAGCGACGAGGACCTGGCCGACCGGCTGGATGCCTGGCGTGCCCGCCAGTCGGCTGCCGTCGCGGAATATCCGATGGACAGCGCCCAGTGACGAAAAACGTGATGGCAAAGACGAATAACCTGACCATCGGCATCATCGGCGGCGGGCAGCTTGGCCGGATGCTGGCCATGGCAGCGGCCCGCCTCAACCACCGCACCATCGTGCTGGAGCCGCAGGCCGATTGTCCGGCCGCGCAGGTTTGCAATGACCAGATCGTTGCGGAATATGACGACGAAAAGGCGCTTGCCGAACTCGCAAGCCGCTGCGATGTCGTGACCTACGAATTCGAAAACGTGCCTGTCGCAGCCGCCGAAAAACTCAGCGCCTCCGTGCCCGTCTACCCGCCGGCGCAGGCGCTCAGCGCCTCGCAGGACCGCTTGACGGAAAAACGCTTCCTCAATGGTTGCGGCATTCCGACCGCCGATTTTCGCGCCGTGGATAGCCAGGACGAGCTGGAAGCTGCCTTGACCGCCTTTGGCGGCAAGGGTGTGCTGAAAACCCGCCGTATGGGTTATGACGGCAAGGGCCAGCGTCTCTTCCGGGGCGGCGAAAACCTCACAGGCGCCTTTGCGGCGCTCGGCGGCGTGCCGCTGATCCTCGAAAGTTTCGTCGCCTTCGAGCGGGAAATTTCGATCATCGCCGCCCGTTTCCAGGACGGTACCGTCACCTGTTACGATCCGGCCGAAAACGTCCATCTGAACGGCATTCTGCACACATCGACGGTGCCGGCAGCACTTTCCGATGCCGCAAAGGCTGTCGCCGTGCAATCGGCCGAAAAGCTTCTCGCCGCGCTCGAGTATGTCGGCGTCATCGGTATTGAATTTTTCGTCCTGCCGGATGGTTCTCTGGTTGCCAATGAAATGGCGCCGCGTGTCCACAATACCGGCCACTGGACGGAAGCGGCTTGTGCGATCTCGCAGTTCGAGCAGCATATCCGGGCCGTGTCGGACCTTGCCCCTGGCAGCACGGATCGCCATTCCGATTGTGTGATGACCAATCTGATCGGCGACGACATCAACGACGTGCCCGCATGGCTGTCGAAAAAAGACTGTCTCGTGCATCTCTATGGCAAGACGGAAGCAAGGCCTGGCCGCAAGATGGGCCATGTGACCGAGCTTCTGCACACAGGAAAGGCCTAGTCTTTTAGGGCAAAGGCACGGCCAAGTGTTGACAGGCAGGGCTCAAACAGGTATCTGCCTGCCAACCGAAAAGAGCGCGCCCCGTTGCGCGCTTTTGATTGTTTGAATAGCACGGCAAAAGCCATGCAAAACTGCGGACCAGTAAAATGAAAATCAAGAATTCGCTTAAAGCGCTTAAGGCCCGTCATCGCGATAACCGCCTGGTTCGCCGCAAGGGCCGCGTTTACATCATCAACAAGCAGAACCCGCGTTTCAAGGCTCGTCAGGGCTGATTGATCGCGATTGCGGTTCGTGATTGAACGCGCGGATCACTTTGTTGACAGTGCAGAAGTTTGCATTTGATATTGGGCGCAGCCGGGTTAAGCTTTAACTCATGCGCCCAAATCATTTTTGCACGACTATTCTTCTTGCTCAGGGTTTCCTGTTTGCCGGCCTCCTGATTCCCGGAATGGCCGCCCTTGGTCATGCGGCGGACGGACAGCAGCCTGCTGCGGCAGAAGCCGCGCCTTCCCCCGCCAAAACCATCGACACCCTTTTCGCATCGCTGAAAAAAGAGCGCAACGCGGTCAAGGCGCGCAGCATCGCCAACCAGATCGCCGCCGAATGGAATGATTCCGGCAGCGCGACGGTCAATCTCCTGATGCAATGGGCAGGTGAAGCGGCGGACGAAAAGCGTAACGCGGCCGCCTATGATTTTCTCGACCAGGTGATTTTGCTCGACCCGAACTATGTGCAGGCCCCCTATCGCCGCGCCATGGTGCATTTCGCTGATGGCGATACCCGCAAGGCGATGGCGGACATCAACCTGACCCTGGAGAAGGAACCGCGCTATTTTCCAGCGCTGGCAAGCCTTGCCAACATCCTCGAAGCCTCAGACCGCGACGATCTGGCACTGAAGGCCTGGGAACAATATCTGGCGGTCTACCCCGCAGACAAGGACGCCCGCAAGGAAGCCGTCGACCTCTCGGAAAAGCTGGCGGGTACGCGCGGCTGAATCTGATAAAAGCACAAACAAAAATCGCCGCAAAAGCGGCGATTTTTCATTGAGGCATTTTCAGCCGATCATTCCATGCCGAGCGCGGCCATATAGGTCTGAAGAATGGTTTCTTCCTCGATGCGCTCGTTGGCATCTTTCTTGCGCAGGCGGATGATGGTGCGGATCGCCTTGGTGTCGTAGCCACGGCCCTTCGCCTCGCCCATGACATCCTTGATATCACCCTGAATGGCAGCCTTTTCTTCTTCGAGGCGCTCGACGCGCTCGATGAACTGGCGCAGTTCTGCGGCGGCGACGGTTTCGGTGGTGCTTGTTTCGTCCATCATTTCATCCTTTATTGGCGGCCCGCATCTGAGCCCTGTTCATTATATCCGGGCGAAGACCTCGCCGGTCGCTGCCAGCGGGCAGCAAAATTCCGGCCTGTGAACTGCCCATTGAAAGGCGTCCCGTCAAGTCGTTTCCGTCGATCAGCAGCTATTCCTTGGGCCGGTTCTGCTCAAAGGCGGTTTTCTGGGCATCACTTGCCTCCGCCTGATATTTCTCTTTCCAATCCTCATAGGGCATGCCGTAGACGATTTCCCGGGATTGATCCTTGCTGAGCGGAACGCCAGCTTCCTCGGCTGCCTCCCGATACCAGTTGGAAAGACAATTGCGGCAGAAGCCCGCGAGATTCATCAGGTCGATATTCTGCACATCGTGACGTTCACGAAGATGCTGGACGAGGCGGCGGAAGGCGGCGGCCTCGAACTCTATCTGACTGTTGTCGTTCTCATTCGTCATGGCAAAACTCCAGGCTCAATAGGGGCCGGTGCGAGAGGCGAACAGCTGATATTCATGCAGGACGGGATCGTCATTCATTGCGGCGAAAATGGGAGCGAGCCGGTCCGACCATTCGGCGATCCCCTTCTCATCCGCGATCAGATCCTGCCGAACCTCCAGAAGCGCATGCGGTATGCCTCTCATCATGCAATGCCGATACATGGTGTCGCCCTTGAGCGCGCCGTCATAGGGTTCATTGTCGCCAACGAGGATGTCGCCGGTGGCGCGCAGATGGGCCAGAAGTGGATCGACCGCGCGGTGATCGGTATCCCACAGGACCGCCGCGTGCCATGGCCGCGGCGTTTCTTTCCAGAACGGCGTATAGGAATGCAGCGACAGGACGAGCGGCGCTTCTTCGGACGCCTTAGCAACACCGGTCAGCACGCGGTCCACGGCATTGTGATAGGGCCGATGAAAAACCTCGATCCGCCTTTGCCATTCCTCATCCGCAATCGGATGATTACCGGGGATGATCGCCCCGTCCGAAATCTTCATGATGAGGGTCGGATCATCCTCGCCGCGATTCGGATCGATCAGCAGCCGTGAGAACCGCCCGAGCACGGCCGGCACGCCAAGGCGCGCAGCCAGCGAGCGCGTCAGCCCTTCTATCCCGATATCAAATGCGATATGGCGGTGAAAAGCGGTTTGCGGAAGGCCAAGATTGCCGTAGTGTGCCGGCAGGAGGTTCATGGCATGGTCCGCCAGAAGAACCATGCCTTTGTCATAATCGCCTTCTATGATTTCATAGGGTATGAAGTCGTTCATCGATGATTTTCTGGGGCAGGATTAAGGAGAGAAACTTGATGGCATGGCTTGAGGCCGGGCGCAAGTTCAGGCGGAAGAACAGCCATCTACCTTATCGCACTCACGATCCCACGAACAATATAATCGATTAAACTCGCGTTGACTTTCTTTGGCGGCCACGCCAAGAAGTGTGTTCATTATAACCATGGAATCCGGATGGAAGCTGTGACTCAGTCATCTCTCGCTCTTCCTCGCCACTTCAGGCATATCGCCCGTCTTTTCTCCGCAGCGGCATTGTTTCTGACCCCGTTCATTATCGTGGAGTCCGCGCATGCGGATTTCCGCGTGTGCAACAGCACGCAGAATCTTGTCGGGGTCGCAATCGGCTACCGCGCACAGGATGGCTGGGTCAGCGAAGGCTGGTGGCAGGTTCCCTCCTCGACCTGCGCAACGCTGATCGAGGGTGAGCTGCAGTCACGTTATTATTATCTTTATGCCGAAGATGCCGCCCATGGCGGCCGCTGGACCGGTGACGTCAACATGTGCGTGGCGGAAAACGAGTTCAAGATCAACGGCGTGGACGATTGTTTTGCCCGCAGCTTCCAGAGAATGGGTTTCAAGGAATATGACACGGGCAGACAGGGCAGCTGGATGGTCCAGCTTTCCGATACGCCAGGCACACAGGGAAATCAAAACTGATGAAGCGTAACCGCAAAGTCAAAATTCTTGCAACTCTCGGCCCGGCCTCTTCCGAAGAGGCCATGATCGAAAAGCTGCATCTTGCTGGCGCTGATCTTTTCCGGATCAACATGAGCCATGCGAGCCACGACGTGATGCGGACGCTCATTCAGCGTATCCGCTCTGTCGAAAGCCGCAACGGCCGTCCCATCGGCATTCTGGCCGACCTGCAGGGTCCCAAGCTGCGCGTCGGAAAATTCGCCGAGACGAAGGTCGATCTGGTTCCGGGCCAGACCTTCACGCTTGATAACAACGACACCCCCGGCGACAACACCCGCGTTTTCCTGCCGCATCCTGAAATTCTCGAGGCGGTCAAGCCCGGCCACCGTCTGCTGATCGATGACGGCAAGCTGCATCTGCGCGCTGAAAAGAGCGACGGCAAGAGCATCGTCACCACGGTCGTTTCCGGCACCCGGATTTCCGACCGCAAGGGCATCAGCCTGCCCGACACCCTGCTCGGCGTCGGCGTTCTGACCGACAAGGACCGCGTCGACCTCGATGCCGTTCTCGAGACCAACGAAGTGGACTGGGTTGCTCTTTCCTTCGTTCAGCGCCCTGAAGACCTGGCAGAAGTGCGCAAGATTTCCCGCGGCCGCGTTGGCCTGATGTCCAAGATCGAAAAGCCGCAGGCTGTTGAACGCATCGAGGAAATCATCGAGCTTTCCGATGCATTGATGGTTGCGCGCGGCGATCTTGGCGTGGAAATGCCGTTGGAAGCCGTTCCGGGCATCCAGAAGCAGCTGACCCGTGCCTGCCGGCGCGCCGGCAAACCCGTCGTCGTTGCCACCCAGATGCTGGAATCGATGATAACGGCACCGGTTCCGACCCGCGCGGAAGTATCGGACGTTGCAACGGCCGTATTCGAAGGCGCCGACGCCATCATGCTCTCGGCTGAGTCCGCTTCCGGCGATTATCCGATCGAAGCCGTATCGACCATGGCGTCTATCGCCAGCACGGTGGAACAGGACCCCTATTATTCCAACATCATCTACGCGCAGCGTCCGCAGCCGGAAGCAACCGGTGCCGACGCCATTTCGCTTGCCGCCCGCCAGATCGCTGAAACGCTGAAGCTTGCGGCGATCGTCACCTATACGTCCTCGGGCACGACCGGCCTGCGCGCCGCGCGCGAGCGGCCGCAGGTGCCGATCATTGCACTGTCACCGATCATCCAGACCGCACGCCGCCTGTCGGTCGTCTGGGGCCTGCACTGCGTCGTCACCGGCGATGCCAGCGATCTGGACGACATGGTGAACCGCGCTTGTCGCATCGTTGTTTCCGAAGGTTTCGGCAAGCCCGGTGATCGCATCATCATTTCCGCCGGCGTGCCGCTCGGCACCCCCGGCGCAACCAACATGGTGCGCATCGCCTATATCGGCTCGGACGGCCAGAGCGGCGTCTGATAGACAAATATCAAGCAACAAAAAACCCGCCGTCACCGGCGGGTTTTTTGTTGGCCTTTCGGCCGTCTGATAAAACTGGCTCAGTGCATCTTCACCGGCGTGCTGAAGCGGCTGGATTCGATCGCCACGGCACCCGGTTTGAAGCTCGCCGAGGTCGCCGAAGCCGACATCTCCTTGCTGAGCATACGGTTGGCGACAACGCGTGGCGCCTTTACCGAGCGTCCGGTCGTGCCCTTGTTCTGGTTGAGCGCCCAATCCGAAATAAGATCCTGCGTCAGGCGTCCACCGCCGACCATGGCCTGCTCGGAAACAACCGCATCCTGCTTGCTAGGGCGCGAACCCTTGGTTGGAAGGCCGGCGCTGAGGCCACCATTGATGGCGGGCTTCAGATCGAAAGCATCCCCAAAACCAGGCTGCGGCGCGGCCTTGGCCGTTTCGGCTGGCGCGACGGTAACCTTGTGGTTGACGGCAGCCGGGAATGGTGCCGCCGTCGGCATGGCCGCGGACTGGACCTGCGACCGGGCAGCCTGACCGCTCTGTTCGAGAGCCGCAACCACGGTCGGCGAAAGCGTATCCTGCTGCGCCTCGGCCAGATCGTCTTCGCCTTCCTGATCAGTGTTTGCCGCCGCCAGCAGGGCTTCTGCCACGGCCGGACGATTGGCCGGAACCGGGATAGAAGCGAGTTCGCCGGTAGCAGCCGGTGTCGCACCATCGGCGGAAGCCGTTAGGATTGATCCTTCCGCATCACCCTTCATGCCGCGCGGGCCGAGAAGGGTGGGCACGGGCACCGAAACCTCAGCCAGATCGGCAAATTGCTGGCGCTCAGCCGGAGCTGACGTCGGCGTCGGCATGGTCGCCGCCTGTAGCGCATCCTGCGCGGCATTGCGGGCCGGAGAATAGAGCGCGGTCGCAAGGCCGGCATTGGCAGGCGGCTGGTTGCCGAATGCTGGACGAGCCGTCGGCAGCGGCGCATCGTTCACGCCTGGAAGGGCCTGCGCCGAAGCAACAGCGATGGTGGGTTCAGGCTCGGGAGCCGCCTGCTGCGGAGCCGGGCGAGCGACAGCCGGGCGCTCTGCGGGCTCCGGCGCTGCGATGCTATCGGGATCTTCATCCTCGTCACCACCACCAAAGAGGGCCTGCAACAGGGTCTTACGCTTGCCGCCACCACCGGAGGAAGCAGGGCCGGAGCCGGCGCTGGAAGCAACCTGAATTGAGGAAGAGCTAACGCGCTTCTTGTAATCGGCGAGCGCCTGCTCGTAACCGGGCAGCGGCTTACCGTCAGAGGGCACATGCAGTGTATTGCCCTTCGGGAAGATGCGCACGAGTTCCTGACGGCTCATGCGTGGCCAGGCGCGAACGCCGCCGACATCCATATGCACGAAGGGAGAACCGGAGGTCGGATAAAAGCCGACGCCGCCGATCTGCATCTGCATGCCGATTTCACGCAGGGTGGCGAGCTTTACGCCGGGGATGTAAAAATCCATGGCCTTGCCGAGCATATGCTGGCTTTTTTCCGCGACACCCTTGGTGCGCGTGCGCAGCAGGCCATTGGTCTCAGGCGATCGGAAGGCCGAAACGACATTGATGTAATCGGTTGCGCCGCTGCGGCGATAGACTTCCCAGACAAGATCGAAAAGTCGCGGGTCCATCCGCGTCGGCTGGTTGCGGCGCCAGTCACGCAGGAAACGGTTCAGTTCCTGCAGGCCCTTCTGGTCGTATTTGCCATTGCGCTTGAAGGTGATGACCGCCTTCTCGCGTGTATGGATGTAATACAGTTTGAGGCTGCGCGTCTCGGCGGCGGCTTCCGTCGCCGAAACACCTACGAAAGGCATAGCGGCGAGCATCAGGCAGGCAAAGGTGACAGCGCGTGCCGACAGCTTCGTGCATATATCCTTGATCAAGCCGCGCGCGATCTTTGTCGAAAGCGCGTTATTCCGATGCAGATATGGCAATTCGATCCCCGCCTGGAAGACAATTTCTGTCACATTGCCTCAAATGAACGTCAAATACGGTGACACGATGGCAAAATTACCACACACATGCAACCTTCCTCTACATAGTGAATCAGCCACTAACAAGAGGTTTATAGACGGTAAGCGGATATCCTTGCTCAGAAGTTAACGAATTTCACGATCTGCCCTGGAATAAACGGTTTGGACTCTCATGCGACGTCTCGAAGCGGATCATCCGGATCGATGCCATAATCTTTCAGCTTGCGATAAAGCGTAGAGCGGCCGATGCCGAGCTTTCTCGCGACCTGGCTCATCTGGCCGCGATAAAAACGCAGGGCGAAACGGATGAGCTCCTCCTCGATCTCTGCCAGTTTCCGGATATTGCCCGAATCGTCCGTGCTGGAGATCAGGTTTCCGCCACGATAGATCGTGGTGGAGATATCCGACGGCTCCTCGATAACAGCATGGCTTTCGGCAGCCGGCGGCGGTGAATAGGCCGCAAGCTTCAACGACGATCCGGATGGTGAGCGGATAATATCGTCCCCATCATCACCGTTCGAAAATTCCGGCAGCTGCAGCGCGATCTGCGGAAAATCGGAATCCGACAGTTCCGAACCCTGCGACAGAACCACGGCACGGAAAACGGCGTTTTCCAACTGGCGGATATTGCCGGGCCAGTCATAGGCCGTCAGCAGCGCCAGCGCACTGGCATCGAGGCCGACGGGATTGGGCAGTTTCTGCTCCGCCGAAAAGCGTTCGGCGAAAACCCGCGCCAGATGGGGAATATCTTCCTTGCGCCGGCGCAGCGCCGGAATGGTGATCGGGAAGACGTTGAGGCGATAATAGAGGTCCTCGCGGAAGCGGCCTTCCTTCACCTCTTCGATAAGGTTCTTGTTGGTGGCCGAAATCAGCCGCACATTGACCTTCTGCACCCGCGCGGAGCCGACGGTTTCGATTTCGCCCTGCTGCACGGCGCGCAGCAGCTTCACCTGTACGTCGAGCGGCAGATCACCGATTTCATCGAGGAACAGCGTGCCGCCATCCGCCTCCATGAATTTGCCGACATGTTTTTCCGTCGCACCCGTGAAGGCGCCCTTCTCGTGGCCAAAGAGGATGCTTTCCACGAGATTATGGGGAATGGCACCGCAATTGACTGTTATGAACGGCTTGTTCGCCCGGTCGCCGCCTGACTGGATGGCGCGGGCGACCATTTCCTTGCCGACACCGGATTCGCCTTCCAGCACCACGGGAATGCTGGACTGGGCGGCGCGCTGCGCCAGTTCGATGACCCTCAGCATTGCGGGGCTTGCGGAAACGATATCGGTAAAATTCACTGCATTGCTCCGTCCGCGCCTGCCCGTGCGGGCCTTTGCCTCTTTCCTGTCGAGCTTGAGCGCATTGGAGATGGCGGCGCCGATCCTTTCCGGCGAAACCGGCTTCACGACGAAATCAAAAGCGCCGGCGCGCATGGCCTGCACAACGGTGTCGATGCCGCCCTGTCCGGTTTGTACGATGACCGGAACATCCGTGCCGAGTTCGCCTACAGCTTTCAGAAAGGCAAGCCCGTCCATTTCCGGCATCATCAGATCGAGGACAATGACGTTGATCTCGCCACTATATTGCTTGAGCAATTCCAGCCCCGCCCTGCCGTTTTCGGCAAGCAAGGCCAGATGCCCATAACGTTCCACCGCATTTTTGAGCAGGCGGCGCTGGACGGGATCATCGTCTATCACGAGAACATGCGCGGTCATTTTTAGCTCCGGTTTCCGGTTTATGGACCTGCTTCATGCGGTCCCTTATGCCGCACTTTGGCACGGGAGATTTGAACATCCAGTTTTGAGAATTGCTTGCATTTTATCCATTGCCGCGGGAAACAGGGTCCCCATATGCTTTGAAAGCATAACCAGAAGGATACGTCCGATGACCCTCCACCGCCCCGCTCCGCACCCCGTATTCTCGCTTGCCGAAACCTCCGGCCCGGTGCTCGGCGATCTGCCGGGCTGGAAACTCTCGGATCTCTATCCGTCTGGGGATTCACCGGAATATAAGCGCGATCTCGAAAAGGCAGCTTCGATGGCAGCAGCTTTCGAGGCAAAATGGAAGGACAAGCTCGAATCCGCCGCAAAGGCCAAAGGCGAAGACGGTATCGGCGCGGCGCTGAAGGACTATGAAGCGCTGGACGACCTTATCGGCCGCATCGGCTCCTTTGCCGGCCTTACTTATTTTTCCGATACGTCAAACCCGGCAAATGGCAAGCTATACGGTGATGCTCAGGCGAAACTGACGGAGATTTCCGCGCACCTGCTGTTCTTCACGCTGGAACTCAACCGCATCGACGATGCCGTGATGGATGCCTGCATGGCGAACGATGCCGCAGCGGGCCACTACCGTCCCTGGCTGGTAGACCTGCGCAAGGACAAGCCGCACCAGCTCGACGATCAGCTCGAGCAGCTGTTTCTTGAAAAATCGATGACCAGCGCGGCAGCCTTCAACCGCCTGTTCGACGAAACGATGGCCGACCTGCGTTTCGACATTGATGGCGCAAGCCTTTCGCTGGAAGTGACGCTCAATATGCTGCAGGAGCCGGAGCCGGAAACCCGCAGGAAGGCGGCGGAAGCGTTGAGCGCCACCTTCAAGGACAATCTGCGGGTCTTCACCCTCATCACCAATACGCTTGCCAAGGACAAGGATATTTCCGACCGTTGGCGCAACTTCGAGGATATTGCCGACAGCCGTCATCTGGCCAATCGTGTCGAGCGCGACGTGGTCGATGCCTTGGCTGCGGCTGTCAAAAAGGCCTATCCGCGCCTTTCGCATCGTTATTATGCCATGAAGGCGAAATGGCTCGGCATGGAGCAGATGAATTATTGGGACCGCAACGCGCCGCTTCCCGATACGTCGAATACGATCATCCCCTGGGATGAAGCGAAGGATACCGTGCTTTCCGCTTATGGCAATTTCGCCCCTGAAATGGCCGATATCGCCCGCAGATTCTTCGACGAAGAGTGGATCGACGCGCCTGCCCGCCCCGGCAAGGCGCCCGGCGCCTTCGCCCATCCGACCGTGCCCTCAGCTCATCCTTACGTGCTCGTCAACTATCTCGGCAAACCGCGCGACGTGATGACGCTTGCCCATGAGCTTGGCCATGGCGTGCACCAGGTGCTGGCCGGCCAACAGGGGGCGCTGATGTGCGCAACTCCGCTGACGCTTGCCGAGACCGCTTCCGTCTTCGGCGAAATGCTGACCTTCCGCAAGCTGCTCGACGACACGAAAGATATCCGGGAACGCAAAGCAATGCTCGCCCGCAAGGTCGAGGACATGATCAATACGGTCGTGCGCCAGATCGCATTTTACGAATTCGAGCGCAAACTGCACACCGCCCGCAAAGAGGGCGAGCTTACCTCGGAGCAGATCGGCGAATTGTGGCTCTCCGTTCAGGCCGAAAGCCTCGGCCCGGCCATCCGGATTTCGGAGGGTTACGAGACATGGTGGACATACATCCCCCATTTCATCCATTCGCCCTTTTATGTTTACGCCTATGCCTTCGGCGATTGCCTGGTGAACTCGCTCTATGCGGTTTACCAGAAGGCCGAAGCGGGTTTTCAGGAGAAATATTTCGAGCTTCTGAAAGCCGGCGGCACCAAGCACCATTCGGAGCTTCTGAAACCCTTTGGCCTCGATGCGACCGATCCTTCCTTCTGGGACAAGGGCCTTTCGATGATCGAAGGACTGATCGACGAGTTGGAAGAGCTGGACAGGAAACAGGCTTAATCTCTTCGACCGGCAAAGCTAACCTATTTCGGACAAGCTTTGCCGGTTGATATTGCCAGCGGAGAGACCGGTAAACCTTCCAGGCGACGAGCACAGGCCATGAAACGCAAACCCGCAGATCTGACCCTGAGGGAAACCCTGCGATGGGAGCCGCAAACCGGCTTTCAGCGCATCGACCAGCATATGCGCCGGCTATTGCGCTCCGCCGATGCGCTGGGTTTTCGCGCGCCCGTCAATGCGGTTCAGGTGCTGGAAAAGCAGGTGGGCGGTGAAAAGCCGCTCTGCGTCAGGCTGGTCATGAACTACAAGGGCGAGCTGGATATCGAAACGGTCGAATTCCGTCCGTTGCCTGAAAATGCCGTCTGGCGCGTCCGCATTGCCAGACAGACAACACTCGATTCCGCCGATACCTTCTATCGCCACAAGTCGTCTCGCCGGGAGCCCTATGATGCCGCTCGCGCCGAATTTTCAGCCGAGGAGGCAGACGAGGTGTTGCTGCTCAACGAACGCGGCGAATTGTGCGAGGGATCGTCGACCAGCATTTTCGTCGAAATGCCTGAAGGGCCGATGCTGACACCGCCGCTCGACAGCGGCATTCTGCCGGGTGTGCTGCGCGCCGACCTAATCCGCGAACGCCGGGCACGCGGGCAGGCGCTGAAGCCGGAGGATATTGCCGGTCGGAAAATCTTCGTCGGCAATTCGCTGGAGGGATTGATTGCAGCGGAACTGATTTAAACCGTGACCGCCAGAAGCCGGTCGCGGCCTTTTTCCTTGGCCGCATAAAGCGCCTGATCGGCGCGCATGAAAACATCGTCGGCGTTTTCCATCATCCGAAAAACGGTCATGCCGGCCGAGCAGCTGTAGGAGAAATCCGGGAACTCCGAGAGCGGTCTGGAAAGGCGTACCTTCTGCAGCAGCCGCTCGACGATCTCCCGGCCCTCGGCGATCGAACTGCGCGGCAGGATGAGCATGAATTCTTCTCCGCCGATCCTGCCGAAACAATCCACCCGCCGGATGACGGAATGGGCGATGCCGACAAAATCGCGCAGCACCGCATCCCCACATTTGTGGCCGAAGCGATCGTTGATCTGCTTGAAAAAATCGATGTCGAGCGTGCAAAGGCAAAAGGGCGCTTCAAGCCCCTTGGAAACCTGTTCCACCTGTAAGGCAAGCTTGGCGAAAACGAAGCGACGGTTCGCCGTACCCGTCAATTCATCCGTCTGCGAGGCGCGCACTGCCAGATCGCGGTCCTGCCGCAGCGTCCTGTAACCCTGACGCAATTCGGTAACATCGCTTGCGACGCAGAGCATCCAGCCATCCTGCTGCACCGTTTCCGTCATCCAGAACCAGCGACCGTCGTAAAGGTCCATCTCGAAGGCACGATAGGGCAGCTTGCCACGCCGGGACTGTGCCGAGAGCAGCCATCCCTCGAAATCATTGTTGCGGATGACGACACCGGTGCGCAGCCGGTGGTTCAGCCGCATGATGTCTGCCCAGGTCGGAAAATCACCATCGGCAAGTTGAAAGCTTTCCCGAAACGACGGATTGGCATGGCGCAGCCGGTCGTTGGAATCGTAAAGGGCGATAAGAACGGGGGTGGCGCTCTGAAGCGCTGCGACACGCTCTAAAAGATCATTCAACAGGTAGCTCCCCTGCGATGGCTAAAAATTTCCCTGTCGTCATGCGGCCCTAGCCCCCGAGCCTTTGGACGCCTGCACGAAAATCAGGGCTTAATTATAAACGCACTCTCTAAAATGCGAAGGGGCAGAATATGGTGGAAAGAATGTGTAGACCCATCTCGGCGTCATTACCGTCATATGTCCGTCATCCACCTGCCCTTTATTGTGGCACGCTTTTATGATCTAGCTTACTTATTGGCTGAAAAAGGAAAATTGACGAATGACGGACGCAAACTACCCGATTTATGGCGATATCGACGGCCCCATCATCATGATTGGCTTCGGCTCCATCGGGCGCGGCACTCTTCCGTTGATCGAGCGTCATTTCAATTTCGACAGAACCCGGCTCGTCGTCATCGATCCGCGCGAGGACATCGCTGCGTTTCTCGCGGAGAGAAATATCCGTCACGTCCAGACACATCTGACCAAGGAGAACTATAAGGACGTTCTCAAGCCGCTTCTCAAAGGCGTGCAGGGTAAGGGCTTCTGCGTCAATCTTTCGGTCGATGCCGCCTCGGTCGATCTGATGCGGATCTGCCGCAAACATGGCATGCTCTACATCGACACCGTCGTGGAGCCATGGCCCGGCTTCTATTTCGACGCCGACGCCGACAATCGTGCCAGAACCAATTATTCGCTGCGCGAGACCATGCTGAAGGAAAGGGCACGCAAGCCCGGCGGCACGACCGCGGTTTCCACCTGTGGCGCCAATCCCGGCATGGTGTCCTGGTTCGTGAAGCAGGCACTCGTTAATCTCGCAAAGGATACCGGCCTCGACATCGAGGAACCGCAGTCGCACGACCGGGAAGGCTGGGCAAAGCTGATGCAGCAGCTTGGCGTCAAGGGTGTGCATGTGGCCGAGCGCGACACCCAGCGGGCGAAAGAGCCGAAACCTTTCGGCGCTTTCTGGAACACCTGGTCCGTGGAGGGTTTTATCGCCGAAGGTTTTCAACCGGCCGAACTCGGCTGGGGAACACATGAAAACTGGATGCCGAAAAACGCGAAAAAGCAGAAAAAGGGAAGCAAGGCGGCGATCTATCTCGACCAGCCCGGCGCCAATACGCGGGTGCGCACATGGTGCCCGGGGCTTGGAGCGCAATATGGATTTCTCGTCACCCACAATGAAGCGATCTCGATTTCGGACTACTTCACCGTCCGCAACGATGATGGCGACGTGACCTATCGGCCCACCTGCCACTATGCCTACCACCCCTGCAACGACGCCATTCTGTCCCTGCACGAACTTTTCGGCAATGGCGGCAACCCGCAGCCGATCCAGCATGTGCTTGGCGAAGACGAACTCGTTGACGGCGCAGACGAGTTGGGCGTTCTGCTCTATGGCCATGACAGGAATGCCTATTGGTACGGTTCGCGGCTGAGCCTCGAGGAGGCGCGGTCGCTTGCCCCCAGTCAGAATGCCACCGGATTGCAGGTCAGTTCGGCAGTTCTGGCCGGCATGGCCTGGGCGATCGAAAACCCTGAGGCCGGCATCGTCGAGGCGGATGAGATGGATTATCGCCGTTGCCTCGAAGTGCAGCGCCCCTATCTTGGCCCGGTAGAGGGGCATTACACCGACTGGACACCGCTTGACGGCCGGCCGGGACTGTTCCCCGACAATATCGACATGTCCGATCCCTGGCAGTTCCGCAACATCTTGGTGCGCTGACGGATCGGCGTCTCATATTTGCCACGCCGGGGCTTTCCTGAACAATATCAGGAACCGGGGAGAGCGAACAACGTTGCCTTGAAATAAAGAACGCTTCACGGCATGGTCGAAGCATAGAAGGTTTCATCGAATCGCAGGAGAACAGGCTCATGAACTTCAAGACAAGCGCTGCATTGCTTAGTGCCGCCATCGCGGTGTCTTCATGCGTCGCACCGGGACCCTCGCAGCAGACCTCGATGGCGCCTTCGCTTTCCCGCGGACCGGCTGTCGACGGCCGCTGGATCGACCGCAACGGCATCATATCGACCTTCCAGAACGGAGCCTTCTCCACCCGTTCGACCGACACCAACACGCTTCTGGCCTCGGGCACCTATGTGACGATCTCGCCGACGCTTTATGAAATCAACATGACCTCGCTGGTGCGCAACACACAGTCGCGTGTCAACTGCGCGCTCGTCTCCCCGTCACAATTGAACTGCACGACGGACGCGAACAGCCAGTTCTCGCTCACGCGTCAAGGCTGATAACCTCGCCTTTTCAATGAGATGACCTTCTGAAACGCGCGCCTCCGGCGTGCGTTTTTCTTTATTGCGCAACTGTCATATTTCGCTTGCGGCGACTGCCGCTAAATGGAAACATCCCGTTTTGAAAGACTGACATGATTTTGGATTAGAGAATGAGCACGGCCGGCGGATGATCAACCGGCCCGGGCTTCCGCTTTGAACAGGAGAGAGGGACCATGAAGAAAATATTGGGACTGGGTATGCTGAGCGTTTCGGCGATCACGCTTTCGGCCGGAGCGGCTCTTGCCGATTACGAGCTCAACATTCTTCACATCAACGATTTTCACTCCCGTATTGAATCGATCAACAAATTCGATTCGACTTGCTCAGCGGAAGAGGAAGGCAAAAACGAGTGCTTCGGCGGCGCCGCGCGCCTGCTGACCGCAATCAACCAGACGCGTGACGCGCTGAAGGCAGGCGGGAAAAATGTTCTCCTGCTCAATGCCGGCGACAATTTCCAGGGCTCGCTGTTCTACACCACCTACAAGGGGACGGTGGAAGCGGAAGTGCTGAACGCCATGAAGTTCGACGCCATGACTGTCGGCAACCACGAGTTCGACGATAGCGAAGACGGTCTCGCCGGCTTCCTTGACAAGGTGCAGTTCCCCGTCGTAACCGCCAATGTGGTGGCCACCGCCGCCTCGAAAATCGGCGACCGCGTCAAGCCCTCCATCGTGCTTGAAGTCGGCGGCCAGAAAATCGGCATCGTCGGCGCCGTCGCCAACGACACGGCGGAACTGGCAACACCCGGTCCCAATATCACCATCGCAGAAGATGTCGCCAAGATCGGCGAACAGGTGCAGAAGCTGAAGCAGGACGGCGTCAACAAGATCATCGCGCTCACCCATGTCGGTTATCCGCGTGACCTCGAATTCATTGCCAAAATCCCTGATGTCGACGTCGTGGTCGGCGGCCACTCGCATACGCTGCTGTCCAATACCGACCAGAAGGCCGAAGGCCCCTACCCGACGCTCGTTGACAATCCCGGCGGCTATAAGGTTCCGGTGGTTCAGGCCGGTCAGTACAGCAAATATCTCGGTGACCTCAAAGTGGTCTTCGACGACAATGGCGTGGTCAAGGAAAGCAAGGGCGACCCCATCCTGATCGACTCCACCTTCAAACCTGACGAAGCCACGCTGAAGCGCATCGATGAGCTGAAGGCACCGATCGAGGCGTTGAAATCCAAGGTCGTCGGCACCTCGGAAGGTCCGATCGAAGGCGACCGCAAGGTTTGCCGCGTGAAAGAATGCTCCATGGGCAATCTGGTGGCCGATGCGACACTGGCGCGCGTCAAGGATCAGGGCGTCACCATCGCTTTTGCAAACAGCGGCGGCCTGCGCTCCTCCATCGATGGCGGCGACGTCTCGATGGGTGAAGTGCTCACGGTTCTGCCGTTCCAGAACACCGTTGCGACCTTTCAGCTCAAGGGCGAGGATATTCGCGCCGCCCTCGAAAATGGCGTCAGCCAGATCGATGATGTCGCGGGCCGCTTCATGCAGGTTTCCGGCATGAAATACTCCTTCGACCGTTCCAAGCCGGCCGGCAGCCGCATCGTTTCGGTCGACGTCAAGGAAGGCGACGGCTTCGTGCCCCTCGATCCCACAAAGACCTATACTGTCGCAGCCAATAATTACGTGCGCACCGGTGGTGATGGCTTCAAGGTCTTTGCGACCAACGCCATCAACGCCTATGACTTCGGCCCCAATCTCGAAGACGCAGTTGCGGCCTATATCACCGCCAACAGCCCCTACAAGCCCTATACCGACGGCCGCATCAGCGAAGTGACGCCTGCCGGTTATGTCGCTCCGGCGAAGCCCGCGGCACCCGCGCCTGCCCCAGCTGCCGCTCCGGCGCCTGCAGCGCCAGCCGCCACCGCACCGGCTGCAACGGCGCCGGCATCCCCGGCACCTGCTGCGGCCGCTGCCGCCGTTAGCAAATATGTCGTCGAAAAAGGCGATTCGCTCTGGAAGATCGCTGCCGAGAAATATGGCGACGGTGCTCTCTGGCACAAAATTGCCAAGGCAAACACACTGAAGCAGCCGAACCACATCGAGATCGGCGAAGAGCTGGAACTGCCGGCTCAATAAGCCGGACGGGAACGGACAGGGCAATTTGCCGCACACATAACACCGGCTCCGGACAACGGGGCCGGTTTCTTATTTTCCCTATGAAAACAGACATCTGCAGATCAAATTTTGCCAAAAGACAGCCTGCGGCTGCGCCGGCCCCGGAAATAGCCTCCGCCGGTGGTTTAATCCTGAAGAATTTCGTCTAGAACACGATGAACAAACTATCGGCCTATGCGTATAGACCGGGCATTTCCGGCCAAGCCGCGTCACGGTTTGTGTTTAGGCGCTAACAGAAGATGGAGTGTTCAGGCCTTTATCCGAGGCGAAACCGCTCCTCACATAACCAGTCCGAGTTTCAGGTGTCATTCATGGCGACAGAACTATCCGCACTCCCCGCAAACCATCCCCGCGTAACTTTTGGCAAGGTCGGCGTCCTGCTCGTCAATCTCGGCACGCCTGACGGCACGGATTATTGGCCGATGCGCCGTTATCTGGCGGAGTTTCTAAGCGACAAGCGCGTGATCGAATGGTCTCGTCTCTACTGGTATCCGATCCTCTACGGCATCGTCCTCAACAAGCGTCCGCAGAAGGTCGGCAAGGCCTATGAGGAAATCTGGAACCACGAGCGCAACGAAAGCTATCTGCGCACCTATACCCGCAGCCAGGGCGAGCTGATGGCTGCGGCGCTGAAGGACTTTCCGAATGTCGTGGTCGACTGGGCGATGCGTTACGGGCAGCCTTCCATCGCATCCAGGATCGATGCCCTGAAGGAACAGGGTTGCGAAAAAATCTTGCTCTTCCCGCTTTATCCGCAATATGCCGCCTCGACCACGGCAACCGTGAACGACAAGGCTTTCGAGCATCTGATGAAGCTGCGCTGGCAACCGGCCATCCGCACCGTGCCGCCCTATCATGACGATCCGGCCTATATCGAGGGGCTCGCCGCCTCCGTGAAAAACCATCTGGCGACGCTGGACTGGGAGCCGGAAATGCTGATCACCTCCTTCCACGGCATTCCGCAATCCTATTTCAAAAAGGGTGATCCCTATTATTGCCATTGCCAGAAAACCGCCCGCCTGCTGCGGGAGGCTCTGGGGCGGACCGAGAAGAATTTCATGATCACCTTCCAGTCCCGCTTCGGGCCGGAAGAATGGCTGCAGCCCTATACCGACAAGACCGTGGAGAAGCTGGCCTCGGAGGGCATCAAGCGCATTGCCGTCATGAATCCCGGCTTCGTATCGGATTGTCTTGAGACGCTGGAAGAAATCGCCGGTGAAGCCGGGGAGATTTTCCTGCATAATGGCGGAGAGAAATTTACCCATATCCCCTGTCTGAATGACAGCACCGAAGGCATGAACGTTCTCGAAAAGGTTGTAAGACGGGAGTTGCAAGGCTGGGTGTAATCTTGCCATAAGGTTGTTGGGATAAATCCCGGACGTTCTGATCCTAGGAGGAAAGTGATGATTGCATTGGGCGGTTTTGACATCGTCGTCATAGCGGCGGTTGTTCTGGTTATTCTGGTGCTGTTTGCCGGCATCAAGACCGTGCCGCAGGGGCATCGTTACACGGTTGAACGCTTCGGACGCTATACCCGCACGCTCGAACCCGGCCTGAACCTCATCATACCGTTCTTCGAAAGCATCGGCTCGAAAATGAACGTGATGGAGCAGGTGCTCCACATCCCGACGCAGGAAGTCATTACCCGCGACAATGCCAGTGTTTCGGCCGATGCCGTCACCTTCTATCAGGTATTGAACGCCGCACAGGCCGCCTACCAGATTTCCAATCTGCAAATGGCGATCGAAAACCTCACCATGACAAACATCCGCTCGGTGATGGGTTCGATGGATCTCGATGAGCTGCTGTCGAACCGCGATGCCATCAACGATCGCCTTCTGCGCGTGGTCGACGAGGCCGTGGGACCCTGGGGCATCAAGGTCACCCGCATCGAAATCAAGGATATCGCGCCGCCAAAGGACCTCGTCGATTCCATGGCGCGGCAGATGAAGGCGGAGCGCGAAAAACGCGCACAGGTGCTGGAAGCAGAGGGCGCCCGCAACGCCCAGATTCTGCGCGCGGAAGGTGCAAAACAATCCGCCATTCTGGAAGCAGAAGGCCAGCGCGAGGCGGCGTTCCGCGATGCCGAGGCACGCGAACGTCTTGCCGAGGCCGAAGCCAACGCCACCCGCATGGTTTCGGAAGCCATTGCCGCCGGCAATGTCCACGCCATCAACTATTTCGTCGCACAGAAATACACCGAAGCGCTCGCCGAGATCGGCACGGCCAAGAATTCCAAGATCGTGTTGATGCCGATGGAAGCCTCGGCGCTGATCGGCTCCCTCGGTGGCATCGGCACGATTGCGAGAGAAGTGTTCGGCGACAAGGGCGATACTCCGAGCGCGCCTGCCCCCTCCACCTCGTCCCGCTCCGTGCCGCCGACCCGGGCTTCCGGCCAGAGCATCAACGTTACCATCCCGGGTAATCCCTTCGGCTCTTCATCGGAGAAGTAACGATGTTGCAACGGCTTGCCACTGAGCTGGGACCCTGGAGCTGGTGGATCGTCGGCTTCGTGCTGCTGGCCGCCGAACTCATCGCGCCCGGCGTCTTCCTGATATGGATCGGGCTTGCCGCACTTGTCATCGGCGTGGTTTCGCTGTTTTTCTGGGAAGCGGCATTCTGGGCGTGGCAATTGCAGCTGGTGCTGTTTGCCGCACTTTCCGTGGTGTTCGCCCTGCTCGGCCGGAGATATTTCGGCCGAAACCACGCGACAAGCGACGAGCCCTTCCTGAACCAGCGCGAAGCAAGCCTTGTCGGCCGCACCGCAACTCTGCAGGAACCAATCGTCGAGGGTCGAGGTCGGATAAGGCTGGATGATACCTGGTGGCCGGTGAATGGCGAAGACCTGCCGGCCGGAACCCGCGTCAGGATTGCCTCGGCACGCGGGCGCACGCTGACAATCGAACCGATAGATCGGTAAGCCAGGGGCCGCGCGGTGGCGGTGGCGCCGCATTTCCAGACAGAAGCCTGAAGTCCAGTTTCCGCGGAATGGCTTAAGCGACACCGATTCTCAGGAGATCGTGGAAATGCACCAGCCCGATCGGCCGGTTGTCGTCATCAACGACGATCAGCGCGCCGATGTGGAATTTTTCCAGCGTCGCCAGCGCACTGGTCGCCAGCACCGACTTTTTGACGGTTTTCGGGCTGCGGGTCATGATGTCGTCGACCACCAGCTCGGCGAGGTTGCGCGACAGGTTGCGTGCCATGTCGCCCTCGGTGACGATGCCGCACAGACGGCCATCCTCGTCCAGAATGCCAACGCAGCCGAAGTGCTTGCGCGAGAGAACGCCCACCGCCTCGGGCATGGCCGTTCCCTTGTTGACCAGCGGCACACGATCACCCGTATGCATGATATCGCTGACCAGCGTCAGGCTCGCACCCAGCTTGCCGCCGGGGTGGAACACCTTGAAGTCACCAGCGGTGAAATTGCGCGCCTCAAGAAGCGCGACCGCAAGGGCATCGCCCAGCGCCAACTGCATCAATGTGGAAGTGGTGGGTGCAAGGCCCAGAGGGCAGGCTTCCTGTTCATTGGGCACCAGAAGCACGATATCTGAGGCCCGTGCGAGCGATGAATTTTCCGAACAGGTGAGTGCGATTAGCGGAATGGAGAAACGGCGGGAATAATTGATGATGCTGCGCAATTCAGCACTTTCACCACCCTTTGAAATAGCCAGCACCACATCATCGCCGCCTATCATGCCCAGATCGCCGTGATTTGCCTCCGCCGCGTGCACAAAAAAGGCAGGCGTTCCGGTAGAGGCGAAGGTGGCGGCAAGCTTTGCGCCTATGTGGCCGCTTTTTCCAACCCCGGTAATGATGAGACGGCCATTCGACTGGCCGATGGTCTCGATCGCCTTGCAGAAAGGCTCTGAAAGGCCGTTTCTCAGGGCATCCTCAAGGGCGGCAAGGCCAGCCCGCTCCATCGAAATCGTCCGCACGGCGGATTCGATGGCATTGTCTTCGACCAGTTTGACAGCGCGCGTAATCATGGCCGACTGTTACTCTTTCAGCCGGAATAAGTCCACTCTCCCGCCATTCAGCCCTGTTTTTAATGACGCAGATCGGGCGGGGAAATCTCTTCCATCGTTCCAAGCCGCTTGAAGGGGATGTTTTCTTCATCGACCAGATATCGCCCGAGTGTCCTTACCCATAAGATGGAACCATCACTACGGCGCACGGCATATTCCTGGTCGTAAAAGCTCGCGGCCTTCAGGGTGAGCAGCGCCGTCTCGATCACACGGTTTCGATGATCGATATCCACTTTTTCAAGCATCTGAAAAATACTGATGCCCTGCATCGCCTGTTTCAGCGAAATCCCGAAGAATTCCGCGCATATTTCATCGAGATAGAAGCGGTCATTGGTAATATCCCAACAATAAAAACCGACTTTCCGGATGTTCAAAACGCGATTCATGAAACGATGCTGTCACATAAAATAAAATTCAATACGATTTGTTGAACGATTTACGGTCGCTCTTTGCAAGCATAGGACAATTCCGTGCCAAATTGAAACGTATTAATCTTCGCATATTAGAAATATTTTGCGGTTACGGCGGGTCCGCACGGCAATCCGCATCGGTGCAATTCTGGGCGCCAGTTCGCTCGGCAGGCGCAGCTGAATTTTCACCCACGCCCCAACGCCGAAATCCCCGCCGATCTTTATCAACTGTTAACCATAAAAAACCTATTGTTAAAGCGATGTTAAAACTTGCGTCGGCTGTCTGGTCCCTGGTTTCTTCACGTCATTTCATCAGCCTGCCAATCATCGGGTCTGAAGAGATGCCTTGGTGGACTTTCGATCCGGCATCGGCCAAACTCGCCGGGTGAAAAGGAATGAAAGTGAAGGGCACCGCCACACGTCTGCCGACGTCGCGGAAAGCAGCAACCCTGCTGCTTGCCTGCACGATTTTTTACCCTCACGAAAGCGCCTTTGCGCAGACTGCAGCGACAGCCACACCAATGGTGCCGGGCGCCGCTTCCGCTGCTGACGGATCGGTTTCAACCACCCCGGCGACGGGCGGCGCAGTGGGCACAGGCACAGCGCCGGCCACACCCGCTCCCGCTCCGCAACTCTGGCGCCCCTCCAGCAATCCCGGCGACCCGATCTACGAACAGCCGGACGAAGCCGGCCAACCCTCTGCCGAGGCTGAGAACCCCTATGAGCCGACAATGGACGGCGGGGAAAATCCGCGGATAGCAACCGAACCCGGACAGACATCAGGCATCCGGCTCGGCACATTCGTGCTCAGGCCTTCGATCAGCCAGACGGTAAATACGGAAAAACAGACGAATACGGGCGGCCCCTCCCGGCGCAATTATTTGACGACGGGCATACGCGGTACGCTCACCAGCGACTGGTCCCGGCACGCACTGACGGTGACGGGCGATGGCGCCTGGGAGAGAAACTTCGGCGGCAACAAGAATGGCGAAGAACCCCGGGCAAATATTGAGGCCAATCTGCGCCTCGATCTCGGTGCGCAAACGACCGCCAATCTCAAGGCGGGTTATGAATTCAGCCGTGAAGGCACCACGGACCCCAATGCTCTGACCGGCGCTGCCGTGCAGGGTGGTGAGCACCGCTTCACCGCCGGCGCATCGATAGAGCGGGATTTCGGCAAGCTGCGCGGGCTTGCAGCGCTCGATCTCTCACGCACCGTCTATACGGATGCAAAGGGCCTCGATGGCCGACCGATCAGCCTCAGCGATCGCGACCAGAACGGAGCGAACCTGCGCGGACGCATCGGTTATGAACTGTCGCCTGCTTTGATCCCCTTCCTCGAACTGAATGTGGGGACAACCAAATATGACAGCCGCCTCGACAATTCGGGCTATGCCCGCTCCTCCAATGCCTATGGAGCGAAGGTCGGCGCAGAAGTCGATCTCGGCGAAAAGACCCGCGGCGAGGCTGCAATCGGCTATCTGCGCAAGGAATATGACGATGATCGCCTGGCCGCAATCGGCGCCTTGACGCTGGATGGCAAACTCAACTGGGCTCCCCAGCGTGGCACGAATGTCAATCTCGGGCTGCGCACGACGATAGAGGACTTTGCCGGCGGTCCGCAGGGCGGCTGGATTTCCTATCGCCTGGATGCCGGCCTGACCCATGAATTGCGCAACAACCTGGTCGCGCGCCTAACGGGGCAGATCGTGCACCGCACATTCCCCTCCTCCAATACAGAGGACGCCGTGGAATATACGGCAGGCGCCGGCCTGACCTGGGGGCTGAACCGTTATCTCGACCTGACCGCAGATGTCAGCTACCAATGGACCCCGGTTTATGACAGCAATGAATTGCGTGTCGGCGCGGGACTTGTCCTGAAACGATAATGAGCCCCAAAACAAAAATCCCGGCGCGAAGGCCGGGATTTCCTTGTGTATTCCGGTCGATTATTTCAGACCCTCGATCAAAGCCTTGATCGGCTCCTCGATCGCCGGACGGATATCGCCGCGCTCCAGTGCGAAAGCGACGTTTGCCAGGATGAAACCATCCTTGGCGCCGCAATCGAAGGTCTGCCCACGGAAATGATAGCCGGAGAATTCTTGCGACTTGGCGAGCGTCAGCATGCCATCCGTCAACTGGATTTCGTTACCGGCGCCGCGTTCCTGATTTTCGAGAATATCGAAAATTTCCGGCTGCAGGATATAACGACCGTTGATGTAGAAATTCGACGGCGCCGTACCCTTGGCTGGCTTTTCGACCATTTCGGTAATCTTGAAGCCTTCGCCGACGGCATTTCCCACGCCAACAATGCCATATTTATGCGTCTGGTCGGGAGCGCATTCCTGCACCGCGATGACGTTGCCCTGGGTCTGGTCGTAAAGTTCGACCATGCCCTTCAGGCAGCTTTTTTGCGAATGCATGATCATGTCGGGCAAAAGCACGGCAAAAGGCTCATCGCCGACGATATCACGCGCACACCAAACCGCATGGCCGAGACCGAGCGGCACCTGCTGGCGCGTGAAGCTTGCCGTGCCCGCCTTGGGCAGAAGGCCGGCCAGCAATGTCAGCTCGGCATTCTTGTTGCGCTCGCGCAGCATCTGTTCAAGTTCAAATTGAATATCAAAATAATCTTCGATCACTGCCTTGCCGCGGCCGGTGACAAATACAAAATGCTCGATACCCGCTTCCGCCGCCTCATCGACAACGTACTGAATGACCGGCTTGTCGACGACGGTGAGCATTTCTTTCGGAACTGCCTTGGTGGCGGGCAGGAAACGTGTACCGAGACCTGCGACCGGAAATACGGCCTTCCGAATTTTCTTCTGTTCTACCACATATCCCTCCTGAGAGATAAAACTTGATCACAATCCCCGCACACTGTTGTTATTTCAAAAATAACAACGTTTTGTAAAGGGTGACGCTACCATCTATTAATGGTAAAGAATTTGTTGACATTCTTTTGTTATCCATGATGACGCCCGATGCGTTTTCGCAATCGAAATGATATTCGAGAGAACGAAAGACTGACGATGACAAAGACCCTTTCAAATGTCCGCAAATTCGGTTGCATGATGTTTGCAGGCTTGGCGATCTCGCTTTCCCCCGTCTCGGCCCGGGCCGATCAGGGGTTCAAGCAGTGGATCAACCAGTTCTACGCAACAGCCGCCAAAGAAGGCATTAGCAAGGCGACCTACCAGAAGGCCTTTGCCGGTGTCAGCGAGCCGGATCCGGACGCGCTGCGCAAGGCGACCTTCCAGCCGGAATTCACCACTCAGATCTGGGATTATGTCGATTCCCGCGTCAATCCTTATACGGTGCGGATCGGTCGCGAAATGAAGATGAAACATGCGACGACGCTCAACTGGATCGAGCGCAACTTCAACGTCGACAAACACATCATTCTTGCCATCTGGTCGATGGAATCCAATTACGGCGCGGTTCTTGAAAAGCCGGAGCGACTGCACAACATTCCGCAGGCGCTGGCGACACTCGCCTATTCCGATCCCAAACGCGCCAAATTCGCGCGCACGCAGCTGATCGCCGCGCTCAAGATTTTACAGTCCGGCGATGTCACCCCCAAACAGCTGACGGGCTCCTGGGCCGGCGCGATGGGCCACACCCAGTTCATTCCCACGAGCTACCTGCTCTATGCGGTCGATGCTGACGGCAATGGCAAGCGCGACATCTGGCATTCCGTTCCGGACGCCCTGGCGACGGCCGCCAATCTTCTGGCCAAGAACGGCTGGGAACCCGGCCGGACCTGGGGTTACGAAACCGCCGTGCCACGTGGCGGCGCCCGTTACGAAGGGCAGACAAAGTCCATTGCGGAATGGTCGAAGCTCGGCTTCACCCGCCCCAACGGCAAGACTTTCACCCGCGGTTCCGATCGCGCCATGCTGAAACTGCAGGGCGGCGCAAACGGCCCTGGTTTCCTGATGATGAAGAACTTCTTCACGATCAAGAAATACAACGCCTCCGACAGCTACGCCCTGGCCGTTGGTCTGCTCGCGGATGAGATCGCCGGTTATGGCGGCATGCAGCAGAAATGGCCGCGCCCCGACGGTACGCTGGATATTCGCGAAAAATTCGAGCTCCAGACGCGTATGAAGGAACTCGGTTATTACGATGGCGAGATCGATGGCAATTTCGGTTCCGGTTCGAAAGCTGCCATCAGCGCCATCCAGTCCCGCATGGGCATGCAAAATGACGGCGAGCCGTCGCAGCGATTGCTGAGAGCCCTGCGCAATTGATAATGTGCCGGCGAATTCGGCGACGTCACGGACGCCGCCGATGCATCCGGAAAGGTTGATGTGATGAGTAGGAAACCTGAGGCGAGAAACGGAAAGACGGGTTGGCGTTTCTGCGCCATCGTTCTCTCCGCTGTCCTCTGTGTGCCGCTCGTTCCTTCAGAAACCTTCGCACAGGAGCAGCGGCGCACCCTTTTCGAAATGCTGTTTGGCAAGCCGGTGGGCCGCGATGGTAGTTCCGGCCGGGAATATCAGCCCCGCAGCCGCCGGGATTTTCCGGCTGCGCCGCGGGAAAGATCGGTCACCCGCCCACAGCCCACAAGAAAAGCCCCCTCGGTGGTTCAGATGCGAACCGCAAAACCGGAACCTGCCGCCAAGCTTGAAAATGCGAGACGCGTTCTGGTCATCGGTGATTTCCTGGCCGGCGGCATGGGGGAAGAGCTGGTCAATGCATTTGCCAGCTCGCCGGCGATCACCGTCGATGTGCGTGCCAACGGTTCTTCCGGCCTCGTGCGCAAGGATTATTACGACTGGTTCGCCAATCTGCCGCAATTCATAAGCGAGACCAATCCGGCCACCATCGTCATCATGATGGGGTCGAACGATCGCCAGCAGATGCAGATCGGTGATGTCAGGGAAAAATTCGGCACGGAAGTCTGGTTCAAGGAATATGAACGGCGGATCGACGAGCTTTTGACCCTTGCCGGTCGCCCGAAGGTGCCGGTGCTTTGGGTTGGCGTACCCGCCTTCCAGTCGCCTTCGCTTTCGGCCGATCTCGTCGGCTTCAATCGGCTCTATCGCAGCCATGTCGAAAAATATGGCGGTGAATTTGTGGATGTATGGGACGGTTTTGTCGATGAGGCCGGAAAATTCGTCATTACCGGCTACGACATGAACGGCCAACAGGCCCGTCTGCGTGAGGCCGATGGCATCGGAATGACGCAGGCCGGCAAACGCAAGCTCGCCTTCTACGTCGAGAAATTCGTGCGCAGGCACCTCGATAGCGCGGGGCCCGATCTGGTGAAACTGGACGGCAGTAATCTGCCCGCCCTCACCTCCCTGCCGGCGCTCGGCATTGACGCAGGTCTGGTTCGCACCCAGCCGATCAGCCTAACCGATCCCAATCTCGATGGTGGCGACAAGCTTCTGGGCGATGCCCCCCTTGCGGCCGGACCGACACGCGTATCGGTGGTGGAATCGCCTCGCGAGAGGCTGACCAAGCGGGGAGAAATGTCTGATGCGCCGGCAGGGCGTATCGACGACTATCGTCTGGTGCCGGATACCGCACAGGCAAAACAATAGGCGCTGTCCCTGCGTTTCAGTAGCCCCGCTGGGGCGTAATGTTGATGCAATCCCAACATGACAGTTTGAGGACCGCTTTGCAGGAATGCGGGGATGGTTCCATCAGTCATCTCTGATCCCTCTCCGGCAAGGCGATATTGACTTGACGGCGACACATCGCTTGCCTTTAGCGTGAACGGCGCCGTCTTTTTTTGACTTCACGCGTGTTCTTCCTCCCGGGAGACGACGCCGGATACGGTCGAGACGATTTCATGCGCCTGCTGCTTGTTGAAGACGAACGCGAAATGGCAGCAGCCCTGTCCGCGGCGCTCCACCGGTTCGATATTATCGTGGATACGGTCGGCACGCTCGATCTGGCGCGTCACGCCATCATGGACAGCGTTCACGACCTTGTTGTGCTTGACCGGCAATTGCCCGATGGCGACGGCATCCAGCTTATCGAGGATCTGCGTCTCCTGCCCGTCACCCCACCCGTCATTGTGCTGACGGCGCAGGGGGGGCTTGCGGACCGGATCAATGGCCTGAACCTCGGCGCGGACGATTATCTGGCCAAACCTTTCGCCGTTGAGGAGCTGCTTGCCCGCATCCGCGCCCTGATGCGCCGGCCGGCCGGCACCGTGAAGATGACGGCGAGACTGGGCGCGCTGGAATTCTGCTTCGAAACCCGTGAGGTGCGCATCAAGGGGGAATTTCTTCCGCTGACGAGACGGGAATTGCTGATCCTTGAGGCCCTGTTGCGGCGACAGGGCAGAACGGTGCTGCGCTCGATGCTCGAGGAGGCCGTCTATAATTTCGATGATGAAATCCAGTCCAATGCACTCGATTCCCATATCTCCCGCTTGCGCCGCAAACTGGCGGCCGCGGATGCGGGTGTCGAGGTTCACGGCATCAGAGGCGTTGGCTACCTTATGAGGACGACCGTATGAAGCCGGCTAAAACGAGATCACTCAAACGCCGACTGACAATTCAATTGCTGCTTTTCCAGATCGGCAGCCTCGTCATCGTGACAGTCGCCTTCATCGTTTATTTGCTGACCGACGGCACCGGGAGCGCGCTCATCAGCTCAGAGGCGGCGCAGATCACAGCGAACGCTTTAATTCGTGAACAGAGCGGAAAAATTGCACTCAAAGAGACGCCAGCATACCTTGAGTTGTGCAAAGAGATGCCTGATTTCTGGTTCGTTGCGCTGTCCGAAAAGGACGAAATCATCCAGGGCGGACCGGTGCCCGAAGCCTTCAGCGACATGGACCAAAAGATGAACGATGTTAAAATCTCCAATATACGCGAAGCAGGAATGTCCTATTCGTACTTCGCCGTCCTATATGTCGCCGTCGTTCGCCGCGTGTCCGGGCCGGCCGGGGAATTCGCGATGATAGGAAAAGGCGGTCCATTGAGCATGACCCTTCCGGTCCTGCTATTCTCCAACATCCTTATCCTGCCGGTTCTCGTTCTCGTTTCAATCGCGACCATCGCGGCGATTCCCTGGATCATTCGCCGGGAATTTCGCGCGCTCTCCACGATTGCGCGCACTGCCCAGTCCATCGATATCGACAAACGAGGATATCGATTGCCGGATGGCAATATTCCAAGGGAGGTGCAGCCGCTCGTGCATGCCGTCAACGGCGCATTGCAGCGGCTGGACGATGGCTATGAAAGGCACAAGCGTTTCATTCTCGATGCCGCCCATGAATTGCGAACCCCCGTCGCCATTCTCCAGACCCGCGTTGAAACCTTACTGGAAGGTCCCGCCCGCAGCAGGATATTGGCGGATGCCAGCCGCATCGCCGTGCTGGCCGAACAATTGCTCGATCTGCAACGCCTCGGCGGGCAGAAAGCACCCCTTGTTCCGCTTGATATCGTCGGCCTGTGCAGGTCCGTGGTCGCGGATATGGCGCCGCTTGCGATCTCACAAGGATATAATCTGTCCTTCGAGCCGGAAGAAGAACCGATCCTCGCCCTTGCCGATGACGCCTCGCTGCAGCGCGCTTTGATGAACATCATACAGAACGCCATCGAACATGGCGGCAATCACGGAACCATCACCATAAGGGTAGCCTCAAACCGAGTGATCGAGATAGCCGATGACGGCGATGGTATTCCCGAGACGGAACGGGAGCTCGTCTTCGATGCATTTCACCGGATGAGACCGAAGGATCGCGGCACCGGCCTTGGGCTCAACCTCGTGCAGGAGATCATCGGTTATCACGGCGGCGAGATCAGCATCAGCGATTCCCCGACCGGCGGCGCCTGCTTCCGCATCGCGCTTCCCTATTGCTGAGAACGCAGCAGTCAAACAAAAAAGGCCTGTCGCGTCTGCAACAGGCCTTTCCGTTTCCTATCGATTCCGCCTGCTCAGCGCGGCAGAACGGTGGCTCCCATCAGCGCTTCATCGATTGCCCGTGCCGCCTGCCGGCCTTCGCGGATCGCCCAGACCACCAGCGACTGACCACGGCGAACGTCGCCCGCCGTCCACAGCTTATCGACCGAGGTCCTGTAGTCCGTTTCGTTGGCGACAACATTTGTGGAGCCGCGACGATCGGTGTTGAGCGTCAGCTTGCCTTCCATTTCCTTCAGCACGCTATCGGTGAAGGGACCGGAGAAGCCGATGGCGATGAAGGCGAGATCGGCCTTGATGATGAATTCCGTGCCGGCGATCGGCTTGCGGCGGTCATCTACCTGACAGCATTTCACGCCCGTCAACACGCCGTCTTCGCCGACGAATTCAAGCGTCGCCACCTGGAACTCGCGAATCGCGCCTTCGGCCTGCGAGGACGAGGTACGCATCTTGGTTGCCCAGAAGGGCCAGACCGCAAGCTTGTCTTCCTTTTCCGGCGGCATCGGACGGATGTCGAGTTGGGTGACCTTTACCGCACCTTGACGGAACGCCGTGCCGACGCAGTCAGATGCGGTATCGCCGCCGCCGACGACCACGACATGCTTGCCGCCAGCAAGGATCGGATCGGCGGGCCAGCCGACGCTGTCGATGTTTTCGCGGCCGACGCGGCGGTTCTGCTGCACGAGGTAAGGCATGGCATCATAAACGCCATTAAAATCGGCGCCACCGATGCCGGCCGGGCGCGGGGTTTCCGAACCGCCGCAATAAAGAACGGCATCATGATCGGCCAGAAGCGCTTCGACCGTCACATCCACACCGACATTAACGCCGCAATGGAAGGTGACGCCTTCACCCTTGATCTGCTCGACGCGGCGGTCGATGAAGTTCTTCTCCATCTTGAAGTCCGGAATGCCGTAACGCAGCAGGCCCCCAGCCTTCGATTCACGCTCATAAACGTGAACCTCGTGACCGGCGCGGCCAAGCTGCTGCGCAGCCGCCATGCCCGAGGGGCCGGAACCGATGATGGCGACCTTCTTGCCGGTGTGGATCGTCGCCGGCTTCGGCACGATGAAGCCCAGCTCATAAGCCTTGTCTGCGATAGCCTGCTCGACCGTCTTGATGGCGACCGGCGCATCCTCGAGATTCAGCGTGCACGCTTCTTCGCAGGGTGCCGGACAGACGCGGCCGGTAAATTCCGGGAAGTTGTTGGTGGAATGGAGGTTGCGGATCGCCTCTTCCCAATTGTTGTTATAGACCAGATCGTTCCAGTCCGGGATCTGGTTGTGCACGGGACAGCCCGTCGGGCCGTGACAGTAGGGAATTCCGCAATCCATACAGCGCGCCGCCTGCTTCTGCACCTCGGCATCCGACATCGGAATGGTGAATTCGCGGAAATGGCGGATACGATCCGATGCGGGCTGATACTTGCCCACCTGCCGGTCGATCTCCAGAAAACCTGTAACCTTGCCCACGTTTATGTCCTCACATCAAAGCGGAGCGCCTGTCGGGCCCCAGTACCAGTAAGCGAAACCGAAAGCCGCCCCCAGCACGATGAACTCAAATCCGATCTCGCCGCTCGTCCAGGTGACCGCCGTGGGAACGGCGGCCGCTGTTATCAGCGAGACCAGTTGGTGTAGTGTCCTCACGCAGCGGATTACTCCGCCGCCACGCCCATGCGCATGCGCTCCATTTCCTCAAGCGCACGACGGTATTCGACCGGCATGACCTTGCGGAACTTCGGACGGAACTCGCTCCAGCGGTCGAGTATATCCTTGGCGCGTGCAGAGTTGGTGTAGTGGAAGTGATTGGAAATCAGCTGGTAAAGGCGCTCCTCGTCATGACGCGTCATGTCCTCGGAAACGTCCACACGTCCCTTGTGCATGAGGTCGCCGCCGTGATGGTGGAGCTTCTCCAGCATGTCGTCCTCTTCCGGAACCGGCTCCAACTCGACCATCGCCATGTTGCAACGGGTGGCGAAGTCGCCCTTCTCGTCGAGAACATAAGCCACACCGCCGGACATGCCGGCCGCGAAGTTGCGGCCCGTCTCACCGAGAACGACGACGATGCCGCCGGTCATGTATTCACAACCGTGATCGCCCACGCCTTCGACAACAGCAACAGCACCGGAGTTACGCACTGCAAAGCGCTCGCCCGCCACACCGCGGAAATAGCACTCGCCGGTGATTGCGCCGTAAAGCACGGTGTTGCCGACGATGATAGAGTTTTCCGCAACGATACGGGTGTTTTCCGGCGGGCGCACGATGATGCGGCCACCCGAAAGACCCTTCCCGACATAGTCGTTGCCGTCACCCACCAGATCGAAGGTGATGCCGCGGGCAAGGAACGCACCGAAGGACTGCCCGGCCGTGCCGCGTAGCGTCACATGGATCGTATCGTCCTTCAGACCTTTGTGACCCCAACGCTTGGCAAGCGCGCCCGAAAGCATGGCACCGGCGGAACGGTCGACGTTCTTGATCGGCACCTCGAACACGACAGGTTCGCGGTTTTCGAGCGACGGCAGAGACTTCTCGATCAGCTTGCGGTCGAGAATGTCGTCGATCGGATGCTTCTGGCGTTCGGTCCAGAAGGTCGCTTCCTTGGGAGCCTCGACCTTGTGGAAGATGCGGCTGAAATCCAGCCCCTTCGCCTTCCAGTGCGCCAGCATTTCATCCTTCTCGAGCAGTTCGGAAGCGCCGATGATCTCGTCCAGCCGGGTAACGCCCAGCGAGGCAAGGATTTCGCGCACTTCTTCGGCGACGAAGAAGAAATAGTTGATGACGTGTTCCGGCGTGCCCTTGAAGCGCTTGCGCAGAACCGGATCCTGCGTCGCAACGCCGACGGGACACGTGTTGAGATGGCACTTGCGCATCATGATGCAGCCGGCCGCAATCAGCGGCGCGGTGGCAAAGCCGAATTCATCCGCACCAAGAAGCGCGCCGATGATGACGTCACGACCGGTCTTCAGGCCGCCATCCACCTGCAGCGCGACGCGCGAACGAAGGCCGTTCAGCACCAGCGTCTGCTGGGTTTCGGCAAGGCCGATTTCCCAGGGCGAACCGGCGTGCTTGAGCGAGGTGAGCGGCGAAGCGCCCGTACCGCCATCAAAACCGGAAACGGTGATATGGTCCGCGCGTGCCTTGGCAACGCCGGCCGCAACCGTACCGACGCCGACTTCCGACACCAGCTTTACCGAAACATCGGCTTCCGGATTGACGTTCTTCAGGTCGTAGATCAGCTGCGCCAGATCTTCGATGGAATAGATATCGTGATGCGGCGGCGGCGAGATGAGGCCGACGCCCGGCGTGGAGTGACGGGTCTTGGCAACGGTCGCATCCACCTTGTGGCCGGGCAACTGGCCGCCTTCGCCAGGCTTGGCACCCTGCGCGACTTTGATCTGCAACATGTCGGCATTGACTAGATATTCCGTCGTCACACCGAAACGGCCAGAGGCGATCTGTTTGATGGCAGAGCGTTCCGGGTTCGGCTTGCCGTTCAGCAGCGGCAGATAACGGTCGGATTCTTCGCCGCCTTCACCGGTGTTGGACTTGCCGCCGATCTGGTTCATGGCGATGGCGAGCGTCGTATGCGCCTCGCGGCTGATCGAGCCGAAGGACATGGCGCCCGTCGAGAACCGCTTGACGATGTCTGCCGCGGGTTCGACCTCATCGATAGAAACAGGCTTGCGACCGAGCGCTCCCGCAGACTTGATGTTGAACAGGCCACGAATGGTGTTCATGCGCAGCGCCGTCTCATTCACCATGCCAGCGAATTCGCGGTAACGGTCCTGGCTGTTGCCACGCACGGCATGTTGCAGCGAGGCAACGGCATCCGGCGTCCAGGCGTGGCTTTCGCCGCGCATGCGATAGGCATATTCGCCGCCGATATCGAGCGTATTGGCAAGGATCGGATCCTTGCCGAAAGCCGCGGTATGGCGTGTTACGGTTTCTTCGGCGATTTCCGTCAGGCCCACACCTTCGATGGAGGTGGCGGTGCCAAAGAAATATTGCTCGACGAATTGCGAAGACAGGCCGATCGCGTCGAAAATCTGCGCGCCGCAATAGGACTGGTAGGTGGAAATGCCCATCTTGGACATGACCTTCAGGATGCCCTTACCGACCGCCTTGATATAGCGATAGACAACTTCATCGTCCGACACTTCCTTCGGGAAGGCGCCGTGCTTGTGCATGTCGAGCAGCGTGTCGAAGGCGAGATAGGGGTTGATCGCCTCAGCACCATAACCGGCGAGCAGGCAGAAATGATGGACTTCGCGCGGCTCACCGGTTTCCACGACAAGACCGACCGAGGTGCGCAGACCCTTGCGGATCAGGTGATGATGCACGGCGGCCGTCGCCAGAAGTGCCGGGATCGCGATGCGGTCAGGGCCAAGCTGGCGGTCGGACAGAACGATGATGTTGTAGCCGCCGCGAACGGCCGATTCCGCCCGCTCGCACAGGCGGTCGAGCATCTCGGGCATGCCTTCGGCACCGCGCTCCACATCATAGGTGAAGTCGAGTGTCTTGGTGTCGAACCGGTCTTCGGTGTGGCCGATGGAGCGGATTTTTTCCAGGTCGCCATTGGTCAGGATCGGCTGGCGCACTTCCAGACGCTTGGCGCGGGCCGCCCCTTCGTGATCGAGAAGGTTCGGGCGTGGGCCAATGAACGAGACGAGGCTCATGACAAGTTCTTCGCGGATCGGATCGATCGGCGGGTTGGTGACCTGCGCGAAGTTCTGCTTGAAATAGGTGTAAAGTAGCTTCGACTTGTCCGACATGGCCGAAATCGGCGTATCGGTGCCCATCGATCCGATGGCTTCCTGCCCGGTCGTCGCCATCGGCGACATCAGGAGCTTGGTGTCCTCGCTGGTGTAACCGAAGGCCTGCTGACGGTCGAGCAGCGACACGTCGCGGCGCAGCGCGCGCGGCTCCACGGGCTTCAGGTCCTCAAGAATAAGCTGGGTGCGGTCGAGCCAGGTGCGATAAGGATGCTTGGCGGCAAGCTCGTGCTTCACATCCTCATCGGAAATGATCGCACCCTTTTCCATATCGATCAGCAGCATCTTGCCCGGCTGCAAACGCCACTTCTTGATGATGCGCTCCTCCGGCACCGGCAGCGTGCCGGCTTCGGACGCCATGATGACGCGGTCATCATCGGTGACGAGATAACGCGCCGGACGCAGGCCGTTACGGTCGAGCGTCGCGCCGATCTGCTTGCCATCGGTGAAGGCAACGGCGGCGGGGCCGTCCCAGGGCTCCATCAGCGCAGCATGATATTCGTAAAACGCCTTGCGTTCCGCCGACATGGACAGGTTGCCCGACCAGGCTTCCGGGATCAGCATCATCACGGCATGGGCCATGGAATAACCGCCGCGCACGAGGAATTCGAGCGCGTTGTCGAAACAGGCGGTATCCGACTGGCCTTCGTAGGAAATCGGCCAGAGCTTGGAAATGTCATCGCCAAACAGCGCCGACGAAACCGAAGCCTGACGCGCCGCCATCCAGTTGACGTTGCCGCGCAGCGTGTTGATTTCACCGTTATGGGCAACCATGCGGTAAGGATGTGCCAGCTTCCAGGACGGGAAGGTATTGGTCGAGAAACGCTGATGCACGAGGGCAACGGCAGATTCGAAACGCGGATCCGCCAGATCCTTGTAATAGGCGCCAACCTGATAGGCGAGGAACATGCCCTTGTAGACGATGGTCGAAGACGACAGCGAAACCGGGTAGAAATCCTGCGTTTCCTTACCGCCGCCCTCATCATAGATGCGGTTGGAGAGAACCTTGCGGATCAGGAACAGCTTGCGCTCGAAGTCATGATTGGTCGCGGCATCGCGGCCGGCGCCGATGAAGACCTGAACATGGTGCGGTTCGGTGGCGGCAATATCCGGCGCCTTCGACAGCGAGGAATTATCGACCGGCACGTCGCGGAAGCCGAGGAACTGCTGCCCCTCTTCGCCGATGACGTCGACGATGACCTTCTTGTAATGCTCGATGCGGGAAGGATCGCGTGGCATGAAGATGTGGCCGACCGCGTATTCGCCGGCCTTCGGCAACGTCACACCCTGTAGCGCCATTTCCTCGCGGAAGAAACGGTCGGGAATCTGCACGAGAATGCCAGCACCATCGCCCATCAGCGGGTCAGCGCCAACCGCGCCACGATGCGTGAGGTTCTCGAGGATGAACAGGCCGTCACTGACGATCTGGTGCGACTTGACGCCCTTCATATGGGCGACGAAGCCAACGCCGCAGGCGTCATGTTCATTGGCGGGATTGTAAAGACCCTGCCTTTCCGGCAAGCCGCCCGCGAAACGCGCTTTCGCAGAAACGGGTGCGGCCGCAGCCGCGGTGGGACAGTCTGTGGTCAGGGTTGCAGCGGCGATCTCTGCCTGCGGCTTGTGCGTCATGTTTGTCCCTCCTGCAAAATTACTTGCATGGTTTCATGCGAAGATCCGGCTCGATACAAATTTCCGCTTCCCGCGAAATCCACATTCAGGCCGGCTGGATCAAATTTAGGACAGCAAGACTGTCTCAATTCCTGCTGATTTTGGCAGAAACGGCTGAATTTAGCAAGGGTCCGAATCCAATTAGTGAACACCCCGATTTGCAGCGAAGTTTCGATACTGACCTATTGTAAGAAACTTTCTTGTCGAAAGAGCCACTGCGCCATTGCTTTCATTGCCCGATTTGCCAATCGCAATCTTAGGTTCTAGAACTTTCTCCGTCATAGCTTCACGCAGCCCAACACAGACCCTCAGCTATCGGAAAGCCTTCAGAGATGTTTTTTGCTTCAGACAATTGGGCTGGCGCCCATCCGGCCGTCAATGAACGGCTGTCGCGGGAATCCACGCGTTTTGCCGCCGCTTACGGCACCAGCGAACTCGATCTCTCCATCGAAAAACGCTTCAACGAAATCTTCGAACGCGAAGTCGCGGTTTTTTTTGTCGCCACCGGCACGGCGGCCAATTCGCTTTCGCTGGCCAGCATCGCCCGTCCCGGCGGCCTGACCTTCTGTCATTCGGAAGCGCATGTGATCGAGGACGAATGTGGCGCGCCGGATTTCTTTTCAGGCATGCGCATGGTCGCCGTCGAGGGGCCTGATGGCAAGATGCTGCCGGAGAACCTCATCGAGCGCATTGCGCGCTATCCGCAGGATGCCGTGCACCATGGGCGCGCCGCAGCCATTACCATGACGCAGGCGACTGAAGCCGGCACCGTCTATACGCTTGATGAAATCGACGCTATATCCAAAATCGCCAAGGAAAACGGCCTGCCGTTGCATATGGATGGCGCGCGGTTTGCCAATGCACTTGCCGCACTCGGCACGACGCCGGCTGAAATGACCTGGAAACGCGGCGTCGATGTCCTGTCTTTCGGCGGCACGAAAAACGGCTGCTGGTGCGCGGAAGCGATCGTGTTTTTCGATCCTTCGCTTGCCCGGGACTTCTCCTTCCTGCGCAAGCGTACCGCCCAGCTTTTTTCGAAATCGCGTTTCATCGCCGCGCAATTCGAAGCCTACCTGCAGGACGACCTGTGGCTCGGTCTCGCCGGCCACGCCAATGCCATGGCCAACCGGCTGCGCGCCGGTTTCGGCTCACTGAACAGCGCCCGCCTGGCATGGCCGACACAGGCCAACGAGGTTTTCGCCATTCTGCCCAAGGCAGCCGCTGAAGCGGCGACGCAAAAAGGCGCGAAGTTCTATGACTGGCTGGAGCCGCGCGACATGCCGGAAAATGTCGGCAAGGACGAAGTACTGATCCGCATGGTCACGAGCTTTGCGACGACCGAAGCTGATGTGGACGAATTCCTGTCGATCTGCGCTGCCGTCTGACAACGATCGGAGGGCGTCGCCTTGCGGCGCCCTCAAACCTCCTGCAGGCGGTAACCCACCCCGGTTTCCGTCAGGATATAACGCGGCTGGTCCGGGAGTTTTTCGATCTTCTGGCGCAGCTGGCGCACATAGACCCTCAGATATTGCACGTCGGTCAGTTCGTCCCAGACATGTTCCAGCAGGAAACGGTGTGTGAGTACCTTGCCGGCATGCTGCACCAGAACCCGCAGAATATCATATTCCTTCGGCGAGAGCTTCACCTCCCGATCCTCCACCTTCACGATGCGCCGGACGAGATCGACCGAAAGATCGCCGGTCTGGAAGACTGGCTTCTCGCCCTGTGTTTGAAGGCGATGGCGGAGCGCCACACGGATGCGGGCGACAAGCTCGTTCATGCCGAACGGCTTGCTGATATAATCATCCGCCCCCAGTTCCAGCGCCCTGACGATACCGGCCTCATCCGTGCGGCTGGAGAGGATGATGACCGGCAACGCCAGACCGTCGCTGCGCCACTTCTCAAGAAGATCATGTCCCGACACATCCGGGAGCCCGAGATCAAGCACAACAAGATCCGGCTTGTCTTCCCGGACCAGTTCCATCGCCACTTTCGCATTCATCGCCTCGCTCACCGCATATCCCTGGGTCGACAGGCCCACCCGCAGGAGCTTGCGGATCGGCGGCTCGTCATCGACGATCAGAATACGAACGGCGGAATTGGTCATTCCCGATCTCCTTCAGCGGCACGGCTCAATGCGTAACCCTCTCTCGCCGGCAATAGCGCCTTAATCATGATCCAGCACCGGGGTATCGACGGCGACGGGCAGGCCTATGGTAAATTGCGCTCCGCCGCGATCCGCTCTGTTTTCCGCGCGGATCGAGCCACCCATCGCCTCGATGAACCCCTTGCAGATGGAAAGACCGAGCCCCGTTCCCGCCTGCACATGGTCAACCTTGCGCACCCGGTAAAAACTGTCGAAGACCCGCTCAAGATCATCGGGCGGAATGCCCGGTCCCTCATCGGCGACCGAGAGGAAGATATTCTTTCCCTGCCGCCAGCCGCGTATCGCAATGGTCGTATGTTCGGGAGCGTATTTGGCCGCATTGTCGATCAGGTTGAACAGCACCTGTTCGAAAAGCACGGGATCGACCTTCAGCATCGGCAGGTCGGAGGGGATATCGAGAACGACCTCATGCCGGACAACGATCTTCGCGGCGCGCGACAGCGCCGTTCCGACCATGTCGCCGAGGAAATGCAGCCCGTAATTCGGCTCCATCGCGCCCGACCCGATCCTCGTCATATCGAGAAGATTGGAGATGAAACGGTTCAGCCGTTCGGATTCCTCCACGATCGTCGACAGCAGTTCGGCGCGCGCATCAGGTGGAATGTCATCGGCGAAATCCTTGAGCGTTCCGGCCGAGCCCAGAATGGCGGCAAGCGGGGTTTTAAGATCGTGGGAAATGGAGGTCAGAAGTGCCGTGCGCAGCCGGTCCGTTTCGGCCGCCAGCCTTGCTCTATCCACATCCGAGGCAAGCTGGATACGTTCGACCGCCAGCGCGGCCTGGTCGGCCAACGCATCAAAAAGCCGCTGCTGTTCCGGCGTCAAAAGCGGTCCGCTTCGGTCGTCATCCAGGCCCACCACACCCACCGCACCGCTGCCGGTGCGAAGCGGGAGATAAAGCCTTTTGGCACCCGGCAAAGTATCCGCGCCACGACCTGCCGCCTTGTTATGTTCCCATGCCCATTGTGCGGCGGCGATATCGGCATCCACCAATGTGTCGTCGGGCGGATAACCCGCCTTGACGGCGATGGCGCCGTTTTCCGGCATGAGCAGGACGACCCTCACCTTCAGCATTGACGCCATCTGATATGCAGCTGCCCACAACACATCATCGAGCGTTCCCGTGCCAGCCAGCTTTTTCGAAAACAGATAGAGGTCTTCAGTCGTGCGTGCCCTCGAGCGTGCGGAGGCCGCCTGCCGCTGCACCGCGACCGTGAGATTGGAAGCGACCAGCGCGACGCCGAAGTAGAACAGCAGGGCGACAAGGCTGTCCGGAGAACTGACCGTCAGCGTATAACGCGGCTCCAGAAAGAAGAAATTGAACGCAAGGGCGCCGAGCAAGGATGCATAAAGCGCCGGTCCGAGCCCCCCGCGCACGGCGGCAGCCAGAACGGCCATCAGGAAGACGAGCGCAAGATTTTGAACGTCGAGCGTCTGATCGAGTACGATCCCGACGATGATCGCCAACCCGACGAACAAAGTGCTGTTGAGATAGGACCGGAAGGACTGTGGGGATCGTGCCGGTGCGAGCTTCACGGCCTGACCCGGCTTTTCCTCGTTCTTGTCGCCGGAAATGACGTGCACGCTGATATCGCCGGCGTGATCGATCAGATCATGGGTCAGCGAGCGCTGAAAAATCCGCTGCCACCAGGATTTTCGCGGGCGCCCGATGATGATGTGGGTGAAATTATTGGCATTGGCGTAAGCGATGATTTCGCGTGTGAGGTCAAGCGCTGGCAGGGTTACCGTTTCGCCGCCAAGCTGCTGGGCAAGCCGCATGGTGCCCGCCAGCCGGTCCTTCTCCGCCTCTGATAATTGCTGCGAACGCGGCGTGTCGAGATGCAGCGCCGTCCACGGCGCGCGCAGTCGGTCCGCCTGCCTTCGGGCATAACGCACAAGACCCGGCCCGTTACGGCCGTGGTCGAGGCAGACCAGAACCCGGTCCCCCGCCGCCCACGGGCCGGAAATGGCATGGGACTGCATGTGGTTGAGCAATTGCTCGTCCACCCGCTGCGCCGTGCGTCGCAGTGCGAGTTCGCGCAGCGCTGTCAGGTTGCCCCGGGAGAAATAATTCTCGATGGCGCGCCGGGCGGTACGCGGCAGGTAGACCTTGCCGTCCTGCAGCCGCTTGATCAGATCATCGGGGGTGATATCGATGATTTCGACGTCGTCGGCGCGGTCGATGATGCTGTCCGGCACCGTTTCGCGCACGCGGATACGGGTGATCTGAGCCACCACATCATTCAGGCTTTCGACATGCTGGATGTTGAGCGTCGTATAGACATTGATGCCCTGCGCGAGGATTTCCTGAACATCCATATAGCGCTTGGGGTGGCGGCTGCCGGCGGCATTGGTGTGGGCGAGTTCATCGACCAGAACCAGAGCGGGGCGACGGGCGAGGATGGCATCGATATCCATCTCCTCCAGTACCTGACCGCGATAATCGATGCGCTTGCGCGGGACCACGCTCAACCCTTCGACCAGCGCCTCGGTTTCCCGGCGGCCGTGGGTTTCCACGACACCGATAACGGTATCGACGCCATCCGCGAGCTTCGCCCGGCCGGACATCAGCATCTCATAGGTCTTGCCGACGCCGGGTGCGGCGCCCAGAAAAATCTTCAGCCGGCCTCTTGCCTCGCGCTGGGCATTTTCCAGCAGCGCATCGGGCGACGGTCGGCTTGGCATATCGCTGATATCGTCAGGCATTTAACCACCAGTGGTCGAGGCTATGGCTTCCGAAGAAGCCATAGCCATTTCAGTTTATGAGCCGGCTGCGTCAAGTGCCATGTTGAGCGCCAGTATATTTACAACGGGCTCGCCCATGAAACCCAGTTCCGGCGCTTCGACATGACGGTCGACGAGGGCGCGCAGCGCGGTTTCATCCATGCCCCTTGCTTTGGCGACGCGCGGCACCTGGAAATAGGCAGCCTCGGGCGAGACATGCGGATCAAGACCGCTGCCCGACGCCGTCACCAGATCTGCCGGAACTTCCGCCGCCGGGTTTTCGGCCTTTGCGGCCTCATAATCCGTCTTCACCCGGTCTATGAGCTTGGCGCTCGTCGGGCCGAGATTGGATCCGGACGAGGAGGCGGCGTTATATCCGTCGCCAGCTGCGGAGGGGCGCCCGTGAAAATAGGTCTCGCCGGTGAAGGCCTGACCGATCAATTGCGAGCCGACCACCTTGCCGTCCTTCTCGATCATGCTGCCATTGGCCTGAACGGGAAAGAGCGCCTGCGCCAGACCCGTCATGCCCAGCGGGTAGGCAAGGCCGGTAATGGCCGTGGTGGCGAGGATCAGCACCAGTGCGGGACGAAACTGTCTAAACATTGTCTTTACTCCTCAGGCGAGACCGAGCGCCGTGACGGCGAGGTCGATGAGCTTGATGCCGATGAAGGGAACGATGATGCCGCCGAGGCCATAAATGACCAGATTGCGCGACAGGAGCGCGCCAGCGCCAATCGGACGGTATTTGACGCCCTTCAGCGACAACGGGATGAGCGCGATGATGATGAGTGCGTTGAAGATGATCGCCGACAAAATGGCGCTCTGCGGCGTTGAAAGCCCCATCACATTCAAGACGCCAAGCTGCGGATACAGCGCCAGGAACATTGCCGGGATGATGGCGAAATATTTGGCGATATCGTTGGCGATGGAGAAGGTCGTCAGCGCACCGCGGGTCATCAGCAACTGCTTGCCGATTTCGACGATCTCGATGAGCTTGGTCGGATCGCTGTCGAGATCGACCATGTTGCCGGCTTCGCGGGCTGCGACCGTCCCGGTGTTCATGGCGACGCCGACATCGGCCTGCGCCAGCGCCGGCGCGTCGTTGGTGCCGTCGCCGCACATGGCGACAAGCTTGCCCTTGGCCTGCTCCTCGCGGATAAGTTCCAGCTTGTTTTCCGGCGTTGCCTGGGCAAGGAAATCATCGACGCCTGCCTCCGCTGCGATGGCGGCGGCGGTCATCGGATTGTCACCAGTAATCATCACGGTGCGGATGCCCATGCGCCGAAGCTCGGCGAAACGCTCCCGAATACCGCCCTTGACGATATCCTTCAGTTGCACCACGCCGAGCAGCTTGCCATCGCGCACCACCGCAAGCGGTGTGCCGCCGGCCTTGGCGATGTCTTCCGCTATTGCGCGGATAGCCCGCGTGGCATCCGTTTCAGTTTTGAGGGCAAGCGCCGCATTGCCATGTTGCAGAGCGCCGCCATCGACATAGGCAAGAACCGCATCAACCGCGCCCTTGCGGATGGAGGCACCTTCAAAATCGACACCGCTCATGCGGGTCTGGGCGGTGAAGGGCACAAAAGTAGCGTGCAGCTTCTGCATATCCCGGGCACGGATTCCGTATTTTTCCTTGGCCAGAACCACGATGGAGCGGCCTTCCGGGGTTTCGTCGGCGAGCGAGGCGAGTTGGGCGGCATCGGCAAGTTCCTGCTCGGAGACGCCGGGAATGGGGCGGAGATCGGTCGCCTGCCGGTTGCCAAGCGTGATCGTGCCGGTCTTGTCGAGCAGAAGCGTATCCACGTCACCCGCCGCCTCGACGGCGCGGCCGGACATGGCGAGAACGTTGAAACGCACCAGACGGTCCATGCCGGCAATGCCGATGGCGGACAGAAGCGCGCCGATGGTGGTCGGGATAAGCGTGACGAACAGCGCCACCAGCACGATGATCGGGATGGAACCGCCGGCATAGGCCGCGAAACTTGGAATGGTCGCTGTGGCGAGAACGAAGATCAGCGTCATACCGGCCAGCAGGATGTTGAGCGCGATCTCATTCGGTGTCTTCTGGCGCTCGGCACCTTCGACCAGCGAAATCATCCGATCAAGGAAGGTGGAGCCGGCAGCGGCGGTGATGCGAACGCGGATCCAGTCCGACAGAACCTGCGTGCCGCCGGTAACCGCCGAGCGGTCGCCGCCGGATTCGCGGATGACGGGGGCGGATTCACCCGTGATCGCCGCCTCGTTGACGGAGGCGACACCCTCGATGACTTCACCGTCGGAGGGGATGATATCGCCTGCCTCGACAAGAACGACATCGTTCACCTTCAGGCTGTCGCCCGCAACCATTTTATACTGGCTGCGATCATCGCTGTTCAGAAGTTTCGCCTGGGTTTCCGTGCGGGTCTTGCGCAGCGAATCCGCCTGCGCCTTGCCGCGCCCTTCGGCGACGGCTTCCGCGAAATTGGCAAACAGCACGGTGAACCAGAGCCAGAGATTGATCTGGAAGGAAAAGGCGAGATTGGCGCCGCCGGTGATGAGATCGCGGATGAACAGCACCGTTGTCAGCACCGACACCGTCGCAACGACGAACATGACGGGATTGCGCGCAAGCGTGCGCGGATTGAGCTTTTTGAATGCGTCGGCAATGGCCGGCACGAGAATGCGAGAATCGAGTATGCTCGCTTGTTTGGACTGGCTCATGAAGAGGCTCCAGCGTTTGAAACAGGGCGACCGATGAGGTCGATCAGCCCGTGAGAACTTCGAGAGCGACAACGGCGGCGAACAGAGCCGCCATCATCGCAAGAATGAGATTGGAGGCGTACCAGCCGCCGGGCGTGGCGCTCCCTTCAACGGCAGCGCCTTTGCGGGCGGGAACGATGCGGTTACGTCCAGATACGTCGTCATTCATGGCATCACCTCAGAAGAGCTGGCCTGCCGCCATGACCAGGTGTTCGGCAACGGGGCCGAGCGCGAGTGCAGGCAGGAAGGTGAGACCGCCGACAATCAGGATCGTGCCGACAAGCAGGCCGACGAATAGCGGACCATCCGTCGGGAAGGTGCCTGCCGAGGCGGGAACGGTCTTCTTGGTGACCAGCGAGCCGGCGATGGCGAGTGCCGGGATGATGACCAGGAAACGCCCCATCAGCATGCCGAAACCCAGGGTGATATTGTACCAGGTGGTATTGCCGGTCAGACCGCCGAATGCCGAGCCGTTATTGGCCGCTGCCGAAGTGTAGGCATAGAGGATTTCGGAGAAACCATGCGGCCCGGCGGTTCCGATCGACGCCACCGCCGAGGGTAGAACCGTGGCCGTTGCCGTAAACGCCAGCATGGCAAGCGGCAGGCAGAGAATGGCCAGAACCGCCATCTTCATTTCCTTGGCTTCGATCTTCTTGCCGAGATATTCCGGCGTGCGGCCGACCATCAGCCCCGCAACGAAAATGGCGATGACGATGAACAGAAGAATGCCGTAGAAACCCGCGCCGACACCGCCCACGATCACTTCACCCAACTGCATGTTGATGAGCGGGACGAGACCGCCAAGCGCCGTGAAACTGCCGTGCATGGCATTGACCGCGCCACAGGATGCAGCCGTGGTAATCACCGCAAAGAGCGACGAGAGCGCCACGCCGAAGCGGACCTCCTTGCCCTCCATGTTGCCACCAGCGAGACCAAAGCCGTGCATCAGCGGGTTTCCAGCCGCTTCCGCCCAATAGGTGACGGCGACGCCGGCGATGAACAGCACACCCATGGCGGCGAGGATTGCCCAGCCCTGGCGCTGGTTGCCGACCATGCGACCGAAAACATTGGTGAAGGCCGCACCTATCGCGAAGATCGACACCATCTGGATCATGTTGGAAATGGCGTCCGGGTTTTCGAAGGGATGCGCGGAATTGGCATTGAAGAAACCGCCGCCATTGGTGCCGAGCATCTTGATCGCCAGCTGCGACGCCACGGGGCCGACGGCAATCGTCTGCTGCGCGCCCTCCAGCGTCTGCGCCGTGATATAGGGCCCAAGCGTCTGCGGCACGCCGAGCCACACATAAACGAGCGTCAGCACGATGCAGAGCGGTAGAAGCACGTAGAGGGTGGAGCGGACCATATCGACCCAGAAATTGCCGATGGCCTTGCCGGAGGCACGCGAGAAAGCGCGGATGAGGCCGATCGCGATCGCCATACCCGTCGCGGCCGAAACGAAATTCTGCACGGTGAGACCGGACATCTGGGTCAAATAGGACAGGGTACTTTCCCCACCGTAATTCTGCCAGTTGGTATTGGTGACGAAGCTGACCGCCGTATTGAAGGACAATTCTGGCCCGACGGCCGGCATCGCCTGCGGATTATAGGGCATCACGGCCTGAAAGCGCATCAGCGCATAAAGCAGGGCAAACCCGAAAAGGTTGAAGAGGAGCATGGAGAACGCATAGGTCGTCCAGTGCTGCTCCTCGCGCTCGCTGGTGCCGGCAAGGGCGTAGAGACCGCGCTCGACGGGTGCGAGAACCGGCGACAGCAGGGTGCGTTCGCCATTAAAGACACGCGCCATGTAGAAGCCGAGCGGCTTCACCAGCGCAAAAACGATCCCGCAGAAAAGCAGGACCTGAAACCATCCATTGAGGGTCATGGTATTGAACTTTCAATAAAGCACCGGGACCGAAAAGTGCCATACGGTTTTCGGATAATCCGAAGCTCAGACAGAAAGAGAGAGCGGCGGATCCGATTCCGTTTATCTCCGCTGTTCGAACCGCTGCTTCCTGATCAGAAGCGTTCGGGGCGAATGAGAGCGTAAGTGAGATAGGCGGCGACGAAGACGGTAACGGCACCGCTCAGGACATAATCGAATATCATCGCGGCCTCCGTCTAAAGCCGGTCGCAGGCGCGCGTATAGGCAAAGCAGAGGGCGAAGAACACCGTCGCTGCGCCAATCAGAATAACGTCCATCATCGATGAGACTCCTATTTCATCTGGGAGCCGGACAGGAAGAAAAGCGCCGTCATGTGGGACGCCGCTTTTCATTCTTTCTGGCTGAGAAGGGAACACCATCCCTTCCCGAACAGAAGAATGCACCCGAACCGCATAAAGGTTCGAGACGGCCACCGATGGAATAAAATAGGAATTCTATAGGAATTTCGATGCCCGCAGAGACGCGCACCGTTTCCACGTCTTAATCCGCTTCTTAATGAGAGAGCGGCTCGCCAAAGGCGGATACGATGGTTTCGGCCGAACTGTTACTGGCGAGCAGCGCCGCCAGCAGAATGCGGGCCTGCCCCGGCCGAAGTGTGGATGAATGCACGGCACCCACAGCGACGAGATCATGCCCGCCGCCGCCGCCGCCATAACTTGCAACCAGCAGGCCTTCCGGCACACGGCTGGAAACCACGACCGGAACGCGGCGCTCTGCGCAGCGCTTCACCGCTTCAGCGATGAGAGGGTTGGCATTGCCGGAACCGAGTGCAGCAAGCACGATACCTTTTGCACCCGCTGCAAGGCTGGCATCGATATGGGTCGCGTCACAACCGGGATGAATGGCGACGATATCAACCCTGATGTCCGTGACGGGAGCAGCAAGTTTCGGCGCTGCGGCCTGGACCTGCGGTCGCGCCGAACGGAAGGCGTCCGCCGCATCCGCACTCAGCTTGTAAAGCCCCCACGCCGGCAGACAGCGGCCACCGAAGGAAAGCAGCACACCCTTTTCAGCATTCCGCTGATCGAGCGCTGTTTCTATGGCCCGGGCCAGATTGGCCGGTCCGTCCGCTTGCCTGTGGTCCGCCGTAAATTGCGCGCCGGTGAAGACCACGGGCTTGGGAAGGGCGTGCTGCAGATGGACGAGCAGCGACGATTCTTCCATCGCATCGGTTCCATGCAGAACGACGATGCCCGCCACGGCGGGATCGCTGAGTTCGATGCCAACGGCATCGCTGATGCGCTGCATGTTAGCCAAGGTCAGGCTGGACGAATCCTTCGCCATCAGATCGACGGGCTTCAGCCGTGCATTGACCTGCGGAACCAGCGCCAGCAGATCCTCGCCGGAAAGGCTGGGGGTGCTGGCGCCATCGGCGCCCCGCCGGCTGGCAATGGTGCCACCGGTGGCGATGACCGCCACCAGCGGGGCTGTACCCTGCCCACTCAATGCGACACTCCCGATCCTGCCCGTTCAGCGGCCAGTCGATAGATACGGTCGCGCAGCAGATACCAGCCGATGACCAGAGCCGGTATGATGACGATCAGCGAGGCGATCGTCCACGAGCCGACGGGATAATCGAAGGCCATCAGCACCAGCACGCCGAACAGGAAGATGAGCGTGAGGATGCCGGTATAGGGCGCGCCGAACATGCGGAAATCCGGACGCACGATCTCGCCGCGCTGAGACAGCTGCCAGAGCTTCAGCTGGCAGAGCACGATGACGGCCCATGCGCAGATGATGCCGAGCGCCGAAAGGTTGAGCGCGATCTCGAAGGCGGAGGAGGGAACGACCGCGTTCAAGGCCACGCCGAGAACCGTGACAACAGCGGTGACCGCAATGCCGCCATAGGGCACACCGTTCTTGTTCATCTTCGCGAGCGCTGCCGGCGCCGAGCCGGAGACCGCCATGGAGTGGAGAATGCGACCAGTGGAATAAAGGCCGGCATTGAGCGAGGACAATACGGCGGTCAGAACCACGAGGTTCATGATCACGTCAGCGCCCTCTACACCGATGGAGCCGAAGAAGGTGACGAAGGGGCTCTCCCCCGCTTTGTAGGCGGTGTAGGGCAGAAGCAGCGTGAAAAGTAGCACGGAGCCGACGTAAAAGACGACGAGGCGCAGAACCACGGCGCGGATGGCGCGCGGCATGACCTTGCGCGGGTCTTCGGTTTCGCCGGCAGCCGTGCCGATCAGCTCGATCGAGGCATAAGCGAAAACAACACCCTGTATGATCACGAAGGCGGGAAGAATGCCGTTCGGGAAAAAGCCACCATTGTCCGTAATCAGGCTGAAGCCGGTGACATGGCCTTCAATGGGCGTGCCGAAAATAACGAAATAGACGCCAACGACGAGGAAAATGGCGAGAGCCAGAACCTTGATCAGGCTGAACCAGAACTCCAGTTCGCCGAAGACCTTCACCGACAGCATGTTCATCGCCAGCACGACCACGAGCGCGGTCATGGCGAATACCCACTGATCAATGCCTGCAAGCCACGGAACATATTGCTTGAAGAAATTCATGTAGAGCGCGACGGCGGTCACATCAGCCACCGAGGTCATGGCCCAGTTCAGCCAATACATCCAGCCGGCCGCAAAGGCCATTTTCTCGCCGTAGAATTCACGGGCGTAGGAGACGAAGGAACCGGAGCTCGGGCGATGCATGATCAGCTCGCCGAGCGCGCGCAGCACCAGAAACGCAAAAAAACCGCAGAGCGCATAAACGAAAACCAGCGCCGGGCCTGCCTGCGCGAGACGCCCACCGGCACCCAGAAAGAGCCCCGTGCCGATGGCGCCACCGATGGCGATCATCTGGATTTGGCGCGGCTTCAGGGCTTTATGGTAACCGAGATCCTCTTCGACGAAGACCTCACGTTCGGCGGGTGCCGTTTTTCCAGAATGCATGGATTTATCCTCCCGATAAAACGCTTGTAATCGGCAATAAGCCGGAAATCAAAGTGGAACTGGCGTCGTCCCCAAGGCTGGAAATATGGCCAGCGAATGCATGCACGCTGTAAAGCTGCATGACAGATTTTCGCCCTCATAATGGCAGATAATGCCGTTCGTCAAGGGTATTCGATATGATTGACCTTCTCCTCCACCACGATTAAGGTCGAAAAATCTGTAAGACAGCTTTACAGATATTACAACACTTAAAAGCCAGTGGAGGAAAAAGTGAGTGTGACGCGCAGGGAGCATGATTTGCTCGGGACGAAGGAAATTCCGGCTGATGTCTATTGGGGCGTGCACACCGCGCGCGCCGTGGAAAACTTCAAGATCACCGGGGTAACCATTGGCCATAACCCTTATCTCGTCAGGGGACTGGCCTATGTGAAGGAGGCAGCCGCACGCGCAAATCACGAACTCGGCCTGCTCGACAAGGAGCGCATGGAAGCGATCGCGGAAGCCTGCCGCGAAATCCGCGCCGGCGCGCTGCACGAGCAATTCGTGGTCGACGAGATCCAGGGGGGAGCCGGCACTTCCACTAACATGAACGCCAACGAGGTCATTTCCAACCGTGCGCTGGAACTGCTCGGCCACGAAAAAGGCGATTATTCCCGTCTTCACCCGAATGACCATGTCAATCTCAGCCAGTCCACCAACGACGCCTATCCAACGGCGATCAATGTCGGGCTGATCGAGGCGATCGACGATCTGGCGGTCTCCATGGGCGTGCTGAAAGACGCTTTCGACCGCAAGGCGCAGGAATTTGCCGGCTTCATCAAGATCGGTCGCACCCAGCTGCAGGATGCCGTGCCGATGACGCTCGGCCAGGAATTCCGCACTTTCGTGGTGATGCTCGGCGAAGATCAGGCTCGCCTGATCGAATCCGCCGCACTGCTGCACGAAATCAATCTCGGCGCCACCGCCATCGGCACCGGTCTCAATGCGCCGCGCGGTTATGCCGAGCTTGCCTGCCAGCATCTGGCTAAGCTGACCGGACGGCCACTGGTGACGGCAGCAGACCTGATCGAAGCCACACAGGATCCCGGTGCCTTCGTGCACCTTTCCGGCGTGCTGAAGCGCGTTGCCGTCAAGCTGTCCAAGACCTGCAACGACCTTCGCCTGCTCTCCTCCGGTCCGCGCGCCGGCATCGGCGAGATCACCCTGCCCTCCGTTCAGGCGGGTTCCAGCATCATGCCTGGCAAGATCAACCCGGTCATTCCCGAAGTGGTCAACCAGGTCGCCTATGCGGTGATCGGCAACGACATCACCATCACCATGGCGGCCGAAGCCGGGCAGCTGCAATTGAACGCCTTTGAACCCATCATCGTGCGGGCATTGTCGCAGAGCATCAGCCAGCTCAGCGCCGCCTGCCGCACATTGGCGGAACGCTGCGTTGAGGGCATCGTCGCAAACCCCGGCATCATGGCGCAGCGCGTGGAAGAATCGATCGGTCTCGCCACCGCGCTCAATCCGCTGATCGGTTATTACGCCGCGACGGAAGTGGCGAAGGAAGCGCTTGCCAGCGGCCGCACCGTGCCGCAGGTCGTTCTGGAACGGGGTTATCTGACGGAAACGCAATTGCAGCAGGCGCTCAGCCCGCGTCATCTTGCCAACCTGCCCGCGGTTACCGTTACGGCTGGCGAAGCCGATCTTCGCCGATGATCGTCGTCACCACCTGCTTCACCTGGCCGAGGTGAAGCTCCATCGCCTCACGCGCCTCGGGTGCTGAATTCCGCCGGATCGCCTCGACGATCCGGCGGTGCTCGAAATTCGAGGCGACACGGCGGCCCGCCATCAGATTGACCATCTCGGACTGCTGGGAAAGCGCTTCGCGGGCATCGGCCACCACCTTGGCGAATAGTCCATTGGCCGAAGCTTCCGCGATGGCGCAGTGAAATTGCCCGTCGAGCAACACCCAGGGATGCGGCCTCTCTTCAGCGTCCATCCGGTCGCAGAGGTCCAGCAGGGCGGCCAGTTGCGCATCCGTGCGCCTCACTGCCGCCCAGCCGGCGGCCGGCACTTCGATGAATGGCCGGGCCTCGATCAGATCGCGGGCGGAATAGGCGCCATAATTCAATTCGGACGGCGGTGTCGGCGTCATCACATAGGTGCCGCTGCCGGTGCGGGTCTGTGTCAGTCCCAGGGTCTGAAGCGAGCGCAGCGCTTCGCGGATGATCGGCCGGCTGACACCATATCGCACCGCCAGATTGGACTCGGCAGGCAGCCGGGTACCGACCGCAAGCTGACCCGAGGTGATGGCGGAACGGATATCATCGAACACCGCTTCCGCGGCATTCTTGCGATTGATCGGCTGTGCCTCCGTTAGCCAATCCGACAACCCGCCCATCTTCAAACCCTCCGGCACCCCAATGTGATCCGCAATATCAGCGACATACGGATTCGATATGCAAGATCACGCGGCTGTCTGAAAACGAAAGGACGGCCGCCGCTCTCGCAGCTAAGCCGACCTTCCTAACATTATCCTGCCCATGGGAACAACGACGGCGGATATTTTTATGGGAGTGAGGACGTGATGCCCTCACACCGTTTCGGATATCAGGCCGTGACGTCGTGTCCTTCCGGCTTGTCATCCTCACGCGGAATACGGAACCATGCGACATAGAGCGCCGGCAGGAAAAGCAGCGTCAGTGCCGTGCCCACCACGATACCGCCCATCATGGCATAAGCCATCGGCCCCCAGAAAATCTCCCGGGAGATGGGAATAAGGGCAAGTGTGGCTGCCGCTGCCGTCAGCATGATCGGCCGCATGCGGTGCTCGGTCGCTTCGATGACGGCACGCCAGGCCGAAACGCCTTCACTTCTCAGATGCTCGATCTGCACCACGAGAATAACCGAGTTGCGGATCAGGATGCCGATCAGCGCAAGCACGCCGAGAATGGCGACGAACCCCATCGGAGCATTGGAGAAGAGTAGCGCCACCACCACGCCGATCAGGGCCGTTGGCGCCACGGCGAAGACCAGGAACAACCGGCTGAAACTTTGCAGCTGAACCATGAGGATCGTTGCCATTGCAAACAGCATCAAGGGCACCACCGCAACGATCGGCGCTTGCGAATCCGCGCTGGATTCGACCGAGCCACCCGTCTCCAGCTTGTAACCCACGGGCAGCATCTTCTCGAAAGCCTCGAGTTTCGGCTTCAGCTGTTCCACAATCGTCGCAGGCTGGGTCGGGCCAATAATGGCAGCCTTGACGGTAACCGTCGGGATCCGGTCGCGACGCCAGATGGTTGGCTGTTCAAGTTCATAGCGGAAATTGGCAATGGCCGAGAGCGGTACGGCCTTGCCGTTCGTCGCCGGCAATTGCAGGTTCTGCAGGGTCTCGATGGAACCGCGCTCCGCCAGCTGCGCCCGCGCCACCACATTGACGAGATAGATGTCATCCCGAACCTGGGTAACGGTGGAACCCTCGACGATGCTGTTCATGGCATTGGCGATATCTTCCGAGGAAACACCGAGCTGGCGGGCCTTGTCCTGGAGAACATCGACCTTGACCACACGCGTCGGCTCATTCCAGTCCATGACCAGATTGGACAGCAGCCGGTGTTCGCCGACAATGCCCGACAATTGCTGCCCGAGCTCGCGGACTTTCTGGATGTCGGGGCCGCTCAGGCGATATTGCACCGGTTTGCCGACCGGTGGGCCGATATCGAGCAATTTCACGAAGGCGTCGGTACCGATGAATGTCCGGTCCAGGTAATCCTGCAACTCGGCACGCACCTTGTCACGCACATCCAGCCCCTTGGTGACGATGACCGTCTGGCCGAAGGTCACATCAGGCGTCTGCACGTCGAAGGACAGGATGAAACGCGGCGCGCCTTCACCGACATAGGTCGTCCAGTGATCGATATCCGTATTTTTCGCCAGCATTTCCTGTTCGAACTGTGCCATCTGCCGATTTGTTTCGGCAATCGAGCTGTTCTGCGGCAGGTTCCAGTCGACGATAAGCTCCACGCGGTCGGATGACGGGAAGAACTGCTGCTGCACCAGGCTCATGCCGCCGATGGACAGGGCAAACAACGCGACCGTGGCGACAATCGTCACCCAGCGCCAGCGCAGCGCCCGGCCGAGAAGCCAGGAAAAGCCCGAGGCAAATCGCCCCTTCTTTTCATGATGAGACTTCATCGTCTTCGGCAGGATCGTCACCCCGAGCAATGGCGTGAACAATACTGCGACGATCCACGACACGATCAGCGAAACGGCGATCACCACAAAAAGCGTGAAGGTGAATTCGCCGGCCGCACTGTTGTTGAGGCCAACGGGAATGAAGCCGGCGACGGTGACCAGCGTGCCGGTCAGCATCGGAAAGGCGGTGGAGGTATAGACATAGGTCGCTGCTTTCCTGAGATCGTCCCCCACCTCGAGCCGTGCCACCATCATCTCCACCGCAATCATCGCATCGTCGACGAGAAGTCCGAGCGCGATGATGAGCGCACCCAGCGAGATGCGTTGCAGCGAAATGCCTGTGTATTCCATGTAGACAAAGGTAATCGCCAGCACGAGCGGGATCGAGACGGCAACCACCATGCCGGCCCTGAGACCAAGGCTGATGAAGCTGATGACGAGAACGATGGCGATGGCCTCGAAAAGGGCGGAGGTAAAGCCCGAGACAGCTTCATCGACGACGGCCGGCTGGTCGGATACCCGGTGCACATCGACGCCGACAGGCAAATCTGCCACGACGCGTTTCATCTGCGCATCCAGCGCCTCGCCGAAATGCAGGAGGTTCGCGCCGGTTTTCATGCCGATTGCAAGACCGATGGCCGGCTGGCCATTAAAGCGGAACAGCGAGGAAGGCGGATCGACATAACCGCGCCGGATCGTCGCCACTTCCGTCAGCGGGAAGAAGCGGTTGTTGACGCGCAGATTGATGGACCGCAGGCTGTCTTCCGAGGTGAACTGGCCGCTGACGCGCAGGGCCACGCGCTCCGGCCCGGCATTAACGAAACCGGATTGCGTGACGGCGTTCTGCGATTGCAGCGTCTTGATGATCGACTGCTGATCGATGCCGAGCGCCGCGATCTGGCGGGTGGAAAATTCCAGATATATTGCCTCATCCTGCGCCCCGATGACATCGACCTTGCCGATATCGTCAACGGTCAGCACCTTCGCCCGGGCATCTTCCACGAGATCGCGCAATTGCCGCTGGCTGAGACCGTCGCTGGTGAAGGCATATATATTGCCATAGACATCACCGAAGCGGTCGTTGAAGAAGGGGCCGACGACACCAGAGGGAAACTCTCCCTTGATATCGCCGATCATGTTGCGCACCCGCACCCAGGTGGGTTCGACGTTGCGCGCCTTGGTTTCCGGCACCAGTTCAACGAAGATCGTGGTGCGGCCGGCCACCGTCTGGCTGCGCAGATGATCGAGATTGTCGAGTTCCTCGAGCTTCTTCTCGATCCTGTCGGTCACCTGGCGGGCCACCTCCTCGGCGGAAGCGCCCGGCCATTGCGCGCTGATCACCATAGTCTTGATTGTGAAATTCGGATCTTCCTCGCGGCCGAGGTTGAGATAGGAGAAAACGCCGGCGAGAACGAAGACCAGCATGAAGTACCAGACGAGCGAACGGTGTTCGAGCGCCCAGTCGGAAAGATTAAATTTCTTCACTGACGGACCTCCTGATCGATCCTGATGGCTTGTCCATCCTTAAGCTTGTGCACCCCGGCGCTGGCAACGCGCTCGCCGGGCTTGATGCCGCCGGTAATACGCACGCTGCCGCCCTCGGCGGGCTCGCCGTCTATCGTGACCGGACGGTAGGTCACCGTTGCCGTATCGGCATTAACGATCCAGACGCCCCAGCCACTATCGGTTTTCAACAGTGCCGACGCCGGAAGCGTGATCTGCGGTTCGGAGGCGGCAAGCGCCAGAGCCGTGACAACGGAGCCGAGCCGGAATGCCTGCGGCGCATCCTGCAGGCTGATCTTCGTGCGGCGTGTGCGCGTTGCCGTTTCGGCTTCCGGAGCGATCTCGCGCACCACACCGGTCATGTGGATCTTTGGATCGAGTTGCAGGGCAATCTCGAAGGTCGAGCCGATTTCCAGCCGCTGCGCCGCAAATTGCGGAACATCCACCACCACGTCGCGCACTTCCGGTCGGGCAATGGTCACCACCGTCTGGCCGGCGGAAACGACCTGACCGATTTCGCCCGACGTGGCGGTCACCACACCGTCAAACTCCGCACGCAGCTGCGCATAACCCAGCTGCTCCTCGGCCTTGTCAAGATTGGCGCGGGCCTTGGCGACGGCGGCATTGGCCGTGCGCATGGCCTGTTCCGCCTCTTCCAGTGCCGCTTCCGTGCCGCTGCGGGCTTCGGCCAGCACACGCTGGCGCTGTTCCGTCGTCACCGCATTGGCGAGCTGTGCCTCAGCATTGGAAAGATCGGACTGCGCGCTTTTCACCGACAGTTCCAGCGCCAGCGGATCGATCGAGGCCACCACGTCGCCTTTCTTGACCAGATCGGCCACATCGACATTGCGGGCAATGATGCGGCCGAGAACGCGAAAACCAAGATCGGTCTTAATGCGCGATTCCACCGTGCCCGTCAGCCGTAATGCATCGGCCAACTTTTCTTCCACGACAACGGAAAGCACCGGGCGTGGTGCTTCAGCCGCCGCCTCCTGCTTTTCCTGGCAGGACGAGAGCGCGATTGCCGGAATGAGCAAAAACAAGCTTCTGTTTATCCTGAACATTATTGTGCCTGCCCCTTTTCATAGGCGACCTTTTCACCGGCGCGGAGAAATTTGGTCCCGACGGTGACGACGAGATCACCCGGATTGAGCCCTTCCGTGACGACGAATTGACCGGTCTCGTAATCGGCGACCTGAACCGGGCGCATGGCGACTTCCGACGATCGCGGATCGACCAGCCAGACAGCGGGGGCGCCATCCTGCGAGGCCATAGCCGACCACGGAAGCTCGATCGCATCGATCTGCCTGAAGCGGAAATGGCCGGAGACGGGCGCGCCGAGCGGCATGGTCATGTCGCCGTTCAGACCGACCTTGACCCGTATCGTTCCATTATCCGGATCGATCGTCGGCGAAATCTCGCGCACGGGCGCCGCAACGATTTGAGCAGGATCCGACAGGAGGCTGACATTGACGAGATTGTCGATATCGCGCTCGAGGAAGAGGGATTCGTAGACATCGAAGACCGCATCGCGCGGCCCGTCATGCGCCAGCGTGAAGACAAGCTGGGCGGCCTGCGCGACCTGGCCAACCTCGACATTGCGCGCCGTGATAACACCATCCGCATCGGCCCTGAGCTCGGTATAGGACAGCGCATCCCGCGCCGTATCGAGTTGGGCCTGCGCCGATCGCACCGCCCCTTGCGTGGTAAGCAGAGTTTCCTGAGCCTTGTCGACTGCGGAGCGCGAAGTCACCTGCGTCTTGAACAGGTTCTGCTGGCGGTCGAACGTCAGCTGCGCCTGCGTCTGCTGCGCTTCCGCCGATTGCAGGTTTGCCAAGGCGACATCAATGTCGGCCTTCTGCTCTTCGGGATCGATACGGGCGAGCAATTGTCCGGTTTTCACCCGCGCACCCACATCCACCAGCCGTTCGATGATCTTGCCGCTGACCCGGAACGACAGATCCGTCTGGACCCTTGCGCGCACTTCACCGGTGATGACGCTACCACGATCGACGGGCTTTTTCTCAGCCGCCACCACATCGACTGTGCGCAGCGGCTTTTCGGCAGGCGGTTCTTCACTACTGCAGGATGCCAGGGCGAAAATGCCGCCAAGCGCCGCCGCGATAAGGATGGTTTTCATAGTGACCTCTTGATCTTCGCCTCATCCTATAATATTTGACTAACCGAATAGTCAATGAAATTTTCATGCCGCTGATCGGGGATTTGTCCGGGGTATCGGGCCAACTCCCCCAAGTGATCATTCCCTGTTCGTCCGGCACATCCCTGCGGGCGCATCGGCAATGTTCCGGCATATTGAAGCATGCGTGCGCCTTCACAAAAATCCGTTCCGGTTTTTGCGCCGGTGCTATAGGCAACCAACACTCATTGCCGCCACTGGCGACGGACAGACAGGCACGTGCCAAAAATAAAGGAGGTTCCGGGGCCATGGCGAAAGCAAAACTGACACGCGCTGAACAGAAGATACAACGTCCGCTACAAATTCTCGACGCTGCATTCGAGGAATTCACCAAAAGAGGTTTCACGGCGACGCGGGTGGAGGACATTGCCGAACGGGTGGGAGTTACGAAGGGCACGGTCTACGTCTATTTCGAGACCAAGGAGGCGCTGTTCGAGGCGATGGTCAGACATGCCTCGGTGCCGTTTCAGGAGGCCTTCAAGGCCTATACGCATAAATCCGACGACCCCGTCGAGGAGCTTCGCTCGCTGCTAGAATTCCTGTTCGACGCCTTGGTCGACAACCGAAAAATGCGCGAACTGTTCCGCCTGATCGTCGCGGAAGGCGCAAAATTTCCTGAACTCATCGACCAGCACCACGACACGTTGATGGTCCCGGTTTTCGCGCGCATCGATGCGATCCTGAATGAGGGCGTGGCGAAGAAAAGATTCAGGGCCAACCCCCCGGAACTCGCCAAGGTGGTGATGTCGCCCATGGTCGGAACATTGGTGTTCCGGCTGATCTTCGACGACAGGCGCAGCCTGGACAAGCGCGCCGTCCTGACGATCCATCTGGAGCTGATCATGCGCGGTCTACTGGCCTGATCGCCACAACCGGTCATCGCATCCCAGTATCGGAGCTATTCCTGGCTTTCGAGCCGGTATCGCGAACCAGGATACAGCAACCGAACCGACGTCACTGCGCGGCTCGACGACCAGGTTCGACGGCGCACGAGAAGGCAAGGCTCATTTCGGCTGATGGCCATCAATTTGCATTCCCAGGGCTGGGGTGATGCTGCCTCGATGAATTGCTCCGTCCGGGAAATGGGTGCCGCCGCCGTCAGATAGGCATTGGGCGTGAGCGTCGTGAAATCCTGCATCAGATAATCCGGTGCGATCTCGGCATTCACGAAACGATCCTCCAATTGGATTGGCACGTCGTCCTCGTGGTGGACGATGATGGAATGAAAGACCTTCGTTCCTACACCAATCTCCAGCGCCGTTGCGAGATCGGGGCCGCAAACTTCCGTCTGGGCAAGTATCAGGCTCGGCCGATGCGTCGACCCGCGCTCCTTGATCTCGTCAGCGATGTTGCGCACACCCATCAAGCCGGCGCTTCGTTTTTTCGGAGCGACGAAGGATCCACGCCCCTGAACACGAACGATCACCCCCTCGGTTGCCAGCTCCCGCAACGCTCGGTTTGCAGTCATACGGCTGACACCCAGCATGTCGACCATCTCGTTTTCCGAAGGTATCCTGTGGTTCGTCAACCACTGTCCGCTGGCGATCTTTTCCTTGATCTGTTCTTTAACGCGCTCGTACAGCGGCAGGGAGGAGCGATCACCCGAAACAGGAAATTCGCTTTCGATGACGGGCAGCATTGAAACTCCTAAAAATCGGGCGACTGCACAAAACGCAGCCAGAATCTGCACGAGCACAAAATTATCACATCCTATCTTGCTTGTCTTATGCAAATGTGTGAAGTTACATATACAACTTGAGGGAAAAATAATGGCGAGCGAAGACTCGATCTCTAGCAGCCGCAAGTCAACCGCTGACGATCGGGGCGATAGCCCCGCGCCTGCCCAGCGCCGTGGCAGGAGCTTTCCTGACAAAGCCGGCAAGGTGCAAGAGGGCGAGCAGAGTCAACGCGCGCGCGAAGATCATTCTCTCCAAAGTCGGCCCACCGTATGCGCCGGAGATGCGACGTTTCCAGAATACCTGACCACCTCGAATACCGCTAAGTTGTATAGTGAACTTTCAACAAGCCGCTTCAATGCAAGCAGCGGATTACACCTTGATTCGATGACGAGCGGCCTCCGCGACAATCGTCTGATCGGAGCGCCCTGCTAAACCTCAAAACGCATGCCAGCAATTTGCCAATCATCAAACCAAAAGGGGAATGCAATGCTGAATTCAAAACTGAAAATCGCGCTGGCCACGACCGCGCTTGTTATGGGAGCATATGCCGGCGCCGCCAGGGCGGAAGGCTATTGCAGCGCCGGAAAAACCATCACCTTCGCCGGCATCGACTGGGAAAGCGGCTCCTTCATAACCGAGGTCATGAAGGAGATCCTGTCCAAGGGGTATGATTGCAAGGTCGATTCCATTCCCGGCAATTCCGTGACGCTTGAACAGGCGACCGCCAATAACGACGTGCAGATTTTCGCCGAAGAATGGATCGGCCGCTCCGATGTCTGGAACAAGGCCGCCGAAGCCGGTCAGGTGAAGTCGGTCGGCAAGACCTTCGTTGGTGCGGCCGAAGGCTGGTTCGTGCCGGAATATCTGGTCAAGGGCGACCCCGCCAAAGGTATTGCAGCGAAGGCCCCGGATCTGAAGAGTGTCGACCAGCTTTCCGATCCGAAGATCGTCGAATTGTTTAGGGATCCGGAAGAGCCGACCAAGGGCCGCTTCCTCAACTGCCCGTCGGGCTGGACCTGTGAAGGGGTCAACACTGCCAAGCTTCAGGCCTACAAGCTCGACGGCAATTATGTGAACTTCCGCCCCGGCACCGGCACGGCGCTCGATGCCGCAATCGCCGCCGGCTACCTCCAGGGCGAGCCGATGCTGTTCTATTACTGGAGCCCGACGGCGATCATGGGCAAATACAAGCTCATCCAGTTGCAGGAGCCCGCCTATAGCGAATCCTGCTGGAAGGAGCTGACAAGCGCGGATGGAAAACGCGATGCCGGCTGCGCCTTCCCCTCCGTCGAGGTGGCCTATGGCGTGAACAGCACCTTTGCGAAGGACGCGCCGGAAATCATCGCCATCCTTGAAAAGGCGACCTTCCCGCTGGCGGAAATCAACGCCAGCCTCGCCTATATGACGGACAAGCAGGTCGATGCGACGGCCGCCGCCAAGACCTTCCTGCAGACCAAGGCCGATATCTGGGGTGGCTGGGTTTCGGCCGACGCCAAGGCGCGTATCGAAGCTGCCGTTAAGTAATGTTGGCAGGCGCGCCGGGCTTCCGGCGCGCATTTTCCCGTCAGGACAGGGGCCAGTTCCGGGAACAGGGACCGGCATGCGCGAGGACTACACCGATGTTTCCTGAAGTTTTCCATATTTCCATCCGCGGCCCGATCAATGAAATCGTGCGCTCGCTGGTGGTGAACTACGGCTATGTTTTCAAGGCGATCTCGCAGACGATCCTGCAGGCGATCCTCTTCGTGGAATGGGCTCTGCGCGGACTGCCGTGGTGGGCCATTTTTCTGGTCTTTCTGGTGCTCGCCTGGTTCGCCGCGAAAAAGATTTCGCTGGTCATCATGGTCGCCGTCATGCTGTTCATCGTCGGCGCGCTCGGTCTCTGGGACCTGACGATGCAGACACTGGCGCTGATGCTGATTGCCAGCCTCATCTCCATCGTCATCGGCGTGCCCATCGGCATCCTGCTTGCGAAAAGCGAATGGGCGCGGCGCATCACCCTGCCGATCCTCGATGTCATGCAGACCATGCCGAGCTTCGTCTATCTCATCCCCGCTATCATGCTGTTCGGCCTCGGCAAGGTCCCGGCCGTGCTGGCCACCATCGTTTATGCCGCGCCGCCACTGATCCGCCTCACCGATCTTGGTATTCGGCAGGTGGACCGGGAAGTGGTGGAGGCCGCGACCGCCTTTGGCGGTAGCCCGAGACAGATCCTTTTCGGTGTCGAATTGCCGCTTGCCACACCGACCATCATGGCCGGTCTCAACCAGACGATCATGATGGCGCTCTCCATGGTCGTCGTCGCCTCGATGATCGGCGCGCGCGGTCTCGGTGAGCAGGTGCTGAACGGTATCCAGACGCTCGATGTCGGCAAGGGCCTCGAAGCAGGTCTCGGCATCGTTATTCTCGCAATCGTGCTCGATCGCATCACGCAGGGTTTTGGCCAATCCAGCCGGAAGGAAATGGGCAATGACTGATATCCATATCCGCAACGTGTCCAAGATATTCGGCGGCAACTGGAAAGCTGCGCTGAGCATGGCCCAGCAGGGCGCAGAGAAAAGTGCAATCCTGGCAAAGACGGGATGCAGTGTCGGCCTCGACAATGTCAGCCTCGACATCGAAGCCGGCCGCATTTTTGTGATCATGGGTCTGTCCGGCTCGGGCAAGTCGACGCTGGTCCGTCACATCAACCGCTTGATCGAACCGACAAGCGGCGAGATTCTCGTCGGCGGAGACAATGTTCTCGCCCTCAAGGCGAAGGAGCTGCGGGATTTCCGCAACCGTCGCGTCAGCATGGTGTTCCAGAATTTCGGCCTGATGCCGCACCGCACCGTGTTGCAGAACGTCGTTTATGGCCAGCGCGTGCGCGGATTGACCAAGGCGGATGCGCGGCCTATCGGCATGAAATGGATCGAGACCGTCGGCCTTTCCGGCTATGAGGACAAGTTTCCGCACCAGCTTTCCGGCGGTATGAAACAGCGTGTCGGTCTCGCCCGGGCGCTCGCGGCCGACACCGATGTCATCCTGATGGATGAGGCCTTTTCGGCGCTCGACCCGTTGATCCGCGCCGACATGCAGGACCAGCTGCTGCAGCTTGAGAAGAACCTGCACAAGACCATCGTGTTCATTACCCACGATCTCGACGAGGCGCTTCGCATCGGCGCGCAGATCGCGATCCTGAAGGATGGCAAGCTGGTACAGGTCGGAACTCCGGATCAGATTCTCAACAGCCCCGCAAACGACTATGTCGCCCGTTTCGTCGAACGCCGCGCGGGTGCGGCGGGAGAGAGCCGGCATGGCTGATACGGTCACCATCGATCGCCCCCTCACCTGGCAGCAGATCGCCGCGGTCGCAAAGGGGGCGACGCTTTACCTGTCGGATGATGCCTGGCAACGCATTGCCCGGGCGCGCGCCATTGTCGATGCGCTCGTCGAAAAGCGTGTGCGTGGTTATGGCATCAATACCGGTGTGGGTGCGCTTTGCGATGTGATCGTGGATATTCCCCAGCAGCAGGCCCTCTCCCGCAATATCCTGCTCAGCCACTCCTGCGGCGTCGGCGAACCGCTGGGGCTCGAAGAAACACGCGCGATCATGGCCGCCCAGATCAACAACTTCGCGCATGGTTATTCCGGCGTGCAGGTGGAGACGGTGAAAACGCTGCTCGCGCTTCTGAATAGCGATATTCTTCCCGTCATTCCCTCGAAGGGTTCGGTGGGTTATCTCACCCATGCCGCGGCCATCGGCCTTGTGCTGATCGGCGAAGGCCGGGTCCGCCATCAGGGCGAATTGATCAGCGGCCGGCAGGGGCTCGAAGCACTCGGCCTTGAACCCATCGTTTTGCGAGCGAAAGAAGGCCTAAGCCTCGTCAATGGCACACCCTGCGCCACCGGCCTGGCCAGCCTTGCGCTTGCCCGCACGAGCCGCCTGCTTGACTGGGCCGATGCGGCGGCAGCCATGAGCTATGAAAACCTTGGCGCACAGGCAGATCCCTTCGCCGCCGGGCCGCTGGCGCTGCGCGTCTCGCCCGGTATCCAGACCGTTGGCGAAAACCTGCGTCGCCTTTTAGCGGCAAGCCCGCTTCTCACCCGGTCGGCCGGGTCGCGCACGCAGGACCCGCTCAGCCTGCGCGCCGTGCCGCAGGTGCATGGCGCCGTGCGCGACAGCGCGGCGCAGAGTGCTGATGTCGTGAACCGCGAGCTCGCAAGCGTCACCGACAACCCGGTCGTCGTCGGGACACCGCAGGCACCCGAGGTTCATTCCCAGGCCCATGCCGTCGGTGCGGCACTTGGGCTCACCATGGATGGGCTGGCAACGGCGGCCGCCGAACTCGCCGCGATTTCCGAGCGGCGCATCGACCGGCTCGTTAATCCGCTTGTCAGCAGATTGCCCGCTTTTCTCGCGGATGGTGACGGCGTCTGCTCCGGTTTCATGATCATCCAGTATACGGCGGCAGCGCTTGTCGCGGAAAACCGCCGCCTCGCCGCTCCCGCCAGCCTCGCTGGCGGCATCACCTCCGCATTGCAGGAGGATATACTGACGCACGCCACCGCCGCTGCCGACAAGACGCTGTCGATTATCGGCAATCTGGAAACCATTCTGGCGATCGAGATCATGTGTGCGGCACAGGCTTACGACATGCAGCCCGATGAGAGCGGCCGCGCGCGCGGCACCGATGTGCTCTACCACCGCGTCCGGACGACGACGCCGTTTTACCGCGACGACCGCCCGCTCAACGATATGGTGGCAGCAGTGCAGGAAATGCTGCAAAGAGCGGATGCGATTGAAAGCCTTCCCTGAAGGCGACCATCGCATCCTCGATCTTTCGCTGAATACTCTACCGGCACACCCCTAATTCTTCTTGAGGCTTCCCGACAACGGACGTGCCATGGAGTGTTACGGCCGCTTTGCAAAGCAGTCTTCACACCGTGAAAAAACATCTGATGTCCCTGACGAAAAATGTGCGCTGCACAAATTTCGGAGGAATAGGCATGAAATTCGGATTTTTAGATACATATCATCCAGAGAAATTCGTCTAAAACTCTCCCAACTCAAGGAGAGACACCATGACGGACACAACATCACAGTTCGATGGGGCAGAGATCGCGCTGGAGGCCGCCGAGGAACCGGCATGGACCGCAGCGACATGGTTCGCGGTCCTTTCGATGGCGGCCACCAGCTTTGCACTCGTATCGGCCGAGTTCCTGCCGGCGGGCCTTCTGACGCCCATGGCGCGCGATCTTGGAATTACCGAGGGAACGGCGGGGCAGGTCGTCACGGCCACGGCCTCGGTAGGCGCCGTGACGGCGCTGTTCAGCAACGTTCTCATCGGCAAATTGAACCGCAAGACCGTGCTTGTCGGTCTTAGCGCGCTGGCAATCGGCTCCAATATCCTTGCATCATTCGCGACCGATTTCTGGCTGTTGCTGGTCGGTCGGGCAGGACTTGGGATCGCGCTGAGCGGTTTCTGGGCGCTCTCGGTTGCGGTTGTGGCGCGGCTCGTCGGGGCGAACGCAACCGGTCGCGGCATGGCCATCGTCACCCTCGGCGTCTCGCTCGCCACGATAGCGGCGCCTTCCATGGGGGCGTTGATCAGCGACTGGCTGGGATGGCGTGTCGCCATGTCGATGACGGCGGGACTTGCCGCAATTGCCATGCTGCTGCAGATCTTGAGCCTGCCGACGCTGCCGGCAAGCACAAGCAACAGTCTTGCCGATGTTTTCCGGCTGACGCGGCGGCCGAGCGTTCAGCTTGGGATGCTTGCCATCCTGCTGCTGATGACAGGCCATTTCGCCGGCTCCGTCTATGTCCGTCCGTTCCTCGAACAGGTCACACATCTCGATACCACGCCGATCGCACTCGCCCTACTCGGGTTCGGCGTGGCCTCGGTGCTGGGCAATGTCGCCGGTGGCCGGATGGCCGACAACAGCATTCGTCTGGCACTCGCGGTCACTGCCGCTCTGATGGGATTTGCCACGCTCTTCCTGGTTTTCTGGGGCGCGCATACCAGTGCCGCTTTTGCGCTCGTCGCACTCTGGGGTTTTGCCTTCGGCATGGCGCCGGTGGTCCTGCCGACGAACCTGTCTCGCGGCGCGCCGGATGCACTTGAAGCGGCAGGCAGCCTGATGGTGGTGTCTTTTCAGGTAGCCATCAGTATTGGTGCAGTTTTCGGTGGTTACATCGTTGACTATTATGGCGCCACCGCCCCACTGTCCCTGACCGCAGTTCTGGCTGCAGCAACGCTTGCCCTTGTACTGGTGCAGCCGCGCCGCTGATCTCCCGGCGGTGATCGCCAATGCATGAACGGTGTAGAACGCCTGCCGTGATGGCGCGAGAATTCAGGATATTCTCGCGCCATCACGGCAGGCGAACGACATTCTATCGCCCAGCCGCTACTTTTTTCTCCCGCAAGGATGTCGAGGTGAGACTGGCGGCTTGAGATGGTGTCCAGCAGAGGGTATCAGGTGCTCCGATCCTCGCCGGACCTTCGGCAAGCAACAAGGTATATCCTGACATGACCCCCGACTTCCTCGTCACCCATTCCGGCGGCTTTCACGCCGACGAACTGCTGTCCAGCGTCGTGTTGACACGGCTTTTTCCGCAGGCCCGGCTCGTCCGCAGCAGAGCCCCCGAATGGATAACGCCTGATGCAGACCGCATCATCTACGACGTGGGCGGCGCTTATGACGCCGAAAAATGCATTTTCGATCACCATCAGCGTGGTGCGCCGCTGCGCGAGGACGGTCAGCCCTATAGTTCGTTCGGCCTGATCTGGAAGCATTTCGGACGCGACTACCTTGCCACATCAGGCATTCCTGAAGATCATGTCGAAACTCTGCACGCGTCTTTCGATGCAGGATTTGTATTGCCGGTGGATCTGGTCGATAACGGCGCCCTCAGCCCCTCCATTGCCGGACCACTTGCCACGCTCACGCTGCCCGTCCTGCTGGAGACTTTAAAGCCTGTCTTCGATGACACCGATCCCGAAGCGGACGATCGCGGTTTTATAGCCGCGCTGGCAGTCGCGCGCAGCTTCGTCGAGGCGAAACTGGCCACAGGCGCTGCCAAATTGCGCGCCGAAGCACTGGTGCAGAAGGCGATCGCCGATACTGGCGAAGGGCATATCCTTGAGCTGCCGATGGGCATGCCATTTCGGTCCGCCATCGTAAAAGCCGGCGCCGACCACCTGCTCTTTGTCGTCCATCCCCGGGACAACGACTGGTGCCTTACCGGCATCCGCCGCGCGGATGAAGGTTTTGAACTGCGAGCCGACCTGCCAGCGGCCTGGGCCGGCCTGACGGGCAAAGAGTTGGAAGCGGTTTGTGGCGTCGAAGGCGCGAGCTTCTGCCACAATGGCCGCTTTATCGCCGCAGCCAAAACCCGCGAGGCGATTTTGACCATGGCGGAACTGGCAGTGAAAGAGGCTCTCGCCTCCGCGCAAACAACAGCGGCGAAGCAATAACATTGTGCACAGGCTAAACGGTTGCCGTCCGGTTCTTTTCAGGCGGATGGCGACCGTTTCACACCCTTATGGCAGGCGCGCTCAGGGCCGCGGTCAGGACATGTCCAAAGCAAGGGTCAGATCGGCGATAAGATCATCGGGATGTTCGATGCCGATCGACAGGCGAATCGTGGAATCCAGTACACCAATGCGCTGGCGGACATCGGCGGGAACGCCTGAATGCGTCATCGTTGCGGGGTGAGACGCGAGGGATTCCGTACCGCCGAGGCTCACGGCAAGTTTGAATATGGTCAGCGCATTGAGGAATTTGAAAGACGCCGGCTGCCCGCCAACAATGTCGAACGAGAAGGTCGATCCCGCACCGGAGCATTGAGCGGCAAACACCTTGCCGACTGCAGATGCCGGATCGCTGAACGGCAAATAATGAATTTTCTCGACCTTCGGATGCGCTTTCAGGAATTCCGCAACGATTTTCGCGTTGCTGTTTGCCCGCTCCATTCGGATTTGCAGCGTCTCGAGCGAACGTCCGAGCATCCAGCAGGAGTGCGGATCGAGCTGCGTGCCGATCGCTCCGCGCAGGGCCTTCACCTGCTTCATGACATCCTTCCGCCCGAGCGCCGCCCCGGCGATGAGGTCGGAATGCCCGCCGACGTATTTCGTGAGCGAATAGAGCGAAATATCGGCGCCGTGCTCGATGGGCTGCTGGAAAACTGGGCCGAGAAGGGTGTTGTCGCAGGCGATGATCGGTCTGTGGCCTTGTTTTTCGCCGATCACGTCAGCGACACGCCTCATCATCGCAACATCGACAATGCTATTTGTCGGGTTGGCCGGCGTTTCGATCAGAATGACCGACACCCTGCCCTTCGCCATCGCGGTCTCTGCGGCGGCCATCACCGATGCCTCGCTGACACCGTCGGCAAAACCCACCGCCGAGACGCCAAAATTATGGAAGGTCTTTGCCAGCAGCGTCTCAGTGCCACCATACAGCGGCTGGGAATGGAGCACGGTGTCGCCGGGCCGGACGAAGGCGAAAAGCGTCGTGGAAATGGCGGACATGCCGGACGAGAAAAGCGCACAACTCTCCGTACGTTCGTAAACGGCAAGGCGATCCTCGACAATCTCGCTGTTGGGGTGGTTAAAACGGGAGTAAACGAGACCCGCACCCTTGCCCGCCGGCGGCTCCTTGCGGCCGGAAACGTAGTCGAAGAAGTCACGCCCATCCTCTGCCGATTTGAAGACGAAGGTCGACGTCAGGAATACCGGGGGCTTGACGGCACCCTCCGACAATTCCGGATCATACCCGTAATTGAGCATCTGGGTTTCAGGATGGAGGGCGTGGTTGCCGATATGGGTTTTGGACGGATGCGGCGCGGTCATTTCCGATGATCCCTCAGCTGGCGTTGAACTGGTTGCAGGTTACACGCGATGGAACCAAAATATCTTGCATTCTGGAGCGTGGAAATGTCTCTTGAAGCAAGATATTGCGGAGAATGAACGTTTATGTCGCAGAAAATTGCGGATCCGATCGACAGGCGTATACTGAGAGAATTGTCAGCTGACGCGAGAATCACGAACAACGAACTCGCCGAGCGGGTCGGGCTGTCAGCATCGGCATGTTTGCGACGGCTTCGGCGGCTGGAGGAACTGGGCGTTATCAAGGGTTACTCCGCCATCATCGATCCGGCGTTCGAGGGATGGACGATGACGGCTCTCGCGTCCGTCCGCCTCAGCCGCCAGCACGATGACGAAATCCGGATGTTTGAGGCGGCCGTTCTTGACTGGGCGGAGGTTCTCGAATGTCATCTGGTCACGGGTTCGAGGGATTACATGCTCAAGATCATGTGCGGCGGGCTGGATGATTACGAGCGTTTCATCAAGGAAAAGATCGCAAAGCTGAAATGCGTCGACACCATTGAGACCAGCTTCGTAATGAACACGATCAAGGCGCGTCGCATCTGATTACTCCGATCCTGGCGCTCCGGGTGGAGCAATGTGAAATGCGGAACTTCGGCTGTCGGACCGATCCCTATTCTACCTTTCTTCCGCCTTTGACGAAATCAATGAAGGCGCGAAGAGGTGCGGGCACCAGGCGGCGACCGGGGTAATAGAGATAGGGCCCCGAAAAGCTCAGCCACCAGGGCTCCAGCAATGGCTCAAGTGCGCCGCTCGCCAGATGCGGTTCCAGCCAATCTTCGAAGAGATAGATGACACCCATGTCCGCAATGGCGGCGCTGACGCCGAGATCCGTGCCTCCGCCAGATTGCACGAGAAGCTGGCCCGGCGGATCGATGATCATCGTCTCGCCGTCCCGCTCGAATTCCCACGGGGGGATTGCCCGGCCGGCGAAACGACCCCGGATGCATGCATGCTCAAGGAGTTCCCGCGGATGGGTGGGGCGCCCTCGCGCTGCAATGTAGCCCGGTGCTGCGGCAAGCGCGAAGCGCTGTGCGCGCGGACCAATCGGCACGGCAATCATGTCCTGTTCAAGCCGCTCATCATAACGGATACCGGCGTCGCAGCCGGCGGAAATGATGTCGACAAAATTTTCGTCGGTGAGGATTTCCAGGCGGATATCCGGATAGGCTGCCAGAAAAGGCGGAACGATGTCAGGCAGAACCAGCCGGGCGGCACTGACGGGAACGTTGAGCTTCAGCGAGCCGGCCACCTGGTCCCGGTCGCCACTTATCTGGTCGAGCGCCGAGCGGATTTCGGCAAAGGCGGGATCCACCCGGCGAAGCAGTTCCGCGCCGGCTTCGGTTGGCAGAACGCTGCGGGTCGTGCGGTTCAGCAGGCGCACCCCGAGTTCGTTTTCAAGACGCTTGATCGCATCGCTCAGCGCCGACGAACTCATACCACTCGCACGGGCAGCCTGGCGGAAACCACTGGCGCGGGCGACCAGCAGGAATGCGCCGATATCGTTGAAATCCGGCATGACTGTATCCCTCTGCGGCATTTATATTGTCCGGAATGACGGACAGGCTGTTCTAACTATAGCGAATTGTGACTCCAATGACATCGCCTCTATAGTGGGGACAGACACAGCGGAGAAAGCTCAAATGTCGACACTCGACCAGTCTGGAACTTTTCACCTTGCAGGCCGCAATATCAGGCGGCTGGGCTATGGCGCGATGCAGTTAGCCGGTAAAGGCGTCTTCGGCCCTCCGAAAGATCGCGAGGAAGCGATCGCGGTAGTTCGGGAAGCCGTGGATAGCGGCGTCAATCATATTGATACGAGCGATTTCTACGGCCCCCATATTACCAATCAGATTATTCGCGAGGCACTGCATCCCTATGCAGACGACCTTCTGATCGTCACAAAGGTCGGTGCGACCCGTGGTGAGGATGCCTCCTGGAATGCGGCTTTCTCGAAGGAGGAGCTGACCCAGGCAGTTCACGACAATCTTCGCAATCTGGGTAAGGAGGTACTCGATGTCGTCAATCTCCGGGCCATGTTCGACGTTCACGGCCCCGCCGAGGGATCGCTCGCTGCACCGCTTGAAGTTCTGGCAGACCTGCAACGGCAGGGGTTGATCCGGCATATCGGTGTATCGAACGTGACGCCGCGACAGATCACGGAAGCCGGTGAAATCGTGGAGATCGTCTGCGTGCAGAACCAATATAATCTGGCGCATCGACAGGACGATGCCCTGATAGACACGCTCGCAGCACAGGGCATCGCCTATGTTCCATTCTTCCCGCTCGGTGGCTTTTCTCCGCTGCAATCGACAGTGCTCTCAGACGTCGCTACGCAACTGGACGCGTCGCCGCTGCAGGTGGCTCTCGCCTGGCTCCTGAAGCGATCCAGCAATATTCTGGTTATTCCCGGAACGTCTTCGCGCGCACATCTGCGCCAGAACCTTGCGGCTGCATCTCTTGATCTTCCGGACAGTGCCATGACCGCTCTTGCGGCAATCGGCGGATGAAGTCTCCACAGTTTCGGGAAAAGAGCATCTGACACCGTGACCGGAGTTGGCCTTCAAGCCGATGCATCCCACCATGCAGGTTCTTGCCGAAGCTTCCTCCGTACGCGTTTCAGCCGTCTACACCCCAGAGTTCCGGCGTCCGTTTAAAATACTCAGTCAGCATCTCGGTGAGCACCCGCACTTTGCGAGCGGGATGCTGGCTCGGTGGGCGGACGACATAGACGGCGCCCGGAGGGACCGGATAGCGCGTCATGATGGGAACCAGCGCGCCGGAGGCCAGATATGCATGTGTGATGCAGTCGGGAAGCCAGGCGATGCCGAGACCTGCAGCCGCCGCAGCAGCAAGCGCCGTGGCGCTGTCAGCCTTGAACTTGCCCTGCGGCTGAACCGTGACGATCCTGTCGCCATCCATGAACTGCCAGGCTTCCGTTCCCTGCATCAAAGCCTGATGGTTGACAAGCTGCTCGACCATCTCAGGGGAACCGTGCGCTTTGATATAAGCGGGGCTGGCGACAAGCTTGCCATGGATCGGCCCGACGCGCTTCGCGATCAGGTTCGAGTCCTGAAGATAGGCACCCCGAATCGCGCAATCAAAACCCTCAGCGATGAGATCGACGAAACGATCGCTGTAGGAGGTGTGGATGTGAAGCTGCGGGTGCTGACGCGCCATTTCCGCAAGCACGGGGGCGAAGTGGGTTGGGCCGAAAGTAAGTGGCATTGCGATCCTCAAACGGCCGTGCAGCTCGCCAGCGGGGAGGATCGTTTCCCGGGCTGTATCGATCTCGGCGCTGGCCCGAGCGGCATGGTCCCTGAAGGTGATCCCGGCCTCCGTGAGCGCGGCACCGCGCGTTGTCCGAGCGAGAAGCTGGACGCCAAGCTCCGCTTCTATCCGAAAGAGCCGACGGCTGACGATTGACTTGGAGATGCCGAGCCGGCGCGCTGCGGCCGAGACGCCACCGGCGTCGGCTACTGCGACAAATGTCCGTAGATCTTCGATGTCCATTCCAGGTTCCTCGTTTCGCGACACAGTTTGCCAGATTGTGGCACTATCTCACCGCCAAAAGGAACAGCAAATTGCTTCCAGGCAACGTCGCCCGCTGGCGCGTGTCTCTCTCGAACCCATCGCCGTCTATGGCGGCAGAGAAAGGAAGTCTTGATGACCCTTCGTAACGGCCTCGATTCTCTTCTTCGTCCCGAAGATTCGGTCCTCGTTCTGATCGACCATCAGCCCTACCAGCTCGCAAATCTCAACAGCCACGATCCGCACATGGTGGTCAACAACACGACCGCGCTGGCGAAGCTGGCAAAAGCCTTCGACGTTCCGACCATTCTCACCAGCGTGATTGCGGCGCGTGGTGGACTTCTCTTCAAGCATATCACCGACGTATTTCCGGATCAGGACGTCATTGATCGCACCTGGGTGAACACCTGGCAGGACGAGAATGTGGTGAACGCCGTCAAGGAGACCCGCCGCAAGCAGCTGATCATCGCCGGCCTGTGGACCGAGGTTTGCGTCGCAATGCCTGTGATCCAGGCCGCCGGCGAAGGCTGGGACGTGACCGTGATCACCGACGCGTCGGGCGGAATTTCGAAGGAATCCCATGAAGTTGCCATCCAGCGAATGATCAGGGCCGGCGCGAATGTCATGACCGTAATGGCACTTGCCGGCGAATGGCAACGTGATTGGGCACGCACGGAGCATGTCGAGGCGCTGACCGAGATTCTCATCCAGCACTTCGGCGGCAGCGGCATCGCCTATCTTTGGGAGCAGCAGCTTCTCAACACACCAGTGGCTGGCTGATCGCCGCCAACCTGGCAAGCATTTCGGTGAGGACCGGAACCGTCATTATCGGCCCTTACCGCCTTCATGCCGCCCGCCCCCAGGCAAGGGGTGATGGATAAAGGCAATCATGAAAGCAGCCGCCTAAAATCAACCCGGTGCCCCGGATACCCTTATAGCCTAACCCAGGTTACTGCCGCGGCTTAACGCCGGGAAAGCAATCGAGCCATCGCGTGATGCGGGGAAGGCTTGCCACTTTCCGGTCCGCTATCTCTTTCCAGCCGCGCGCGAATCTCCTCGATTTCCTCTTCGGTGAGATGCTCGATCCCGATGAAATCACTCCGCGCTTCCTCCACCGCCCGCAACAATTCGTCCAGCTTTGCTTCCATCGCCGCGGAATCCCGGTTCTGTGAGTTCTGCACGAGAAAAATCATGAGAAAGGTGACGATGGTCGTACCGGTATTGATGACCAGTTGCCAGACCTCCGAAAACCCGAATAACGGTCCGCTGATCCCCCAGACGAGGACAGTGCCAAGCGCCACGACGAAAGCAGTCGGAGAGCCGGAAAAGGACGCTATGCCGGTTGCGAAGCGGGTGAAGACCTTGTTCATGACACACCGTATCCCCTCAGCCCGGATACTGAAAGCTTGTTAGAACGCTAATGCACTAACAAAGAAAAAGAATGATAGTTCCGAATGGACCTTATGGTGCGGCGGAGACACCCACGTTGCTCCAGACAGATACCTCGGTCATTTTCGCATCATGCCAGACAAAACCCTCTCCGATCACCTGTGCGAGTGGGACTGCGATTTCCTCTTTCTGGAATCAAAATACTAGTATAATAGTTATCCAAAAGTCAGACGGAGGAATGACATGAACAGGATTGATCTCGACGGACAGGCGGCGGTGGTGACCGGCGGTGCACAGGGAATTGGCCTTGCCATCGCAAGGCGGCTTATTGAATCCGGCGCGAAGGTCAGCCTTTGGGATATGAGCGAGACGGCGATTGAGCAGGCCTGCGGCGTGCTTGGAGAGGGCGCCAGCGGCAAGGTTGTTGATGTCACCGATTTTGCCGGCCTCGCCCGCGTTCACGCCGAGGTCGAAGCCGAGACCGGACCGGTGTCGATCCTCGTCAATTCCGCCGGAATTGCGGGCAGCAATGCGACCCTTGAGGATTATGACATCGAGGAATGGCGGCGCGTCGTCGAGATTAATCTGAACGGCACCTTTTATGTCAACAAGACCGTGATCCCCTCCATGAAGGCCAGGAACTATGGCAGGATCGTCAATATCTCCTCGGTTGCCGGCAAAGAGGGCAATCCCAAGCTCTCAGCCTATTCCGCAGCCAAGGCGGGCGTGATTGGCTTGACCAAATCACTCGGCAAGGAACTCGCGGCACACGATATTGCCGTCAACGCGATCACGCCGGCGACGGCGCGCACACGGATCCTCGAAACTCTGACACCGGAATTTATCGATTACATGCTGACACGTATTCCGCGTGGCCGTTTTCTGGAAGTCGAAGAGGCTGCGGCAATGGTCGCATGGCTGGTGAGCCGTGAAAACAGCTTCACTACCGCCTCGGTTTTCGACCTTTCCGGTGGCCGGACGACCTATTGAGGAGCGTTCGATGCCGCGCATGGGATTTTGCCTTAACCTCAGGCCCGGTACGGTCGAGGAATATAAAAGGTTGCACGCCAATGTGTGGCCGGAGGTGCTCGACGCCATCGCCCGCGCCAATATCACCAATTATTCGATTTTTCTGAAAGAGCCGGAAAACCTGCTCTTCGGCTACTGGGAATATACGGGAGATGATTTCTCCGCCGATATGGCGGAGATGGCCAAGGGCGAGCGGATGCGGCAATGGTGGGCAATCTGCGAACCCCTGCAATTGCCCTTCCCGACGCGCCGGCCGGAAGAATGGTGGGCGCAGATGACCGAAGTCTTCCACATGGAGTGACTGCGCCTGTCGTCCTCTTCAAACGCGTTTCAAATGCCGGCAAATCCGCTGGCTTCGATGCTGCCGAGCAGTTTCAGCGTATTGCTGAGCGACGTCTCCAGGTGCTCCTTGATCGCCCTTTCGGCCGCTTCCAGGTCATGCGCCTCCAAAGCGTCAACAATGGCGCCGTGCTGCTCGATCGTCGTTTCACCGGCTCCCGGCGAAGGCAGCGACAGAAGGCGGCAGCGATCCATCTGTGCCTTGGTAATGTCCACCACACGCCACAGCATGGAATAACCATTGACCTCGGCAATGACCCTGTGAAAGGCGTCATCGTGATCGATAGCATCTTCGAAGCGGCTTCTTTTGACCGAGAGGGCGTGGAGATCGATGATGTCGCGTAAGCGTTGCACTCCATCCGCGCTGATCGTTTCTGCCGCATGGCGAACGCTTTCCCGCTCCAGCGCGATGCGGATGATATAGGCTTCCTGCACTTGCCTGCGGCTGATGCGGGTCACGAAGGTTCCGGCCTGGGCGCGGACATCGATCAGCCCTTCATCTTCAACACGTTTGACGGCCTCACGCACCGGCGTCCGCGACGTCCCGAGACGCTCGGCGATCTCTATTTCATTGACCGGCGAACCGGGCGCGAGCCTGCCGGTCACGATGGCGCGGCGAACGAGCTGATAGATCTGGTCGCGAAGCGGCATGTTCCGCGTGATGGTCACGCCATTGAGAAACCCGGTCAAATCGGATTTGTCCTGCAAGGAATGGCCCGCATTCGCCTCTTGTTTTGACACGTCCGTCGTCTCCCATCAAAAACCGGACTCACCGGTAAAAATTTCTTTAGCCGGTTTCACGCCCGCAACCAACCTCTCCCATGATTTCCAAGCAAGTCGTTCATGAAAGAAGCAAATAATGGGGGCCGTCGATTTTCGCCACTACCCCCCGGTCCCGCGCAGCTCGGTTACGATTGCTGGCGTTGATGATCCTCACGTCTCCATCAAAACCGGCATCGGCGCCAGCAGGCCCTTTTTCTGCAAGGCCTGCCACAATTCTTCCGGTATGTCCGTCTCGAACCATCCGACCGATTGCAGCAGCTTATCGGGATGTTTGGCTCCCACCAGGACCGAAGCGACCGCGGGATGAAACAGCGGGAACTGCACCGCCGCAGCTCCCAGCGGCACGTCAAAGGCGGCGCAGACCCGCGCTAGCTCCTCAGTGCGCCGTACGATCTCGGCGGGCGCATCCTTGTAATTGAACTTGGCGTTAGAAGCCGTGCCCGTGGCAAGAATGCCGGAATTGAACACGCCACCAATGACGATGGCCGTGCCCTGCCGATGGGCGCGGTCCAGCAACGGCACCGCATCCTGTTCGAGCAGGCTGTGCCGGCCGGCCAGCAGGCAGCAATCGAGATGAACCTCATCCATGGCGGCGGCGATCGCCTCTGCCTCATTGACCCCCAGCCCGAAACCGCCGATCAGGCCGGCCTCACGCAACTCGCCGAGTGCCCTGAAGCCACCCGACGTCAATTGCCGCCAGAGCGCGGCATTTCTTTCACCATGGGTGAGGACGCCGATGTCATGTATGAAGAGAATATCCAGCCTGTTGGTGCCCATGCGCTGCTGGCTGTCGTCGAAGCTGCGCATGATGCCGTCATAGCTGTAATCAAAGGTCTCGCGAAACGGTAGCCCGTTTTGCCAGCCCGGATCCAACGGGTTTTTCGGCGGCTCCGGCGGCAGGCGGTGACCCGGACGGTCATTGCTGAAAAGCCTCCCGACCTTGGTGCTAACGACGGCTTCATGGCACTGCGGTTCTTCGCGCAAAAACTGCCCGAGCAGATGCTCCGCCCGGGTAAGACCGTACATCGGCGCCACGTCGAAATAACGGACGCCGCTGTCCCATGCCGCCTGAAGCGTCGCCAGCGCATCGGCGGCGCTCACCGGCGTATAAAGCCCGCCAAGCGACGCGCAGCCCATGCTGAGCGCCGTTACCGACAGATTTGTGGTTCCCAGACGTCGTTTATCTCCTGCCCGCATCGCAATCTCCCGTGCATTCGCCGACAATTACACTAATATAATAATCGATCAAGATTGTTGGGTGGTACTTCATCGAGAACGGTTCCAGTAAGCCCCCGGGCGGATTGAGCCGTTCTCAGGCGCAAATTTCGCTCTCATGGTTTCGCACATCTTGAGATGCGGAGCCCGACTTCCATTTGCCTGAAATGCTCGCAATCAAACCCTCTTCAAGTCCCTTGACCACGATGCATTATACTAGTATTCCAATATACAGCAAACAACGAATTTCTGGCTTCCGCCTGTTTCACGCAGAGAAATCATGGCTCGCTACATCAAACTGACTGAAACCGATAACATCATCGTCGCCGTCGAACCGATCACGCTGGGTGAGAGCGTGGCAGAGGTTACTGCGCGCGAGCGTATTCCGCGCGGTCACAAAATGGCCCTGCAGGCGATCGCAAATGGGACACCGATCGTCAAATATGGGCAGATCATCGGCTTTTCCACGCGGGACATCGAGCCGGGGCAATGGGTCCACGAGCATAACGTGACGATGCAGAGCTTCGAACGCGGTTATGCGAGTGGCGAGGAAGCAAGACCGACGCGCTATGTCGAGCCGGAGAAACGCCACAGCTTCAACGGTTTCAGACGCCCCAGCGGACGCTTCGGCACCCGTAATTACATCGCCGTTCTCACCTCGGTGAACTGTTCCGCCACCGCCTCGCGCTTTATCGCCGATGAGATCAACCGCTCTGGCATTCTCGACCAGTTCCCGAATGTGGACGGTGTCATATCGCTCGTCCACGGCACCGGATGCGGATTGGATATCCATGGCGAGGCCTACGAATTGCTGAAGCGCACCCAATGGGGCGTGGCAAAGAACCCGAATGTCGGCGGCGTGCTGATGGTGGGGCTGGGTTGCGAGGCGTTTCAGATCCCGCGCTGGATGGATGCTTACGGATTAAGGGAAAGCGAGACCTTTCGCACGCTTACCATTCAGGAACTTGGTGGCACGCGCAAAACGGTGGAGGCCGGCGTCGTGGCCATCCGCGAGATGCTGCCGGTGGTCAATAAGGCCATTCGTGTCCCCGCCCCCGCTTCAGAACTGATGCTGGCATTGCAATGCGGCGGCTCGGACGGTTATTCCGGCATCACGGCCAATCCGGCGCTCGGTATTGCCGCCGATATATTGATCGCCGAAGGCGGAACCGCGATCCTCTCGGAAACCCCGGAAATATACGGCGCGGAGCATCTTTTGATCCGCCGGGCGGAACGACCGGAGGTCGGCGAGAAGCTGGCCGAACGCATCCGCTGGTGGGAGAACTATACCCGGCGGCACGACATGGAGATGAACAACAACCCTTCCCCCGGCAACAAGGCGGGCGGCCTGACGACCATTCTCGAAAAATCGCTGGGAGCGGCGATGAAGGGCGGCTCGACCAATCTGACGGCAGTATTCAACTACGCCGAACCGGTGGACGCCAGGGGACTGGTCTTCATGGATACGCCCGGTTACGACCCCGTTTCAGCCACGGGCCAAGTGGCGGGTGGCGCCAATATTCTCTGTTTCACCACCGGGCGGGGCTCGGCATTTGGCTGCAAGCCCACCCCTTCGATCAAGCTCGCTTCCAATTCCTACATCTTTGAGAAAATGGGAGAAGATATGGACATCAATTGTGGTGACGTACTTGATGGCAAGACGCTGCAGCAGAAGGGCGAAGAAATCTTCACGAGAATCCTAGCCGTCGCCTCCGGCGAGCGCACAAAATCCGAGCTTCTGGGGTATGGCGACAATGAATTCGTCCCATGGTCCATCGGCGCGACGATGTAAGCGACCGGCCCGAGGTTTCGGAAAACGCCTGAGCCAAAGGCCTGACAACAAGGAAAGACGCAAGGGGCATTCGCTTGCCACAATTATTATATTAATGTAACAAAACTTTGAATGCTCTGGGAGGAGAATATGACGGCAACGGCGAGTGCGCTGCGCATGCGGGGGATCAGCAAGATATTTCCCGGTGTAAAAGCGCTGTCCAACGTCAATTTCACAGTCGAATACGGTCGCATCCACGCCGTCGTCGGTGAAAACGGCGCTGGTAAATCGACGCTGATGAAAATCCTGAGCGGCAGCTATGCTCCCACCACCGGTACGACGGAAATCGCGGGCGTGGAGGTGCAGATGCGCCGGCCGGCCGACGCCCAGAAACTCGGCATCCGCATGGTGCATCAGGAGCTGAACCTCGTTCCGGACCTTACCGTTGCGGAAAATATCTATCTCGGCCGCATGCCGCACCGCCGCTTCCTGGTCGACAGGCAGGCCATGCTGCGCAAGGCGGCTGCGGTTTTGAAAGAACTGGAAGCGGCGATCGACCCGAAGGCGCGGCTCGGTGATCTGCCGATCAGCCAGCAGCAGCTCGTCGAGATCGCCAAATCCTATTCCGCCGATCCGCGTATCATCGTCCTGGACGAGCCGACATCCAGCCTGAGCGAGCATGAGACAACAGCCCTGTTTTCCATCCTTCGCAAGATGAAAAGCCAGGGTATCGCCATCATCTATATCAGCCATCGGCTGAAAGAAGTGCTTGATATCGCTGATGACGTGACCATCCTGCGCGATGGCAGCATGATCGACACCCGACCGGCCGCCGGCATCACCGCCGCCGAAATGATCCGCCTCATGGTCGGTCGCGAAGTTGCCAATGTCTTTCCCAAAACACCATCGAAGATCGGCCCGGTGGCGTTCAAGGTCACGGGACTGAGCGACGGCGAAAAATTCCACGACGTCGGTTTCGATGTGCGGTCAGGCGAAATTCTCGGCCTGACCGGCCTGGTCGGCGCCGGCCGCACCGAGGTCGCCCAGGCGATTTTCGGCCTTGCGCCGCTGGCCACGGGCAGGATCGAGATAAACGGCAAGGCCGTTACGATTGGTTCACCGGCAGCGGCCGTTAAGGCGGGCGTCGCCTATGTTCCCGAAGATCGGAAAGGCGATGGCATCGTGCCGTCCATGAGCGTGCGCGAAAACATCAGCCTGCCGGTGCTGCGACGTCTGAGCCGTCTCGGGCGCATCGGCATGAGTAGGGATCGGGGACTGGCGGCGAAATATACGCGCGATTTTTCCATCGTCCCGCCCGATCCGGAGCGGCGCATCAACCTGCTTTCGGGCGGCAATCAGCAGAAGGCGATCATTTCACGCTGGCTGGCGGCGGGACCGAAGGTGTTGATCCTCGACGAACCGACACGCGGCGTCGATGTCGGCGCGAAGGCGGAAATCCACCGCATCATCGGCGAACTCGTGGCCGGTGGCATGGCGGTGGTTATGATCTCGTCGGAACTGCCTGAGGTGATGGGGGTCTGCGACCGGGTGGTGGTCATGCGCGATGGGCGCGCCTCCTCCCCGATTGCACGCGGAGACTTGACGGAAGAGCGCATCATGGCGCTTGCAACAGGGGAAGAACCAGCGTGAGCGACATCACCGCTATCACCGAAAAGCACAATGTCGCCCCGCGCTTTCATCGCGGCGGGCGGCTGGCGGGCCTGTTCGCCAAAGGCGGCCTGCTGCTGGCCATTCTTCTCGTGATCCTATACGGCTCGTTTTCAAGCCCGGTCTTCTTCACGACAGGCAATTTCATCAATATCCTGACATCCATGGCCATTGTCGGCATCGTGGTCGTGGGCATGACCTTCGTCCTCGTTACCGGCGGGCTCGCCGACCTGTCGGTGCCGGCAACCATCGCCTGCGGCGCGATCCTGTCTCTGGCGTTGCAGCCGGAGATCGGCGCAGTTCCGGCCTTTGTGGTCGCTATCGCACTCGCCGGCGCCTGCGGTCTCATCAACGGATTGCTGATCGGTTATATCGGCGTCAATCCGATCATCGCGACCCTTGGCCTCGGCACCATCATTCTCGGCATCGTGCAGGCGGCGGTCGGCGGCGTCATCGTTTATGGAACCGATCCGGCCATCGCCACCTTCGTCAAAAGCCGCATTCTCGGCATTCCGCTTGTCGTGCTGGTGTTTCTCGCCGTCGCGGTGGCAGGCCATTTCGTCCTGTCGAGCACCATCTGGGGCCGATGGACACTCGCCACCGGCGGCAATTACCGGGCGGCGCGGGCCAGCACCGTGCCGGTCCGGGCGGTCAAGGCCGGTGCATTCGTCATCACCGGGCTGGCATCCGGCCTCAGCGGTGGCCTGCTCGGCCTCACCCTGCAAAGCGCACGTCCACTGGTCGGAACGGGTTATGAATTCAGCGCCATCACCGCCGTCGTGGTTGGTGGCATCTCGATCATGGGCGGCTTCGGCTCGGTGCCGCGCGCCATCGCCGGCCTCGGCCTCGTCCAGCTCTTGACCAATGTTATGGTGCTACAGGGCGTTCCCACCCCGATCCAGGGTTTCGTCCTCGGGCTGCTCATCGCCTTTGCGGTCGCCCTCGACGTCGCGCTTCGCCGGAGGGCCGTGGCATGAACGAATTATTGTCTGCACTGTCGCGCTATCGCGTGACGATCATATTGGGCGCGACGCTGGTCATTGCCGCACTGACCGTGCCCGGCTTTGTCAGCCTCACCACCGCTAGCCTCGGTCTCGATCGCGGCGCATCGATCGGCATCGTCGCCATCGGCCTGACGGTGCTGCTTATCGCCGGCCAGATCGATCTTTCCGTCGGCGCGGTCTTTGCGCTCTCCGGCATCGTGGCGATTTCGCTGCAGGCTGAGCTCGGCATATGGCCGGCGGCAGCGCTCGGGGTGCTGACCGGTATTGCCGCAGGTGTCTTCAACGGCATTCTTACCGTTGTCTTCAAGATCAATGCGCTGGTAGCGACGCTCGCCAGCATGCTGATCTTCCGGTCGCTGGCGCATTGGATCACCGGCAGCCAGCCGGTGTCCGGCACCGACATTACCTTCGCTGTCACCCTGTCGCAGGTCTATGCGGAAATTTTCACGACCCGCAGCGCCCTGTTTATGGCCGGCATCGTGATGCTCGATTTCTGGCTGCGGCGCACCGTTTCAGGCCGCAACCTGTTCGCAGTCGGATCGAACCCCGTCGCCGCCGAGGCAAGCGGCATATCATCGGGCAGAACCTTGTTCCTCGGCTTCATTTTCGCGGGTGCGCTCGCCGGTCTGGCAGGCGTTTTCGAAAGCCTGACGACCAATACCGGTTCGCCCGTCTTCGGTGCGGAAATCACCGTCGTCATCATTGCCGCCGTTGTGGTGGGAGGCACCCGGCTGGAAGGCGGCCGCGGGTCCGCGCTGGGCACGCTCGGCGGTGTTCTCACGATTGCGGCACTGACCACGGCAATGGAGTTCCAGTCCGTGCCGGCCTACGTCCAGCAGATCGTCAACGGACTGATCCTGATCCTGCTGGTCGTGCTTGACCGTACCGTGCGCGCAAGACCGCGTCCGGCAATGCCGATACTGAAATCCCTTTAACCAGACATGTCACTTAAGGAGGAGTTTGTGATCATGAATAAAAAGACCTTGTTTGCCGGTGTGGCGGCGCTTATCGCCTCGGCCGGCTTCGCCGAGGCCAAGACGGTATGTTACGTTACGGCCGCCGATTCCCACGCCTATGTCACGCCGGCCAACAAGGCCATCGATGCGCGGGCGAAGGAACTCGGCGTTGAGGTTCTCAGCCTCAGCCAGAATTTCGACGTCCAGACCGGCGTGCAGCAGATCAACACCTGCATTGCCCGCAAGGCGGCCGGCATCATTTTATGGCCGCTTGATCCGCAGGCCTATATTCCCGGCCTGGCCAAGGCCAAGGCGGCCGGCATTCCCGTCAATCTCATCAATTCGCCGATGAATGATGCGGCCAAACCCTTTGTTACCTCCTTCACCGGCCCGGATGTCTATTCCGAAGGTGAAATGGCGGCCGAGGCGCTTCAGAAGGCGCTGGATGGCAAGGGCTCCATCGTCATCATCGCCGGCCAGGCCGGCAATGGCACCACCATCGGCCGTGTCGACGGCTTCAACGCCAAGCTGAAGGCACTCGGCAGCAAGATCGAAGTTCTCGATACGGTCAATGCGGATTTCGACCAGCAGAAGGCGCTTGTCGCCAGCCGCGACCTGATCACCCGTTTCGGCGACAAGATCGCCGGCGTTTATGCCAATGACGACACCATGGCGCGCGGCTTCATCGACGCCTGGAAAGAAGCAAAATCCGGCAAGGCGACACCGCCGATCGTCGGCATCAACGGCCAGAAAGACGCCTTCGAATCGATCAGGAACGGTGAAATGTACGCCACAATCGTACAATCCCCGATCGAGGACGGCCTGCTGGCAATCAACGCCATGGCAGATGTCCTGAACGGCAAGAAAATCGACGCCCGTCTGCCTATTCCGCTGACGGTTGTGACGAAGGCGAATGTGGAAAAGGAAAAACCCGCCTTCTGAACGATGCAACACGGACAAAAGCGGGCGTCACGCGCCAGCATGTAAAGCAGGCCGCGCAACTATCTGGGTTGCGCGGCTTATTCCATCGTCATCGGCAGAAAACGGCTCCGCGGACTTCAGGCTTCAGCATGTTCGCGAACATCATCCAGAAGAAAGTGCACCATCACATAGGGCGTCGTGTGTTTCTGGCCGCTATCGGACACGTTCTCGACACTGCCACCATCGGAGGGGTGCCATTTCTGGTAATGAGGGTTGTTGGCGATCAGCGTAATCGCCTTGCCCGTAAACCTGCCGTTCAACCGATAGCGAACCTCTGCGAGAGGCCAGATTTTCTCAAAATCCTGCTGGCTGATACGGGCTTTCAGGGCCCTTCTGGATATCGCTTTGCCGGGCGAACCATCGTCATGTGCTACCGGTGGAATATGAAGGTCTACCTCTTCCGCATCATCAAGCAGAAAGGCAAATTCGTCTGGCCACATCCGTCTCACGTATCGCTCCTCCCAAAGCTTATCATCTTACAGCACGACCATGATAACGCCTCTGCCGTGAGAGGCAATGGCGGATATGACCCCGCACCCGCCGGCATTCCCCCCGTGCTCCCCCTTAAGGGGTAAACCGGCATGCATTAGCCAGCACTAAACCGAAAGCTCCCTTCGGATGATTTCCGCCCCTGCACCCAAAGCATTCAGCTTGCTTCTTGCGACCTGACGCGAGAGGGGTGCCATGCCGCAATTGGTGCAGGGATAAAGCTTGTCGGCATCTACAAACCGAAGCGCTTTTCGCAGTGTATCCGCGACTTCCTCGGGGGTCTCGATTGCACTGGTTGCCACGTCAATGGCGCCAACCATCACTTTTTTACCCCGAATGAGCTCGATGAGATCCATCGGAACACGGGAGTTGTGGCATTCCAGCGAGATCAGATCGATATTGGACTTCTGCAGTTTGGGGAAAGCTTCCTCATATTGCCGCCACTCCGACCCGAGAGTCTTTTTCCAGTCCGTATTGGCCTTGATGCCGTAACCGTAGCAAATATGCACGGCAGTTTCACACTTCAGCCCTTCGATTGCCTTCTCGAGCGTGGCAACGCCCCAATCATTCACCTCGTCAAAAAAGACATTGAATGCGGGCTCGTCGAACTGAATGATGTCGACACCAGCAGCCTCCAGTTCCCTGGCTTCCTGATTGAGGATCTTGGCAAATTCCCAGGCCAGTTTTTCGCGACTTTTATAGTGGCTGTCATAGAGCGTATCGATCATGGTCATGGGACCCGGCAGGGCCCATTTGATGGGCTGCCTGGTTTGCTGACGCAAGAATTTGGCGTCTTCAACAAAAACCGGCTTTTCGCGAGACACTGCGCCAACGACCGTCGGCACACTGGCATCGTAGCGATTACGAATTCTGACGGTCTCACGTTTTTCAAAATCAACGCCGCTGAGGTGCTCGATAAACGTCGTGACAAAATGTTGGCGCGTCTGCTCGCCGTCACTGACGATATCGATGCCTGCCTGTTGCTGGTCGTTCAGGGACAATCGCAGGGCATCTCTTTTGCCCTCAATCAATTCCTCATCCTGCAATTTCCAGGGTGACCAGAGTTTTTCAGGTTGTGCAAGCCAAGAGGGTTTTGGCAGGCTGCCGGCGGTTGACGTGGGCAACAGTGTTTTCATGATAGGTTACCTTGTGTTTTGGTCGTCAACGGGCGCAATCAGAAGATAATCTCTCGAGAATGGACCGATATGGTCTGATGAAATGCTGCTCGGCAAACCTGCCCTGCTCGATAGCTAGCCGGCTACGTTCTTCCCGATCATAGACAATTCGAGTGAGTGAATAATCCTGGTGGTTCAGGTCCGGCTGATAGCGAGCGCCCGCCGCAGAATTGGCGTTATAAATCTCGGGCCGATAGATCTTCTGAAAAGTCTCCATCGTGCTGACGGTGCTGATGAGCTCGAGATTGGTGTAGTCGCCAAGCAAGTCACTGACAAAATAAAAAGCCAATGGCGCAACGCTATTCGGAGGCATGAAATAGCGGACCCGCAACCCCATTTTTTTGAAATATTGGTCGGTCGAAGAGAACTCATTCTGCCGGTATTCGACACCCAGTACAGGATGCTGATTGTCAGTTCGGTGATAGGTTTTGCTGCTTGATGCACTCAGGCATATGACTGGCGGCTTGTTGAAATTCTCTTTGTAAGCAGCCGAGTTCAGGAAACACTTGAACAGGTTTCCGTGCAGATCGCCAAATTTGTCTGGCGTGCTGAATTGGGGCCGGTCCCTGTTGTGCTCCGGCAGCAAGACGCTGAAGTCGTAATCGCGGACATAGGAAGAAAAATTATTGCCGACAATGCCATCAATGCGCTCGTTGGTTTTTCGATCAACGATGTTCGTTTTCAGGATTTCAATCAGCGGAAAAGCATCATTCCTGCCTTCAGCACCAATATTCATTTCGACGGATATGATTTCGAGCTCGACAGAATAGCGGTCGCCTTCAGGGTTATCCCAATGCGCCAGTGTGTTGAAACGATTGTCGATCATCCTCAGGGCATTGCGCAGGTTCTCCTGACGGTTCTCTCCCCTAGCCAGATTGGCGAAGTTGGTCGTAACACGCGTGTTTTCTGAAGGATGATAATCTTCATTAAAAGTAACTCTCTTAATATCAAAATTAAAATCTCTACTCATCGCGATTCGACGTCCTTGTCTCCCGATATAAACCTGAAATTTTTGACTTATGCTTCAGGATATACGAAACATTATTTTCAATTATCTCCAGCCTGCAACATTCCTGCTGCCCATACTTGAGACTGTGCGTGATATATGCCTGAGACATTGATCGAGTAAAAATGGTTTTATCTCATTGAAGCATGAGCCACGTTCATGATTTGGCGTAGCGCCGGACTAAAGATCCTCTGCTGCGAACCCCTCAACGCTTCCATGACATTCCGGTGATAGATGCCTTGACCAGTTCAACGACATGCGACATTGGTTAGCCATCGTGGTTCTGCGGACGAAGGTCCGGAGCTAAGAGGGAATTCGGTGAGGGCTTTAATCACAGCCTGAATCCGAAGCTGCCCCCGCAACTGTAAGCGACGAGCGAAAGTCCATCATGTCACTGAGGCCGGCCTCGGGAAGACGGACCAAAGCTATGACCCGCAAGCCAGGAGACCTGCCGCGATAGATAACGTCCACGGGCGGGGTGTCCCGGAGTGCCGCTTTCGCGATAGGTATTCCCGTGCCTTTGCCTCTGCGTCATGTCCCGCCCTGCCGCAACCTGAGGCAGAGCCGATGACAGAGATCGCAACGATAGAAAAGCCTGCTCAGCACGGCGCGACAACCCGTCTCATCGATATCGTCTTTCCCGGAGATACCAACCATCACGGCACTCTCTTCGGGGGGACCGGCCTTGCCCTTATGGATCGGGTCGCCTTCATTGCGGCGACCCGCTTCGGACGGACACCCTTCGTGACTGCCTCCTGCGAACGTATCGACTTCAGACAACCCGCGCGCATCGGGCATATCGTCGAATTCACGGCGAGACCCGTGAAGGCTGGACGCCGTTCCCTCACGGTCGAGGTGGAAATGGTGGCGGAAACCATTATCGGCCGCCAGCAACACACCTGTACGCGGGGCATCTTCCATATGGTGGCCATACCGGAAGGTGAGGACGCCGCGAGCTATGTCCTGCCCGAACTCCTCACTGAAGAGACACCTGATCCAAGCGATGCCGTCACCATGGTCGAGATCGTCTTTCCGGATCAGGCAAACAGCGCCGGCCGGATGTTCGGGGGCGAAGCTATTGCCTATATGACCAAAGCCGCTTTTGTTGCAGCGTCGCGCTACTGCGGCAAGCTGGTGGTGCTGGCCTCATCCGAGCGCATCGATTTTGCAAGGGCAATCGAGATCGGCGAAATTGTCGAGGCGCAGGCACACGTCGAACGCGTGGGCCGCAGCTCCATGTCGATCCAGACAAAACTCTGGTCCGAAAATCTTCTGACAGGCGAGAGACACATCACGGCCACCGGACACTTCACCATGGTGGCGGTCGACAAGGACCACCGGCCGGCTACCATTCGCGACCCGGCCGAAGCCTTTTCCCTGGAAAAGGGAGGAGCATAACCATGCTGGACAGGCAACATCTTTCGATCCTGCGTGAAGTCGATCGCATGGGCAGCCTCACGGCCGCGGCGGAGCGGCTGAATGTATCCCAGTCGGCTCTCAGCCACACCATCCGCAAGCTGGAAGATCGGTACGGCGTGGCGATGTGGGAAAAGGATGGCCGCAACCTTCGTCTCACCGACGCAGGCCGCTACATCCTGACGCTGGCACAGCGCGTTCTGCCCCAGATCGAGAGGGCTGAGAATGTTCTGTCGGATTATCGCCACGGGCAGCGAGGCTCGCTCAAGATCGGCATGGAGTGCCATCCGTGCCACCAGTGGCTAATGAGTGTCACAAAACCCTACCTCATGGAATGGCCGGATGTGGGCTTGGAATTGACGACCTCGTTCGCTTTCGGCGGCGTGGCGGCACTGGCTGGATATGAAATCGATATCCTGATCACACCGGATCCGATTGAGATGGCCGGGGTCCACTATTTGCCGGTGTTCGACTACGAACTGGTGCTCGCGGTGCCAGTCGATCATCCGCTGGCGTTGAAACGCCATGCCGAACCTGCGGATCTGCTGGATGAGACGCTATTCACCTATCCGGTACCGCCGGAGCGGCTGGATGTGTTCTCGCAATTCCTGGTACCTGCCAATTGCCGCCCGCGTCATCACCGCAATATCGAAACGACGGAAATGATGCTCCAGCTCGTGGCGGCAGGCCGCGGGGTTAGCGCCATTCCCGATTGGCTGGTGCGACGGGAAGCGGCAGCACTCGGTGTCCGCGCCGTCCGCATCGGTCAGAGCGGTATCCAGAAAAGCATCCATCTCGGTTTAAGAGATGGTGACGATACTGTCGATTTCATCGCCGGGTTTCTCGAGACGTCGCGTCAAATATTAGCCTGACGCGCCGATTTTCGATCAGTTCGCCAGCCCTGGCAGGAGGAAGCGTCTATATGCATGTTTGGAACTCATCGCCGGCATGGCTGGCAGATGACGCCGCAAGTGAGGTAAAAGCAGAAGCGCGAGCTTTCTGTCTACGGATCATCAATGAATTCTACGGGATCGGTTACACGCCGGCCTGGCACTCCGATCTGGACTCACTGTTGAAAGCAGCTCCCGAAAACTGGTTTTCGAACGGGGAGCGAGGAGGTTTTCTTCTCGTCCGGGACGACGGAGGACGCATCGTCGCCGCTGGAGGTCTCTACGCTCTTGAGAAAAAGCCATCAACGAGAGAGCGCTTTCGAGATCGCTACCGCGACGCGGACGGGGTGTGTCAGATCGCCCGGGTCTATCTGGAGCCAGGCGCTCGGCGGAAAGGAATGGGGTCGTCGGTCGTGGCAGCTCTTGAGACTAGAGCACGCGAACTGGGCTACATCACGTCTTATCTTCATGCCGATGCAGAAACACCTGACACCCTTCGCTTCTGGAGAAGCCAGGGATACAGCGAGTTCGGCCGGTTCTCCTATCCGTCACCAAGAGGAACGGATAGCAGCGTGGACTTCGAAAAGTCTCTCCAAGAGGATGCTGAATGAACGACAAGGATGTCCTTGTGTTTCAATCGAAGACTTTTCGCCTCGGGCCGCAAAACACCCACCGCTTCACGAGGGACGAAATGCCCCTGTGATCCGTCGAAGCACGGCATTCGCGTGGTCGCCGGTGACCGTGGAAATCATCACGACATCCAGTTTCGGAAGTTCGGGGAGCGAGCGGCTCCTGACTTGTCGCACGCTGGCGGGAGCAGCACTTTGTGCCAGAAGCCCGACACCAATTCCGGCTTCGACTGCAGCTCCCACCGCCGTTGCCCCGGTGCCGACGAACACCTCGCGCCAGGCGATATCAGCGCTCTCCAGCGCCCGAAGGGCCATGGCTCGCAAATTGCAAGGTTCCGGCTGAAGCACAAGAGGCACGGGAACGTCTGAACGCAGATCGAAATCCGCACTGCCGTACCAACCAAAGCTTTCCTGAAACAACGGCTCTCCATCCCGGCGGATATCATCGTGCCGCAACACGACGATCGCATCGAGTTCTCCGGCATCATAGAGTTCAAGCAGCGTTCTGGTGCCGGCGGTGCGAAGATGAAGCGTAACGCTCGTCACGCGCTCGCTGACCACTCGAAGTATCCGCGGCAGGTCGGCACCAATCAGATGATGCGTGACACCGATCGCCAGCCGCGTCGGCTCCTGACCAAAGACATCAAGCGCACGGCGGCCGGCAGCGACATAGGCGCGCGCGGGTTCCAAAAAGCGTTCGCCTGCTGCCGTCAAACGCACGCGGCGCGGAGTCCGTTCGACCAGGCGATGTCCCAGCATGTCCTCAAGCCGGCGCAAACGGAGGGATATTGCCGCCTGCGATGTATTCATCACGCCTGCAACCTGCGTGAACGACTGCAGTTCGGCAACGAGAAGAAAAGCCTCGACGGCCTCGGGATCCAATGAGCGCATGGCACTCATAACAAACTGTTATCGCTGAAACTTGCAAGCCCCTAATTCTATCGATCCTTCAAGACGGCTATTGCACGAAAATCTTGATAGGAGTTTTTCGTGTCGTCACAGATTTCTTCATCGTCGCCTGGCCCTGCCCCCGCCGCCGACCCTCACATATGGGCAGTGCTTGCCGTGGCGGTCGGAACGCAGACCGCAGGCTCGTTCGTATCGCAGGGAATTTACATTCTCGTGCCCTTCTGGCGGGAAGCATTCGGCGTGTCGCTCGCATCCGCGTCACTTGCCGTCACCGTCATGAACGGTGTCCAGATCGCAACGATGTTCACGCTCGGCCGTGCCATCGACATTCACGGCGAGCGCCGTATCGTCGGCATTGCCATGCTCGGTATGGCGATCGCCATGGCCTGCGCGGCAACATTCGCAAACAGTCTGCCCGCGCTGCTTGTTTGCATCGCATTTCTGGGCGGCACCTATGCAGCTGTCCAACCGGGCGGCACACGAGCAATCATGCGCTGGTTCCCGCCCGCCAAACGTGGAATAGCCACAGGGTTTCGGCAGGCCGCGGTTCCCTTCGGAACGATGATCGCAGCGGCCCTCCTGCCGTTCATGGCAGTTCGTTACGGGTGGCATGCGGCTGCATGGCTGTGCGCCGGTGTTTCCATCGTCGGCGCAGCACTTTTCTGGGGGCTATACCGCGAGGCAGGCGACGTTGCGGCCAAAACAGAGCGTCCGCTCCCCTTGGCAAAACTCGCCCGCATCGTCGGGCAGGATCGCAGCTTCTGGCCCGTTTTGCGACTTGGTATTGCCATGTCGGCGTTTCAATTCACCCTGACCGCACACGTCATCGGCTTCATGGCGGACGGCCTGGGGCTTGGTCTTTTTGTCGCCTCCTCGATGTTTGCCGCAGCACAGCTCGCGGGCATTCCCGGCCGCATTCTCCTGCCCTGGCTCAGCGATCGCTTCCGGCCGGGTCTTCGCGGCCAATCGTTTGGGCAGGTATCCATCATTGCTGCCAGCGCCGCAGCACTGCTCGCGCTTCTTCCCATCGGCACGCCATCACCGGTTATCCTGCTCGTGCTTATCATATTGGGGATATTCGGGATCGGCTGGTTTCCGCTTTACCTTCTGCAGATCGCCGAGAGCGCGCCGAAAGGCTCGATAGCATCGACAATCGCCTTCGCATCCACGATCTGTCTGGCTGTCATGGCTATTGGGCCCTACCTGTTCGGGCTTCTGGTCGATAGTTTTGGTTATGGGGCAGCCTGGTCAGCACTTATCGTGCCGGTAGTTGCGACCGCGATACCGCTCGCCATCTCGTCCCCACGCCTGCCGAAAGCTCAAACCGGTTCGCCGTGAGATAGGATCTTGAAATCCAGGCGCCGAGGAACGCGACCGTATTCAGGCCAGCGTCCGCAGCATTCCCTCTATCACAGGTGGCGTCGGTCTTGTTACTGCCGGGCCGATCATGGGACCTTAGCTAATTTCGACGCTAGTGGCACTAAAGGAGTTTCGGCTGAATGGCGGAGAGGGTGTCCGCCAAACCTCTGTGTCATGTCGTCTCATATCGTCTCCGATAGCCTTTATATCAAAGGTATTTAGATTGGCGCCCTTATTGGCTTGTCGCATCTCGTCTCATACAATGCGAGCCTCTTGTTAGGGTAAATGTTGGGGTGCCATGGCTATCATCATGAACAAGCTTTCTGCGAGGGCGGTAGAAACAATCAGCAAGCCAGGCCGCCATGGAGACGGCGGTGGCCTTTACTTGGTGGTAGACAAGAGCGGAGCGAAGAGATGGGTGTTCCTCTACCGTCGCAGCGACCGACTCCGGGAAATGGGTTTGGGCGGAGTACATTCCGTCACGCTAGCAAAGGCCCGCGAACTGGCCCAAGATGCGCGAACGAAGTTACAAGCCGGCGTCGATCCAATCCAAGCAAAGCACACCGCACCGCCACTCGTTCCAACGTTCGGCGATGAGGCAGACGATTTTATCGCAGCCATGAAGCCTCAGTTCAGAAATGCGAAACACGTCGCGCAGTGGGAAATGACGTTGCGCGAGTATGCCGCACCCCTCCGTCAGAAGCTGATCACTGAGGTGACGACTGCAGATGTCCTCGGGGTATTGAAGCCGATTTGGCTCACGAAATCGGAGACAGCATCACGCGTTCGAGGTAGAATAGAACGCGTGCTTGACGCAGCAAAGGCGAAGGGGCTCCGGACTGGCGAGAACCCGGCCCTATGGCGCGGTCATCTCGACAAACTACTGCCCAAGCGCAGGAAGCTGGCGCGCGGGCATCACAAAGCGATGCCCTATGCCGACGTCGCAGCGTTCATTATCGAGTTGCGTAAACGTGAGGCCGTCGCGGCTACCGCGTTGGAGTTCACGATCCTGACCGCTGCCCGATCCGGTGAAACACTGGGCGCGAAATGGCATGAAATTGATTGGAAAGACAAAATCTGGACGGTGCCGGCCGAACGGATGAAGGCGGCTCGGGAGCATCGTGTTCCCTTGTCTTCTCGCACTATTACGATCCTTAAAAAACTTGCGGAATTCGGCTCCGACGAAAACTCATTCGTTTTTCCAGGGCAGAAACCTGGGAAGCCGTTGTCTGTGATGGCAATGGACATGGTATTGCGCCGAATGGAAGTGGACGTGACTGTGCACGGCTTTCGCTCATCTTTCCGAGATTGGTGTGGCGAAGTATCAAACTTCCCGCGCGACGTGGCGGAGGCTGCACTGGCTCATGTCGTCGGCGACAAAACGGAACGCGCTTACCGCAGAGGCGATGCTCTTGAGAAGCGTCGGAAGCTTATGGCTGCCTGGGAAAAATTTTGCATTGCGGAAATTAAGAAGAACCCGAATTCGTAGCATGAAGCTTCCGCTACACAATCTCCAGACCTCGGATCGAAACCGTTTTGGACGTATGCCTCATTATCCTGAGTAGAGATGGCACACCCAAGAACGGCAAGTCAGCCTTAATTTTGCCCGAAGTGCATTTGGCGCTTAGCACAATCTGGCTTTGAAAAAAGCGCGTTTTGATTTATCTCTCCGTTCACCGCTGGGGACATACTTTGGATGATAAAATTGCAGAACGAGGCCTTGGACGTTTTCGAGGATTGCCGCGCGGCGTTGGACGAAATTGGCGGCCGCCTGCGACCACAGAACAGCCCCGAGTTTTTTAAAGTCGTTAGCGTTATCGACAAGGCCAAGGCTAGATTAAATGCAACTATGAGCAAATTAAGCTTGGCGTCACCCAGCGCTGTAAGGAGGATTTCCGACAGTGTTGAGCAACTCACGACACATACTGAATTTGAATTCTTGAACAAAATTGATATTCACGGCATTAATATAATTTCTCGAATAAATGATGTTGTAGTCGGGCTTAGGACAATTTCTGAACGTATTGAATACGATATTTTTATTTCTGAACATGGCAATCAAATTAATTCCAATCTTATTGGCGCCACAGAAAATGATGAATCCATTCGAAATAATATTCACAACATTCGAAAATATATTTCTGAAGCGATGGATATATCGCGGATGCCAATAACGGATCTCCTAAGCCTAGGGGTACTAGAGGATTTAGTATTTCAATTGCGGCGAACCTTCGATCTCGCAAATCAACTAGCCGCAGCTATTCCCAAAGCACAGCGAAGCGCGATAGCGCGCCTGTTCACCGCGTTAGAAACAATTGGAGACGATTTTAGCTCGGTGTTAGATCACAAACCGAATCTACGCATCCAGAACGCGATCCGAAAAGCGATGGATGTCGCGGGGGAAATGTTCGAGCAGATTTCAGACACTCCTGCTAAAAGTGGACTTTCAAGTGTTCCATCGCAACAAGCGGTAGCACCCTTTCAATTCGCTATTTCGGGCGATCGGCTAACGCTCCAACCACAAATTGCTCACCCAAAAGACCAATCCGAGCTCCTTGCTATGGCAGCATTGCGAGCTCTGATCCTTCAAGCCGAAGACATCACCGAAGACTTGGAAAACTCAAACCATCCACGCTTATTTCGCGCTTTCGGCCGACTTCGTGAAGGGCTTAGGGCTGGCTCTAACATCGTGGAAATCGGTATGCTCTGCGCCTCGTTTGAGGGACAGGTTGGCGCCGCGCTTGATGAGTTGTCCGATAGCCTATCAGCTCTACTGGTCGGCTTTGGTAAAGGCGTGATGGACTACGCATCTCAATTCAAGGAGTGGCAGGATTTTTCTGACAATGCGGCCGAAGCGAGTTTTGCGTCTAAAGACGCCGAGAATTACGCAAAGATCGCCAGGGTACTCGCAACCGAACTTGAGCGTCGACACGAGGTCGACTCACGGGTTCCAGAAGCCTTACGCCAAGTTGCTGATTGGAACTCTACGACAGATTCTCCGCGGTCACGTTTAAGCCTGGGTAGGACAGTTTTGAACATAATCACAGTTTGTTTCAATGACTTCGTTAGAGCGCCCGCACAGACTGTCCTGAAAGTCACCGGTACGGCGGTAACGGTTATCGTGCTTCACCAAGCGGCATTGTACGCCGCGGAGATATCGAAAACTCCCGAAGGTGCGTGGCTTCGGCCCGCAGTCAGAGTTATTGAAAATAACATTGGAAAGCTAGAAAAGTTCTAATCGAGTTTGGAGCGCGGTGAGTGGCCTTTTGCGTCAAGACGCGAATTAGCTTCCCGCAAGCCCGTTTTACCTATCCTTTGCCGCCCGCGCTTTACGCGCAACACGACGCCGCCCAAAGTATCTGAAGAAGCTAGTATGAATCTTTGAGCTGACCACCGTCCCTTTAAGCCCTGTTCGCTTGTGGCAAAGCCCACTCGATATTCTGTTTGAAGAGCTTCACTAGCTCGTCTCGGATTTCTAGATATTCCGGGCTGTCTTTGCTTAGAGATTCTGGTTTAAGCTCCCGACAGATCGCAACAACAGCGTGGTTCGGATGTTTCCCGCCGCTCTCGTCAGTTCTACAATCGTCGAAAACATGCAGCGCTTGTATGGCGGGCAAAGTGGTGACCCTTATTTCCCGGACTCTGCCCGTTTCAGCGCTAAATAAATCGTAGAGCGTGGCGTCAGAAGGGCCTGTTTCAGAGAGCGTCTTTGTGATATCTCCCAATTCGCTCTCAGTATTACTGAATCGACGCCACACGGAAAGGGAACCTGCCAGTAAGTCGTTATTTTTAACGAACGATGGCCGCACCTTGCCTGAGTTGTTGTAGTGCATTGTTTTCCCATACGCCGCACGACAAATTTTTTCGTCGTTCTGGACGGGACCAGGTGACGCCTCATCTTGCTGGATTTTTTCGTTAGGACAAAGAGAGGTGCACGTCATTTATTCGATGGCTTACCGCGTTATAAGCTCAAGCACGCCTTCGCTCATAATCTTACTGGTTATATGAGCGGTTTCAGAGATACGAATTTTCCACGCGGGAACGGTTGGATGCGATGAAAGAAACCCACCCACTTCCCCTCGACCAAGAAACGTGAGACTGAATGATGAAGTAGAGTCTTCGTTCATCCATCTCAAAATAACGCTCCCGTCGTCTGGGTCAACTTCTGTCTCAGGTTCAATCACTTCCGCAGGTAATAAGGTTGTCACTGTCAATACGTCACGTAAGACAGAGTCCGGTGGAGGAACGGAGTTCTCACCTGCCCAACCTGGCGTCAGGCGCCCAAGCTCGCGGATAATCTCTTCGCCCACACCGGCGTAAGGCGCCGTTTTCTGCTTATTGGTGTCCAAAACGTGGTTAGAGATTGCGGCATTATCATTGACGTTGTCCAACGCGTGTTTGAAAACGTCCGGCCACACTAAGGGAGCGAAGGTGCGGCGGTGTTTGCGAATAACACTAGGACGGTGAAAAGGCTCGCGTCTGATAGTCGACGAAATAATTGCTTCGGAATCAAGATCGTATTCGTCGTCCAAACTAAAGAAATCGATTACCTCAAGAGGCGCGTCCGCTTCGAACGCCAAACCCCTTCCCGCCAGCATGCCTTCCACAGCATTAGGGAATCTCTTTTCTGTACTATTATAGTTTGCCATTGCTCTCTCCCAGACCTATGCGTTCGCTCATGTCACCTACGATCAATTCGCTGAGCAGCAACTTGTTTGATCTATGCAAAGCTTCCATTATTGATCCAAGAGCTTGGAAATCGTCGTCGAGAATATCTGCTAAAGCTAGATCTACGCCCGTATTTCTCGTTTGCACGTGTGTGATTTCGACACGGGCCTCGTCGCTTTGCCAAGAAACATCGACATCAAACGCGTGTAACGTGCGGACGTCCTTATTTTCTTCAATCATCCAACTGAAATAGGTATTCCAAGGGCCTATTGCATCAAGGACCGACTGTGGCAGCTTGTCGCTACTCTTTAGCAAATTAGTGATGGAATAGCTCTTTGCATCTGATAGAAAGGCGTCCTTCACCATTAAGTTTACTGCGCTAACCATTAGCTTTTCTTGCGCAGAGGCGAGGATTCGAATTGCATTTTGGAAATGCTCTCGGGCAATTCCCCAAGTCCGATCCCACCGAGAATAAATATAACACTCGATCTCAATTTGCGATGAGCCGATTTGCATCGACCACATTGGGGTCGCATCCGGTCTAAGAAAAGCAAACATTATCCCGGGAGCCTTGGTGGCGCGACCGTTCACATCTACGTCAATGTCGATAATGCGTTTCGCAGGCATTTCGTCTTGCCATAACGAATGCTGGCGCTCTATTTCAAATATGGCTTTCGGAGTGATTGGGCGCGTCAAAAGGAGAGCAAATTTCACGCTTTCAATAGCATGATCATCGTTTAGAGGCCTAAACACCCACTGTCCCTTCTTTCAAGGTATGCGTCGCGAATCATCAGCCGATTGTGCGGCTGATCTTGGTCGTACGATGAGAAACACCAAAATGGCACTCATTTCAATCCTAAGAAATAGTAAAGCATGCGCTTTTAGCCAAAGTCAGCTTTAGCCTTTAATAAACCGTGAAAAACGAGGACTCCTAGCAACAAAATTATGCCGAAAAACGACTAAGTTAAGGGCCACCGATTTAGGGATGTCTGAAACACAGCTGGTCGTTTGTTTGAAGGGAATAGTAATAGGATTTACCCGGATTACGATGCGCCTACATCGCGCATTGGATCATCCATCGCGACCGATAGTTCGTTTTCGAACGAAATAATCCGTCGTGCACAGTTGTCGAATGATTTGCGGTAGTCTCGCATTTTATCAATGGTCACCGCTTTAGCTCTTCGCCCCTCGTAGTCGATGGGCAGCTCTGGGATGCGCGTGATATCTTTCCAGCCAAATGTCCCAAACTTGGGGCTTAGCCAAACATGCATATGAGCCAAAGTGTTTCGCCGTTTAGAAGCTTTGCTGGCGGTATCGCGCAGCCGCGCCCATTCTGCTTCGAGGTTTTCCCAAAGCGAGCCCGGGAAACAAGTCGTAGCCAGTCGGACCGCTACATCGACCATTCCCAGCCTGTCCCTGAATGAGATAACGCTGTGAAACGATGCCCGAGCGTAATGTGGTTGTCTAGCTTCCAATACTAGAGCGTAAACGCCGCTGAGTGCATGCTCGATGCTTCCCCAAGCGGCCATGGCACGTCCAAACTCAGCCATGAATTCCGGCTCATCTACGGCATACTCGGGACCGACGGGCTTCTGCCAGTCTTCAGAATGGGATTTTTTCATCAACTCGCCTTGTTGAGAGATAGAGAGTCTGCAAGACGCGGGGGTCAACGGCAGTCGTAGCTCTGATATTGGGAAACGGCACTTTCAAAATCGGATTGTGCGTTCCGGAGACGGCGAAATTCGGATGAGCAGTCATCCGCACCTTGGCTATTTTCAACGCACCCCACGTAACGGCGCAGATACCCGGAAATCTCCGACGTTGCGCTGTTGTACGCATCGGCAGCATCCGAACATTCGTTTGCCGAAGCCGGCCCGGCGAAGCACGCCAGCATCGCAATTGTCGCCTTAAATGATTTCATGTCGAACTACTCCGCTTAAATGGGACATCGTTTGCTCGTTCGAGAGGCAACGATCCTTCAAATCTGTTTTAGCTTACCAGCCGCCAGGCCGAGACATTGCGCTACGATGGCCGCAGAGGCTGCCGTCGGCCGCTCGGTCGTAATAGGAGTAGCAGTTCCCTGGATAGCTTCTTGTTGGGTAGCCGCCCCCGCAATTGTTATTTGCGCAAACAGCGACGGCCGTGCCGACGAGCGCGACAGCAACCAAAGCCGCGGCCGCCGCATCCTGATTTCTCACCATTTCTGGGCATTGATAGAACTGTACGCCCCGCCGGCTGAGTTCCTTCGCGAGATCTTGCTGGAATGCTGGATCTTGGCTCTGCAAGTACGTACGGCAGAGAGTCGGTTTATCGATCGACTTCGGGTTAGCATTGAATGCTTCGCGCGAAGTGGTGCATGCGCTTAAAGCACACGAAATGAATAGGGCGCCAAGCACCCGTAAATAAACAATCCTCAAGAAAGCCCCCAATATAGTCCCCGCTAATACAAAACACGCAGAGAGATTGGAGTCGAGTCTACTCAACTAGAATTTTTATTAGCGAGGCAAGAAGCAAGCGTTGCAGCAATTAATTCGCCGAGCTCAAGTCCTTCGATCCGCGAAGGTGTGGAAATCACACCCGCGTGAGTATAGGTGGATAAACCTCCGAATTTCGTGGTAAAAATTTTAAGAAAATTGGATCAACCTATGTACTCGGCACTGGGGATCCAAAAATGAATGAGCTTTGGTTCGGGGATAATCTTACCATTCTGAGAGAAGAAATCGCATCTGACAGTGTTGATCTGATTTACCTAGATCCACCTTTTAACAGCAATGCGAACTACAACGTCCTGTTTCGTACACCCTCTGATGAAGCCGCGAGCGCGCAGGTAGAAGCGTTCCGCGATACATGGACTTGGGGGAACGAAGCTCAGTGGGCTCTTGACGAAATAATTCTATCCGGCGGTCCCCGTAGCCAATATTATTCACGCACTGCATTCTGCACTCGGCGAGAGCGACATGATGGCTTATCTGGTTATGATGTCCCAACGGCTATTTGAGCTGAGAAGGGTCCTACGATCGACAGGCAGCCTCTATCTCCATTGCGACCCAACCGCTAGCCATTACCTAAAGATCGTGCTCGATGCACTTTTTGGTCCGCGCAATTTTCGCAGCGAAATTGTGTGGAAACGCACTAGCGCCCACTCGAACACCAAGGTTGGATATGGTGACGTAACAGACACCATTCTTTTCTATTCAGCGGGCCAGACACCAGTTTGGAACAAACTCTTCCAGCCGTTGGATGAGCGCCATGTGGCTGCAAAATACACTTATCTTGAAGAAGACGGTCGCCGATATTCCACAAGAGATCTGCGGAACCCAAGCCGGCGGCCCAACTTGCATTACGAATACAAAGGATATCAACCGCACCCAAACGGCTGGTCAATATCGCGGGAATTGATGGAAAAGTATGACGCGGAGAACCGTTTGTACTTTCCCAAAAATATGGATGGTCGCATCCGGTTGAAGCTTTACCTAGACGATCAAAAAGGGCAGCCGCTACAGAACCTTTGGACAGACATTCCACCGCTTAATTCGCAGGCGCGGGAGCGATTGGGTTACCCAACTCAGAAACCTGTCGCATTGCTTAAGCGTATACTTGCTGCCTCTTCCAAAGAAAATGATGTCGTTCTGGATCCATTTTGTGGTTGCGGGACAACTGTCGCCGCGGCGCAGGAGACCGGAAGAAGGTGGATCGGAATAGATGTCGCTTATCACGCCATCCGTGTGATTGAGGGGCGGCTAAGCTCAATGCCTGGGGTTATTGATTATTCTCTCGGAGGCATTCCGAGAGATTTTGAAAGCGCCGCGCGGCTAGCCGCAAAAGACAAATATCAGTTTCAGTGGTGGGCGAACTATCTCGTCGGAGTCCAAACGATGAAAGAAATTAAACGTGGACCCGACAGAGGCATAGATGGGCAAATGTATTTCATGAACGGTCCAAGGGGATGGGGAAGAGTTCTAACATCGGTCAAAGGCGGCCAACATGTGGGCAGCAAAGATGTTCGGGAATTCAAAGCGGTCATCGATCGTGAGAGAGCCGAGATGGGCTTGTTCCTTTGCCTGAATGAACCAACACGTGATATGGCCACGGAGGCGGCAGCGTTCGGCTTCGTCCAAACAGCACACGGTCACCTCCCCCGATTGCAGATTGTGTCGATATCCGAGTGGTTTCGGGGGAAGCGCCCACTGTTGCCCTCACTTGGTCATATCTCGCGCGAATTCTTTGAGCCGGAAAAACGCGCCAAGCAGAAGAAGGGAAAAGCCCCAGACCCTAACGCACCCGAATTCACTTTCACTTTTCAGGGGGCAAAATCCGAAAGTACGGTCGTTCATTTCAACCCGGTGGCTGTAAAAGCTTAAGCCATCAGCCTTTCATATCTGATATCGGGTGCGCGTTGATGAATTTTCTTTCGACGCTTTACCTTCAAACACTGTACTTTCTCTTTGGCGCATCCGGGAATATGACGTCGCGGGCTTGTACCCGAGGTAGCCGCCCAAGGTGGTTTGGGTATATTCGGACGCGACAGACCCGCGTTACGCCCATCCTCAAGGCATCGCCGAACAGCTTCAGGCCGTTGCCCTTCTGGTTGGCTGCGTCGAGCTCGTAAGCCATCACGTTCGACGAGCCGCGCTTGAAACCGCCGATCTGGCCGATCTGGCTTGCGTCTCGGGCCTGAAGACGGCTGTTCTCACCGAGCACGTCGCCGAAGGCCCGGAGCCTGCCGAGTGCCATGCCTGTCTTGTCCGTGAAATCGCGGGCCTTGGTGCGCTGCTTCTGCTCTTCGGCAACAACGACGTTGTTCGCCGATGCAAAATCCTTCGAACGCGTACCGTCCAGCGGTCGCCAAATTCTACGTCTTTGGATTCTAGTAACAAAGATATTTTATTTCAGTTATTTAGACCGTTTTTCCGTAAAAAAAACGGGCAAGCCGCATCACCGGGCAAATATCGCGTTGTGGAAGTCGTCTTCAGTTGGCTCGCCTGCCCTACCTTGGCGGGCCTGCTCAAGTGTTCGCAGCCATGCTTTACGCCCTGCGATTTGTCCTGCTTTCATCGCGTCATCGAACTGCTGCGATGCGCGCTTCGGCGAGCGAAGCCCTGTTGCGCGTGCCTTGCGCTGCCATGGCCTTGAAACGGCTACCGATTTAGAGCGACCCCGCGCTTGCATTACGGTTAATAAGCTACGCACTACTTATACAGTTCCTTGAGCACGAGCCAAAACAGGATGCTAATTTCGTACTTGTTGCAACCGTAGCCATTGAAGTGGCCTGCGATACCCATTGCATGACCGAATTCATGGATTACGGTTGAAACCGATGCTCTGCCTTTTTCGCTATCGATGTTTAGATAAAGGAGACAGTCAAAGTTCCCGTTAACGTCAAGAATATTAGTGGGGTATCCCACGGACTTTGGCGATCCGCTGACATGACCTTTTACGTGCTCTGCCGCCATACTCCCATTTCCGATGGCGGTCCCGTACGATACGACTATACCATTAGAGCCATTCGTCAGGCTAGACATCGAGCAGCGGTCGAACAATGTCCTGCTCAATCTCTTCTCTATGCGCCGCATCGCGGTAGCAACGCGATCATCTTTTGGGTCGTCATAGACCGGGATCAGATTTTTTCTGGTATCCCAAATCTTTCGTTTACCAACGTACTGCCCGTAGAAAGGGAAGCCCTCAACGTTGGCGTTGTGGTCTCTAATGATAGCAGAAACATTATCTGGAGACGTATCCAGATCATATGCCAAAAGCTTTCGGAACCAATCAATGTTCATCAGCGAAATCCCTACAGAGTGCGTCGTTTGTCACCTAACTGGATTGGGTAACGAAGTCCGTAGAAATGTAAGGCTGTTATGGATATTTCGAGTTTTTGATTAATGAATTGAATAGTTTGGACGCGTCGCGGCCTTAAGGCCTATTCTAGTGTAATTGCACTGTCGGGAACTGCGGGTAGCAAACGGGAAATAGGAGGGGATCGTGTTGTTTCGGAGACTGCTGCAGTGGCGGATGCTCGCTTCTGTTAGTGACCCGTCAAATACAGTTGTGCATATTTCTACTGGAGATTGACATCTTTACTTCGGACAACGCATGTTGCCTTCAACGAATAGGGCGTAAACATGACTTTGATCCTCGACCCGGCTATGCGGGTAATCGACAAAAACCACCAGATATTCATTTTGCACCCCGGCGACGGCAAGCGGTTCTATAACGACTTCCGTGCAACCAGTATGGTATTTCTGGATATCCCAGGTGCTATTTTGCCTACCTCGTTTGATATCGACGACGAGAAGACCAGACAACAGTTGCGTATGTCCAGATCTGTTGGCGGCTGGTACAAGGGCGGCAGACCCGCCACACGTGTACCTTCACGCAAAGCTGAGGATTACAAGGTTTCTGCAGAGGGAAGGGATGCGCCTCGCTATATGCGAGAAGTGAAAAACCTTTACGAAGATGCCAAGCCCGGGGATCTCGTTATCATTCCAGGACCTGGGTATACTTCAGAGGTTCTTTTCGCTGAAATCCTAGAACCATTCGTGTCTGATGTCTTCGCAGAGGTTGCGCGATACAATTTTGAGAAAATACCTGCACGCCGCGTGAAGTTTCTGAAGGGATCGCACGCGAAATATGAATTTGGTAGGCGCGCTATCAAACTGATGCAAAATCGCCAAGCTATTATTCGCGTGAGCGATGACGCAGACCGTCACGAGTTTTACGAGCACGCCTACGGTGACTACGTTCGTGGCGAAAGCTCCGGAAGCTACATGGAAGTTACGAAGGCCGTGGTCGACCAGAAAGACCTGACCGACGTTCTGTTTCTGACTAATTATTTTGGAGCGATGTACGTCGCGCTAAAAGCTGGCGAACTGGAAAACTTCATCGCTCTGTCCGAGAAAAGCCTGCATAAGGGATTGAACGCTTATTATAACAGAGAGTTATTCGGCGACATCTCAATTGAAGTCCACTCTCCTGGTTTTTTTGGAAGAGCGTTACGTGATCCTGCGATGGCTGGATTTGTTGCAGCTATGACCGTAATGGCTACTCTAGCAATCGATCCCGTGATGGCAACGCAGCTTGTTGTCGAGAACTCCGCTAACAGCCACCAATCAGTTTGTGATATGACTTTGCAGGAAGACATTCGTTCAACCATGCAGATCGTAACAAACTCCCATCTCTGGTGGGACGAATTGTGCGAGATGCAGAAAGAAGCATCTGAGCAGGTTGGGCTTAAGACAAAATCAAAGGTTATCGACAAACCTTAGGCAACCGAATAAGACGCCCCATATTATGTTGGTCTCGAAGGGAGATCATGAATGGAACGACTTTTAGAGCTTGCGCGCAAATATATCGTTCTAGCCCTCGGATCTGTCGCCAGCCTTTTTGGCGTTGTTGGAACCGGGCTAGGGTATGTCTTCGCCATTGAGCAGGCCCGTGTCGAACGTTTTGAAACAAACATGCTCTCGGAATACAAGGCTGTCGCGACGTCCAAAAAGAATTTTTATAGCGTCTTAGATAAGTTCACAGCGGAACTTTACCTTAGTGGAAAACCCGACGACGCTCTAGTTTCGGAGATGAACCAAAAAATATTGGAACTCCATCAAAGTGTTGACGTATTCAGCGTCGGTTTGAGTGCAGATGATAGAGCTAAAATTTCAGCAGTTAAGACCGCATTGGCTAGCATGAAAACCGAGATCGCGCGCGCTAAGTCAAAAGCAGATTTGCCTTACATTGCCGGAAGCCAAGTTCAATTCGAGACTGCGTATAAAGCTGTGACGCCTATTGTCGAACGCAAAATTGGCATTCCTAATGAAATGCTCTCTGGCTGACACGATAGTCGCGCCAGGTCTTTTGCGATCGCACGCGCAACCAGTATATGCATTCTGGGTGAAGCAGGCCAATCAAACAGTAGACTTACGCTTAGGGGCCTCTGGAAAGTAAGACGCGGGCAGGGTATAGCCCAAATGCTCGCCCAAAGTCGTTTTCGTATATTTTGGACGGGACAATCCCGCATTGACACCTATGCCACCTAAACCGCTGAGCACGTCGCCGAACAGCTTCAGGCCGTTGCCCTTCTGGTTGGCTGCGTCGAGCTCATACGCAGTCACGTTCGAAGAGCCGCGCTTGAAACCGCCAATCTGGCCGATCTGACCTGCATCGCGTGCCTGCAGACGGCTATTTTCGCCGAGCACGTCACCGAACGCCCGGAGCCTGCCGAGCGCGGTCCCTGTCTTGTCCGTGAAATCGCGGGCCTTGGCGCGCTGCTTCTGCTCTTCGTTGACAACGACGTTGTTCGCTGACGTCGGCAAAGCTGCTTCGGCGCTCGGCTCGGCAACCTGTTGACCGGTGAAATAGTCGGCCAGCTTGGAGGCGGCCTTCTCTTCCTGTCCGGAAAAGTCCTGGTAGCGATCCTGCGACTGCGCGTTAAGCGCCTGTGCTTCCTGATCGAGGCCGTTCTGCCGGATCCGCTCGGCCGCCATGGCGTCGTCACGGGCGCGGGCAACCTTGCTGGCGGCCATGCTGTTGGCGACGGTGGAACCGGCCGTGAGAGCGACGCCGGCAATGGTCAACGGATCGCACATGTTACGTTACCTCTTGTCGATCAGTGGAGCTCTTTCGGGGCAACGGCGGGGTTTCCGCCCACAATTCTCCGCTCGCGAATTCGGCGGCCAATGCAAAACCCTTCAAACAGGTAGCGGCCAGCGCGAATGAATAAAATTTCCTCTTCGTTGGCACGACGCCTCGTCCCCCCGCCTTGAAGTATGGTGCAGGCCGCCGAAAGGCACCAACTGACCCATTCGCTATTCAAGTCGGGAGGGGAGGCGGAGACACCACCCTGCAATTCTTCAATCAACCGCGTCGCGTCTTCGATCACATCGGGAGTTAGCGATATGCCTTGCATCCCCATTATCTCAAGGCCTTCTAGAGCTCTGGCAAACGCATCGCCAGCTTCGTCGCCATCGGCAAGCGCAAGCCGCAGAAGTTGCAGCAGGCCGCGCCCGAAATCGTGGGGCTCAAGATCACCCCATGGAAAATCGGTCATAGACACGTTCCGCGCCATAAGCGATGAGGTTACGCTTCTTCCGTCAGGTCTATTGGGCGGTCTCGGGGTCATGCTGCGGTCCGCCTGATTATGTCTGCGATCACGTCGGCACGGCGCTGGCCGGCCCTTCGAACAATATCTTCGAGCAGGCAAAGGTTGTGGCATGTGTTCCGCAACCAACGGGCATATGCTTGGAAATCCGCGAAGAGGTGTTTGTGCCGGGTATCGCGCGCTTCGTCGGTTTCGGCCCACCAGCAAATCAAGCCGGCAACGGCGTCCACAGCTTCCGCCGCAGTGGGCCATTCCCGTGACGCATCAAACAGGCGCAATATTGACGTGTGTGCCATCGCAAGCGATCGCAACAGCCTGTCCCTTTGGGTCGGAGAAATCCGGGCATGCCGGCGTGACGTTTCGGTTTGAAGAGAACACAGGGCTTCGGACAAATTGAACGCTTGTTCCGCGCCGGCCGCAACGCGAGCGAGGCAATCGCAAAGCCAACCAATCTTGTGCTCAAGCTCAGTCGGCTCGGGCGAAGCTTCGCAGCCAAGGGGCGGCAGTCCGTTATAGTCGAGTTCCTGATCGTTCATCATGATTTGAAAGATAGTTGGCGAGTAACCGCGAATATAGCGGGCGATATCCTCGCGCGTTTCGCGGTAACCAGCTTTGCAAGTTTGAAAAGTTCCAGCCTCGCGCGATTTTGTGCCGGATCCCGGCGTGCCGCTCCGGCTGCAATTCAGAGTATACCCAGGGGGCGGGGTGCGTGTTCGCGTACGCCACACAGCAATTAAGCATTCGTTCTTGAATATAGATGCTGCATTATTCGTATCTTAATGTTGCACGCATCAAAATACATTGACCGACAATATTTATTTATACTATCAGTTCGTCAAAATTAATGCAGGAATATGGAAATTTACTGTTGACTTAAAGAACCATGTAAAAGAATCTAGCAGCACAACAGTCTCGAAAGGTGCTGCTATGAACAACGTTGTGAATTTCGCCAGTTACGCCAATCTCAGAAATGAACGCCGGGCCCAGGTTGGCTTCGCCGTCGCTGACGTGGTCGCCTTCGAACCCCCTAGGCGAACAGACAGAGAGTTGGAGTTGGCTATGCTTCTGAGAATTACTGCGGAGCTCCTACGGGCAAAGGCCATGAATGACCCCGACGAGATTTATGAAGCGCGGGACGACTTGGAAGTGATGGTTCTCCATACGGAGTTTCCGGATATCCGGCATCGGGCCCTTGAAGCTCTCAAAGCGGCCGAAGGGTGACGCTTTCGCGAGAGTTTAGGATGATTTTTTTGGGTGTACCTCAATCGAACCGCTTTCACAGCCTCAAGAAGCCGCAGGGATCGATTATTGGAACCACTCAAAACAGACTACTACTTTAGGAACTATTCAAATCGAACCGTGGAGGTTTCAAACATGTTTGTCCGCGCTTATCTGCGAGCCAGCACCAAAGAACAGGATGCAGGCCGCGCAAAAACACAGCTGGAAAGCTTCGCAAAAGACAGAGGTTTTTCGATCGCTGCATTCTATGTCGAAAATGAAAGCGGCGCGTCGCTGAAGCGTCCGGAGCTTTTTCGGCTACTCTCGGACTGCAGCCCGAACGACGTGTTGCTGACAGAGCAGGTTGACCGGCTGTCGCGACTTAATGAGGCCGATTGGGAGGCGCTCAAGAGCGAGATAGACGCGCGACAGGTGCGCGTCGTGGCTCTTGATCTTCCCACGTCGCATATGATGTTGGCCGCTGCCGAAGACCCATTTACCGGCCGCATGTTCAAGGCCGTCAACGCGATGATGCTCGATATGCTGGCAGCAATCGCGCGCAAGGATTATGAAGACCGTCGCCGGCGGCAGGCGCAGGGCGTCGAGAAGGCGAAAAGCTCGGGACGCTATAAGGGGCGGCCAGAAGATACGGACCGCAACGCAGCGCTGATACGCATGCTGAAATCTAAAATGAGCTGGAACGACATCGTCACCGCGACCGGCTGCTCAAGGTCCACGCTCTTCCGCCTTGCCCGGCGTATCAAAGAAGACGCGCTGGCCAAAGCATGACGCATCGCTTTCTTACGGAGCCGGAAGTGGCCGAAATACTGCGTTGCTCTCGGCAGAAGGTGCAACGTTTGCGCCTTTCCGGGCGGCTGGCGTATCTTCCTGGCCGCCCGGTTCTCATCGCGCAGACGGACCTCGATGCGTTCATTGCGGAGAATTCACGCCTCGCCAGCTCGACGGGAAAGCGCGAAAAGAAGTCCGACACGAGCTTGAGCACTGAAGACGCTCGCAAGTGGGCTATGCAAGCTGTCCTGTTGAAGCGAAAAGGAAAGCGCGCAGCTGTAAAGCCCTAGCCTCTGGCCGATCAGCAGCGTAATCTGCGGTCCCGATCCAACAAGGATATACCGATGCCGCTACCTGCTGACTGTCAGGCGGATTATCTCGCCGTCGCTGCGGAAACCCTGGTGGATCAGCTCCGCTCGTCAGATCTGACGGCCGGCGCCGCAGCTCGGAACATAGAGCTTGCGGAACTGATATGTGAGAGCGCGAGAATTCTACGCGCTGAGCTGCGACCAGGTGTCATCCCAAGGCCAGCTGAAGACAGGTGTGCGGGTCAGCCCTCTGGCAACGTCGTGTTCCTTCGGCGAGGATCTCGCTAATCGAACACGTCAGGGTCGTCGGTAGCCGTGGTTGCTGACCGGCGGGCGAGACGCGCGATTTCGGCGTTCAGTTCTTCGCTCGTCATTTCATGCGGCGCTTTTTCGTTGTCTCGCTCCTGCTTGTCGAAATAGCCGGCGACGCGGAACAACGTCGCGGAAGCTGTCGCGCGCGCCGGCGCGGGAGCTTTTACATCGCTGCATACTGCAAGGCTCGCTTCATATGCGGCCCGTACGCCCTCTGTGCGGATCCGGGTAAGCAAATCTCTTTGTATATCGTCTACGTTCGGCTGCTTAGCCATGGCTCCCTCCTTAATCGAATACATCGAAACGCGGCGTAGCGCGGCGCTCTAACTCGTCAATCAGCGTTTGAATTCTGTCCACTTCTGCACTGACCGTCGGCGGCCGTAGCTCGATCAAGGCGCGGGCTTCCTTCGCTTGTTTCCGTCGCTCACGTGCCTCTGCCCGACCTGTCGCGGAAACGGCCCTGTGTGCAGCTAGCCACCGATCGTAACGTGTTCGCTGTGCGGGCGTCATGTTCGCGAGCCTCTTATCTCGCGCGCGCTGCGCTTTCTCCATATCTCGAAGCTTTCCCGCCAGTTTCTTTTCGGCGTCTACCGCGTCGCGGTTAGGCCATCGCGGTTTGTGCCACGCGTCACCCTTCGGCGTCCGGCCGCCATGGTAACAGCAGCGCCCGTTCGCCATAGCGATCTGCTGGCAGGGTTTCCCATCATGTTTCCGCTTTGCGCCGCACTGCTTGCGGGTCGTCCGCAAGTTTCGGTGCCAACGGAGGATAGCGGCGCGCGCCTGCTCGATATGTCCAGGGTATTTCACAGATTAAACCCCAACTTCAATTTCAACGCCCTTAAGGTATCGCTTAGACTGCGTAGCCATCCACGGCGAAAATAACCTCTACGGTCCTGGTGGTTCGGGGACCGGTGGGGTGGTGGGTATATATATACCCCCACCGCTCCACCGTTTTGGGCCGGAACGAAAAAACCGCTCTCCACCGCACACCACCGCTTTATCTATCATATTGAAATTATTGGGTTTCATGTTTCACCGATTTCGCACCGCTGCCCACCGCGTCAATCATCATCATTGATCTGCTCAAACCAGGCCTCAACCTTCTCTCTGTCGGACAGATTGTCCCGCCGCACACACCAAAGACCAGCTTTAGGCCTCGCGACGAGACGCTTTTTAAGCATGGTGCGAAGTCGTGACCGCAACGCTTCCTTGCTCAACGGAGCGTAGGTCGCTGCGTACGCATCGACGATCGCGCTTTCTTTGAAACCATTGGCCGACGCCTCTTTGTCCTGAAGGCTGTTCAGGATCGCCAGAATTTCCAATTCGGCATCCGTCGGCTCGCCTGCCGGTTTCTCTGTATGTGATACAAGACGGACGACACACGATGTTATCGGGTCGCCGTCTTTGTCTCGGCCAAGCTCGACACGATCGAGAACGAAAGCCCGGCGGAAGTTGCCATCGAGGTCACGCTGTTTGGTGACGTTAATCTCGTTGTCCGCGATCTCGATCTCCGTGTCAGTAGCGGCACGCAGGAGGGAATGACCTCGCGCACCGCGCGCTCTTTCTTTCCCCGAGTGATGGACCAGCATCACATGGGCCTTCGTCTGCAGGCGCAAATGATCGATATGCTTTACCAGCGCCCCCATGTCCGTCGACGCATTCTCGTCGCCGCCAGCGAGCGCGCGAGACAGCGTGTCGATCACGATAAGGCCGACGCCCTCGCATGCTCGGACAGTTTCGATCAACGGGACGAGATCCGCTTCGGCGTTGCGGAGGTTGACCCCTGACAGATGGAATTGAAAACGTGGGTCGCCAGCGTATTGCCCTTGAAACCGCTGCTGCAAAGCCCTCGCACGGCGCCGGGCGCCTTGCCCGCCCTCGGCGGCAACATAAACGACGCCTAGTTGCGCCGTCCTTCGGTCAGCCCATGACATACCCGTTGCGACATGGAACGCCAGATCCATGGCAACAAAGGTTTTACCGACATTGCTCTCGCCATAAAGAACCGAAAGTGCTCCCTCGTCCAACAGGCCCTTGATGAGCGGTTTCGTCGAATGGTCGAGAGCGGAGCCGGCCGCATCGTTGAACGAAACGAGATCCAGCAGCTTCGTCGGCTTGTGCTGTTTCGGCGGGCTCTCCATGATGTCGTCGGGGATTTCTTCGAAAAAATCGAGTGGATCCGGCTCAGTGCGGGCGTTTGCCCAGCAGCGTGCAAGCTCTCTTCGGAGCTCTTGATCGTCCCATTCCTCTATACGCGGCTTGTGGGGGCTTGTGGCGTGCTCCCAGACGTACAGCAGCGCACCGAACTCATCGATCGAGAAGGATGCTGTCTTCAATCGAAGCGCGAGATTGAAGCGTGCAGCGGATGCCGACTTATCCGCGCCGTTGGCCTGGCCGGATGCCCATAACCTAGCCAGCGCTGGCCGCTCGGCACACGCTAGCTCGAATTTATCTCGAAGGTCGTGTGGCAATTCGTCAAAGCTGGCGGCGGCCGAAACCTTGTGGACGTCGATCGCCTGCTTCAGCTGCTCAATTTCCGGATTTCGATCGAGAGCGTCGGCTTTCGACGCAGGAGGGTAATGGTTGCCTACCTCTTGAAAAGCGTACCGCGCGCCACACCACATTACGGATGCCCGGCGCCTTTGCTGACCTCGGGCCACCTTCTCAGCGGTGGGGATATTGGTTGTTCCTGGGAGGCGCATGATGCGATCGACGTTTTCGACGCTGTCGCCGCCGAACCGGTGAATGAGGCCGCGGCCTTGCGCCTCTGCTGCCACCTGGTGCGTTTTGGCATCGAGTTTTTCAGATAGGATCCAGAACGCCTGGATACCGCCACCGCTATCCAGAACGGCTGTGGGTGGGCACACATCGGCCCGCAGCTGGCGCGCGATCTCGCGAAGGCGAGAGCGTTCCTTTTCGAAGTGCGTCGCGAGATCCGCGCCTGACGGAGGTTTCTCAATATCGATATCGATGCACAACGCGCGGATAGCCGACATATCGGATTTGGAGAGCTTCTTGTTCGGCGCAATAGCTGCCGGTTCATTCACACTGAAATACAGGTTTCGTCGGCCCTCACGCTTGTCGATCCAATCCGCCATTGCGGGCCAGTCATTGGCTGCAAAGGTCCGTGCTTCCGGCGGCGCCTCGCGCTTCGGGTCCAACGCGGTGAGGTTGTGCCGGCCATCAGGATCGAGAGATTTCAGAAACTCGATTGCATCATGAGAAGGCTTTTCGGCCAGCACGACATTAGGGCGTTCAGAAGCTGAGCTTGTTCGTCGCTCGATGTCCGCCGCACGCAGCTCAGCGAAACTTCTGGCGGGTTGCCTGGAAGGGCTGTGATTGATATTGTGATGAAGCATTTAAGAAAATCTCCAGCCGGCAGCACTGTGACGAGTGCGCCGGCTCGTTCATTTGGTGTTGTCAATAACGAGCCTGATCAGCAGCTCACGCGCAGCTCTATCCCGCGTGACGAGGGCGTGCAGGCTTTCGGCGGTTACGGCTTGCAGACCGTTGATCTCTGTCGGAACAAGCGAGCCGAAGCGCCGCTGCTGACGCAGCCAGGTTATGGACCGTCCGGCGATTTTCGCTGCTTCTTTAATTGGGTAGGCGTTCGATGTCGGTTTTTCTGGCATTGTTTTCATGACCGTGAGACTTCCGTATTGTCAGATTGCCATGTTGCGTCTTGAAGAACCGCGAAAAAAGCGCCTGTCACAGGCAAGCAAACGCGGATCAATTGGCGCGTCTCCGCAACAGTTTTCGCTGGAGGCTTTTGAGATCTTTGATGTGCATCTGTAGCATGGCGAGGCTTCCGGAATTCGATGGAACACGCAACTGCACCGTTCGCTCAATTTCGCCTCGCCATTCCTCTAGCAATCCGGTAGCGCGCAACGCATCCAGACCTGCAACGTCGATTTTTCGAGGCTGTTGATGGGATCGCGCCCTCACCCAAACGTGCTCTAGCACCGCCCAATCAAGCAGCGCCCTTGACCACGCCAGAGCCTCCGAATTTGTGGCGAAAAGCCTTCGCGCATGCCTTACGCCACTGTACAGCGCATTCCGAACATGTCCGTCATTCAGCCCGCCACGATCGCCTGTTGGTATTCCTCTGTTAAGAAGATCAGCGGTCCGAGCCCATGTCCTGAAACCATCAGGTAGCGACAAGTATGCACCGATTATGATGCTCACCTGCGTTTCCCGAATTGGCCGGAAAGCCGCCCTTGGGCGATCTGGGTCAGTGTTATCGATTGAGATTGCCGGCGCCTTATCGTGAAACTCACGAGAGCTTCTTAGGTGTCGCTGGTATCGGTTCACTTTTTTTACGTCGTCTGCACACTGAGCAATAAACGACTGAGCTGCTGGGACAGATAATGCCTCTTGCGAAACGAACGTGCCAAGCTGGCTCTGTACGAGCCATACTGCTCCAGCGTGTAAATCCGCCTCGGCGTCGTTGTAGTAGCGTCGGACGCGCGCTGCAGCCACTTCGTCAGGAAGAGAAACCGAGCCATCGACCGACATGCGGTGGTCCATGAACTCAAAATGCTCTTGTGCCAAACAAGCGATCGCCAAAAAGCTATGTTGGTGCGGAGTGATAGTCATCCGAATACACCACCACCCTTACCACTCGGGGTAGGCCCGTCCTTGACACCGACTGAACCAACGAATGCGAGGTTTAGCGGCGTAGGCTTCAACGCATTTTCTAGAAGGCGATCAGCATCGGCTCGTCGGATTATGGTCCGGTGTCCGAGTCTGGCTACGGTGATGGCACCGCCACTTATCAAGCGATACAAGTGTGATCTCGACACGCCGATGTATTTTGCGGCGGTAGCGACGGACATTGCAGCAGGAAAACTTTCCATTGGTATCTCCACTAGCGAATATGCTGCGGAGGATATTGCTGCCCCACTGAACGTCAAATATAAAAATCATTGTAAAATCAATGTACTACGTATGTAATACGTTATGTAATACGCCAAGCAAGCTCAAGCTTTTGACAGCATGAGACAAAATGAGACTGGATGCTACACTATGGTACAGCGATCACATTTTGTAACCGTCTGCTTGGAGCGACGGCGCACAAGCGTTAGGGTAATCATTAGGGCGCCGCCCTAAATTCCTAAAATTTCATAATGATTTCAGTGTATTATGGCGGAGAGGGTGGGATTCGAACCCACGATACCCTTGCAGGTATGCCGCATTTCGAGTGCGGTGCATTCGACCACTCTGCCACCTCTCCGCATGCGCGAACGCTTGCGTTGCGCGCTCCTCATAAACATCAATGGCCAGACTGACAAGCGGAATTTGGTGTTTGTGTCACAAATTATTCGTCATGCACGAGGTCAGGAAGGCGGCTTGGGAGTCTGGTTGTTGAGTGAGTATTTTTCGGGTGACGCGCATTGGCATTACACGTTGCACGCCGCGTTCTTGCGGCATGTTCACAGCCGCTTAAAGCGCCGCAGGAATCAATAGATAAAAGAATGTGAATAAAAAATACCATACGCATGGCGAAATCCCGCCAAAGCCACTCATCGCCTCAGGGCCGGCAATAGAAGAAAGGGAGATATAGCCGCTAGATGAACCGGAAAGGCAGGCCCGAGATGAGCGCCTTGACGAAACGCTTTTTCTGAAAGCGCCCGTTCAACGAAACGCGCGGCAGCTGCGCCGGCTTTTCGAGGCTATGTGGACCGAGAACACCGGCCTGCGTGGTGACCGCCACGGAAAAGCCCGCCTCCGACACCGCTTTCGCTTCGCGCTCACCCACGGCCCTGACCCAGCCATAGGGATAAGAGAAGGATTGCGGCCGTTGGCCGACATAAGCCTCTACCCGGCGTGTCGATTCCTCGATCTCATGGACGAGGCGTGTTGCATCGATCTTGCGCATATTTACATGCGTCATGGTATGCGCGCCAAAATGCACGAGCGGATCGTTCGACAGCGTCCTGAGTTCGGCCGCATCCATGACGAGGTCATCCACGATCGCGATGGGGTCGATGCCGTGCTGCCTCGCGACGCGATCGATCCTTTCCACCGCTTCATCTTCCGGGGATTCCTGGACGAAGTTTTCAAGCCGGGCGAACGCCTCCACCTTCTGTGACGGCGTGGCACATTCCACCTGCTCCGGCCCTGCACCAAAATCAAATTCGAACGATGTGACCTTCTTCGTCAGAGCCGCCGCCGTTTCCCACCACACACTGCGGCTCCGCTCGACAAAACCCGGCGTGATGAAAATTGTGTAGGGAACGGCGTATTTGCGGAAGATCGGCGCAGCATGTTCGGCATTGTTGCGATAGCCGTCATCAAGCGTGAAGGCGCAAAACGACCTGACTTCGCTGGTGTCGGCAAGCAGAGCCGGCAGATCATGCAAATGAACGGGCACGAGACCGGATTCGAGCGCGGCCTTTATGGCCTCTTCCAGAAATTGCGGCGTGACGGACAATTGCACATTCGGCGCAAAAGCCGAAACCGCCTGCCCCGGGCGCACATGGTGAAGCGTGAAGATCACGCCACGCCCGGCAAGGGATGGAAATGCGGAGCGGACAGGAGGAAGAGAACTCACCTCCAGCCCCACCCTTATGGCCCCATATTTCACAAAGCGTTTGACCGGCGGCAACATGGCCCTTGCCGATTGTCCCGACGCCAGACCGGGAAGGATACGTTTTTTCAACACCCGCAAGGCCGTCAGCGGCAGATCGATCATGCCCGGCAAGGGATCGTTCGGTGCAAAAGCGGCCCAGCTGCGGATCCTGCCAAGGGAGGCGAGATAATCGCCAAGTCTCGCCTCCCCTCTTCGTGCCAATGTGAAAGCGGCAACGGCATCGCGGACAAGATAGGACCAGGACGTACCTTGCCGCGCGATGACCGCCTGCCCGGTGGGCATGTCATTGGCCACCCGCCACAATAGCCCGCCAAGATTGATGCCGGCAGCCGAACAGAGGCCGAACCACGACCAAGGGCGTGGATTGACATCGAGGAGTTTCAGCGCCCCATCCCTGCCGTCAAGTTTGAATTCCACTTCGACCAGCCCGCTGTGGCCCGCCGATTTCAATATTTTCCGGGCCGCCTCGATCGCTTGGCGGTTATCAACGACCTCGACACGGGTGCTGGTATAACCGAAATCAACGGGATATTGCCTTGCGCGCCGCGCGGTAAATTCGGCGATAGGTTCACCGTTCAGCCAAAGGGCCGCATAAGAAAACTGGCTTTCGCCTCCACCCGGAATGAGTTCCTGAACGACGACATTGTCAGGACCGATCTCTCCACTCGCATCGACGAAAGCGGCTTTCAACTCCTCTCGGTCATCGGCGCGGATAACTTTCGCCCGGGCGATCGAAGTGTTGCCGCCCCCCATATGCGGCTTGAGAATGACGGGAAACATCACATCCAGCCCGTCGATATCGGCAGCCGATGTCAGCGCATAGGTTCGGGGGATGCTGACGCCGAGTTCCGCCGCACGTTTATAGAGCAGCGGTTTTTCACACAGCCATTGCAGGTTCGTCCACTCCGGCAGAATGATTTTGTAAAGCGCCGAAAGCTCCTCGCGATGCTGCGAAACAAGCTGAACCTCACCGTCGCCCGATGGCACCAGCAGACAGCCCTTCAGGCCCGGTTTTTCAGCCATTTCACGCAGAAATGCCATCGCCCCGTCATCATGCGGACCGGCCCAGCGGATTGTTTCCCGCACGAAGCGCGACCAGCCCGGCAGCGGTGAATCATGGGTGAGATAATAGACAGGCACATTCAGGACGCCGAGACTGCGGGCAAGGGCAAGCGTGCCGTGAGCGCCGCCGATAATAACAACACCTGGAATGGTCAAAGCCTGATCCCCGTCCTATTCCACATCTTGATCGCAAAAATTGATAAATAAATTGGATATTTCTAAAGTATTGAGTGAATGATTATCCGTTCGCGAGAAGGCAAAAGCGCCATGCTCTTCGGTCTTTTAGCCGGCGCTTGAGAATTTGCTTTGAAAAGAACGGGGGCTTCACGCCTCCTTGCGCACCGGGCGTGGCTCGCCATTCTCATCCACGGCAACCATGATGAAGACGGCTTCGGTGACCTTGTCGCGTGAATCCTGATAGTGCCTGCGGGTCCATGCCTCGATCTTCAGCGTGACGGACGTGCGCCCGATCTTTTCGATCCGCGTGTAGACACACAGCGTATCGCCGATCTTGACCGGCTTCTTGAAGACTATTTCATGGACTGCCACGGTCACGGTGCGGCCGCCGGCCACATCATTGGCGCGGACGAAAGCGGCAAGGTCCATCTGCGACATGACCCAACCGCCGAAAATATCGCCGGCCGGATTGGCATCGGCGGGCATGGCAAGCGTTCTGAGCGTGAGTTCCATATCGGCGGGCGGTTGCTGGTCCATGTCTCGAATTCCTTTCACAAACCTCCCGCTGCCGGACTTAAACAACCCCGTCCTTTCAGCCAATAGCCGATTTGTCGCGGCAGCCCCTCCAAAACAGCAAGGAATAACAGAGTCATCGTAAGCTTCGGTTAACCATGATGGGGCACGATTCCAAAAAACGCGGGGGCGTGCAAATGGCCTATGACTGGAGTGGAAATAACGCGATACAGCAGCGCTACGATCGGATTGTCATGGTGGTCGCCGGCATCGTCGCCATCAGCCTGGCGACAGGCACCCTTGCGCTACGACCGCAGACGGAGCCGACAACCACGGTAAGCCTCGCCAAACAGCCGCGGCTTAACTCTGAAAAATGGCATTTGCGGCTCTGATCAGCAGCCATGTGCCAAGCCAAGACCCGTGGCCTCGCGACTTATTGCGACGTGCCGTCTGGTTTCGGGCTGGTTTCCTTCTGGGAGGCGTGGTCAAGATGGGCCACAGCCGGAGCAAGGACTGAAAGAAAAGTCTCCGACCGGCCGATATAGATGATCGCCGCGCCTTCCATCCCGTTCAGAACCTGCGCCAACGTATCCTGCGTCTGTTTTTCCAGACCTTCCAGCAAATCGTCGATCACGACGAATTTCGGCTTCAAAAGCAGGGCATTGGCAATGCGGATGCTGGCCTGCTCATCCGAATCGAGTTTCTTGTCCCAGCGGATGTTTTCGTCGAGACGGGAAGTCATTTCCCCGAGCCCGCACGCGATCAGTGCCGCGAGGTAATCCGCATCGGTGAAACGCTGGGGCGCACGCGGATAGGCCAGGATTTCGCGCAGCGAACCCGCCGGCAGATAACCGTGCTGGGCAATGAACAGCGTGTCGGATTGTTCGGGCATCTCGATCCTGCCCTGCCCCCAGGGCCACAGGCCCGCCATGGCGGCAAACAGCAGCCGCCGGTTCACACCCTGTTCGCCGTTGATCATCAGCCGTTCGCCAGGCCCGATCCCGACCTCGTTCTCCCGCAGCCGGAAGCCGCGTTCCACATCCTGCCCGCCCGCATCACGGCAGATGATCACCGATTGCAGGCGGATTTTTTCATTCTCCACGCTGCGCTGCAGGTCGATCGCTAGGCCGTGCTGCTCCACGCTGTCCATCTGGATAAGCGCATTGCGAAACACCGAAACGCGCTGCAAGGTCGCCTTCCAGCTGGCGATAGGGCCGAAATTGTCAATATACCAGCGCAGCGCCGTATTGACCTGGTTGAAAGCGCCAACGGCCATCATAAGCCCGCCGAAGGTGAGGTTGCCGGAAAAATAGACGGGCGCGGCAATCAGGATCGGCGCCACCACCGCTAGCCAACCGTAACCCGCCGATACCCATGTGAGATGCGTCAGCGCCATGGCAAGCCCGCGAATGACGCCGAGCACCGCATCGATATCGATGCCGATCCGCCGCCGTTCATTCTTTTCGCCGCGGGCAAGCGCAATGGCGGCAAGATTTTCGCTGGCCCGCATCAGCGAAAAGCGCAGTTCCGCCTCTTTGGAATAACGCTCGGCATTCAGCCCCACCAGCCGGTAGCCAACGAGGTTGCTGAGCAGCGAGGCGGACCCGGCGTAGAAGATCGCCGCCCAGACCATATAGCCTGGGATCGCATAGGTGTTGCCGCTGATGGTGATGGCAAAACCGGCCGAGAGCGACCAGAGGACGCCGATAAAGCTGACGAGAATAATAGTCGCATTCACGAGACCGATCGAAAGCGCCGTGCTGCTTTCCGCGAGATTGCGGACATCGTCATGCAGGCGCTGATCCGGATTGATCGAAATCGTGCCGAAACCGGCCAGACGCGCGGCGCGACCCGGTTTCAGCCATTGATCGACCATATCCTTGGCCAGACCCTCGCGCATGTTCAGCGCCGTCATCTGGTTGAGCCATGTCTGGATGACGTTGAGGAGAAGCAGCAGCCCGGCGATGATCGCGAAAACTTCGAGCTGATGAATGAAGGCATCGAGATCGCGCCGCTCGAGCGCGTTGTAAAACGGCGCATTCCATTCATTGAGCCTGATCTGCCCGTAGGCGGTGAGCAATATCACCGTCAGCAGCGCAATCGACAGCAAGATCAGCCGGTTGCGCACCGGCGATGTCCAGAAGGCACTCCCCATCATCCGCAGCTGCGCCGGAAAATCGAGATCGAAACCCGAAAGGTTCGCCGCGCTCTTGCGCTGGTCGTCGGTCACCGTTGTTGCCATTCATTCCATTCCGAAACGTCAATCGGCAAAGAAAGCGGGTCGCGATTCTGCGCCTTGCGATGCCAAGCAATAACACGCTGTTCGACCTTGTCCACAATCGCGGCGAAATCTCAGCGGCGATGATTGATAAGCCCGGACCATTCTTCCTGAGGCAGACAGCGCGGCCTCAACCAACAATGTTCTACCCCCGGAAATGATCCTTGCTTTCTTTTCCTGCATTGCACAAAATCCCGGTAATTTCAGAGGGGCGGACAACCGCATAAACCGGAAAACCGGGCAAGGCAGATTAATGGCGATCAAAGCGAGCATCTATCATCTGACGCATTATAAATATGACAATCCGGTCCGCCTTGGACCACAAATCATCAGATTAAAGCCCGCCTCGCACTCCAGAACCCACGTCATCAGCCACTCGCTCAAGGTTTCACCCTCCAATCACTTCGTGAACCTTCAGCAGGATCCCTACGGCAATTACCTCGCCCGCTTCGTTTTTCCCGAGCCGGCAACGGAGTTCAAGATCGAGGTTGATCTTGTCGCCGATATGACCGTTTACAATCCATTCGACTTCTTCGTGGAGGAAGAGGCGACAAAATGGCCCTTCGATTATCCGCAGGAATTGCGCGACGATCTCTCCATCTACACGAAGCCGGAGCCGACCGGCCCTCTGCTCGCCGCCTTCATGGCCACCGTCGACCGGACCCCGGAGCAGCCGACGGTGGACATGGTCGTTGGTCTCAATGCCCGCCTGCAGCAGGAAATCGGTTACGTCATCCGCATGGAGCCGGGCGTCCAGACGCCAGAGGAGACACTCGCTTCCGGCAAGGGATCGTGCCGCGACACCAGCTGGCTGCTGGTGCAAGTGCTGCGGCATCTCGGCCTTGCTGCCCGTTTCGTGTCGGGATACCTCATCCAGCTGACACCCGACCTCAAGGCGCTCGACGGCCCCTCGGGTACCGAGGTGGATTTTACCGATCTGCACGCCTGGGCCGAGTTTTACATGCCCGGCGCCGGCTGGATCGGTCTTGACCCGACCTCCGGGCTTCTGACGGGTGAAAGCCATATTCCGCTGGCGGCGACACCGCATTACCGCAATGCCGCACCGATTTCGGGCGGTTATTTCGGCCATGCCAATACGGAATTCGCCTTCGACATGCAGGTCCGGCGTGTTGCCGAGACACCGCGTATCACCAAGCCCTTTTCGGATGAAAGCTGGGAGAACCTCAACGCACTCGGTGAAAAGGTCGACGGAGTTCTGAACGCGCAGGACGTCCGCCTGACCATGGGCGGCGAGCCGACTTTCGTTTCCATCGACGATTTCGAAGCCGATGAATGGAACACCGGCGCGGTCGGGCCGACGAAACGAGAGAAGGCGGACAAATTGATCCGCCGTCTACGCGAGCGTTTCGCCCCCGGCGGCTTTCTGCATTACGGTCAGGGCAAATGGTATCCAGGTGAAACCCTGCCGCGCTGGACCTTTTCGCTCTATTGGCGAAAGGACGGCCTGCCGATCTGGCAGAACCCGGCGCTGATAGCCGAGGAAGGCGCAGATACCGGCGTCAAGACCGAGGATGCGCAGAAGTTGTTGGGCGGTATCGCCACACAGCTTGGCATTGAGCCTGATCTGGTCCTGCCAGCCTATGAGGATCCGGCAGAATGGATCATCAAGGAAGGCAGCCTGCCCGATAATGTCGACCCGTCCAATTCCAGACTGAAAGACCCGGAAGAGCGCAACCGCATCGCCCGCGTCTTCGAGCGCGGCTTGACGACGCCTACCGGCTACATCCTGCCAGTGCAGGCGTGGAATACACGCGCCGCCGGCGAACGCTGGATCAGCGAAAAATGGAATACGCGGCGCGGCAAGATTTTCCTCGTTCCGGGCGACAGCCCGGTCGGTTACCGCCTGCCGCTCGGCACCCTGCCCTATGTGCCGCCATCGGCCTACCCCTATATCCATGAGGCCGACCCTTCGATCCCGAGAGGGCCGCTTCCCGATGTCTTAACGCCCTCCGGCCGCGCCATGCCCGAAGCCTCGTTCCATGCGAACGAAGGAACCGGGCAGGAACGCATCGAGCAGACGCTCGGTGAAATCGGTGGCGCAGTGCGCACCGCCCTGTCGGTGGAACCGCGTGACGGAAGGCTTTGCGTTTTCATGCCGCCGGTGGAGCGCATCGAGGATTATCTCGAACTGATCGCGGCAGCGGAAGCGGCTGCCACCCAACTTGGACTGCCAGTCCATATCGAGGGTTATGCGCCGCCGCATGACGAACGTATCAATGTTATCCGCGTCGCGCCCGATCCCGGTGTGATCGAGGTCAACATCCACCCCGCCGCAAGCTGGAAGGATTGCGTCGATATCACCACGGCAGTTTATGAGGAGGCGCGCCAGACGCGTCTCGGCGCCGACAAATTCATGATCGACGGCCGCCACACCGGCACCGGCGGCGGTAACCATGTGGTGGTGGGCGGCGCGAACCCGAATGACAGCCCCTTCCTGCGCCGGCCCGATCTTCTGAAAAGCCTCGTGCTGCACTGGCAGCGGCATCCGTCGCTCTCCTACCTCTTCTCCGGTCTGTTCATCGGCCCGACAAGCCAGGCGCCGCGCATCGACGAAGCCCGCCACGACAGTCTCTACGAGCTGGAGATTGCGCTGGCGCAGGTGCCCGCCCCCGGCGACGGCGTTCCGCCTTTGCCATGGCTGGTCGACCGGCTGTTCCGCAATCTGCTGACGGATGTGACGGGCAATACGCACCGCGCCGAGATCTGCATCGACAAGCTGTTTTCGCCTGATGGGCCGACCGGTCGTCTCGGCCTGGTTGAGTTCCGTGGTTTCGAAATGCCGCCGAATGCGCGCATGTCGCTCGCCCAGCAATTGCTGGTGCGCGCGCTGATCGCCCGCTTCTGGAAAAATCCGGCCGCCGGCAAATTCGTGCGCTGGGGCACCGCGCTCGCGGACCGTTTCATGCTGCCGCATTATATCTGGACGGATTTCCAGGATGTGCTCGCCGACCTCAGGGAAAACGGCTTCGACGTGAAACCGGAATGGTTCACAGCCCAGCAGGAATTCCGTTTCCCCTTCTTCGGCGAAGTGGAATATGAGGGTGCGAAGCTTGAGCTGCGTCAGGCGCTGGAACCTTGGCATGTGATGGGCGAACAGGGCGCAATCGGCGGCACCGTGCGTTTTGTCGATTCCTCCGTGGAGCGCCTGCAGGTGCGGCTGGAAACCTCCAATCCTTCTCGTTACACCGTCGCCTGCAACGGCCGTGCCGTGCCGCTGACACCAACGGAAAACCGCAGTGTCGCGGTCGCCGGCGTGCGCTTCAAGGCGTGGCAGCCCTCTTCCGGTCTGCATCCCGTCCTGCCCGTCAATTCACCCTTGACCTTTGACATTTATGATACATGGTCGAGGCGATCGATCGGCGGATGCATCTATCATGTTGCTCATCCGGGCGGGCGCAATTACGAGACGTTTCCTGTCAACGGCAACGAGGCCGAGGCTCGCCGCCTTGCCCGTTTCGAACCATGGGGACATACGGCCGGGCAATATCCGCTGATGGCGGAAACCGTGTCGCCAGAATTTCCGCTGACGCTCGATCTGCGCCGGCCATACGGAGTGTAAATTGTCCAAAGCCCCGGCAACGGAACGCAAGACGGAAACGACCGCGCGACCGCGCGGGCTGGATTACTCTACCTTGCCTGGCGTTGCCGACGAAATGCTCGATACCAACGGTGAGGTGAGGCCGGTCTGGAAGACCCTGCTAGCCGCCCTGTCACGCATGTCGGAGCGGGAACTGCACGAGCGTTTTGCCCGCACCGACCGTTATCTGCGCGATGCCGGCGTGTTCTACCGCGACTACGGCAAGGGCAGCAGCGAAAGAAACTGGCCGATCTCACATATTCCTGTCCTGATCGACGACCGGGAATGGACGGTTCTTTCCGAAGGGCTGAAACAGCGCGCCAATCTTCTCGAAGCCATGGTTGCCGATTTTTACGGCGAGAACCGACTGGTGAAGGAAGGTTACGTGCCGCCAGCGCTGATCGCCTCCAATCCGGAATATCTGCGACCAATGGTCGGCGTGAAGCCGGCAAGTGGGCATTATCTGCATTTCTGTTCGTTTGAAATCGGCCGCGGGCCCGACGGCAACTGGTGGGTGCTGGCCGACCGCACACAGGCACCTTCCGGCGCGGGTTTTGCGCTTGAAAACCGGGTAGCCACCACCCGTGCGCTGTCCGATATCTACGCGGAAACCCATGTCCATCGTCTCGCCTCGTTTTTCGGCGCTTTCCGCGATGCACTGCAGGCGCACAGGAAACATCCCGACGAACGGATCGCCGTTCTGACGCCCGGACCCGCCAACGAGACCTATTTCGAACACGCCTATATCGCCCGTTATCTCGGTTTCATGTTGCTGGAAGGCGAGGACCTGACCGTCGTCAACGGTCGCGTCATGGTCAGAACCGTGGCCGGACTGAAACCGATCGGCGTGTTGTGGCGACGTCTCGACGCCTCCTATTCCGATCCGCTGGAACTCAACCAGCACTCCCATATCGGCACGCCCGGCATGGTGCAGGCGCTGCGCAATGAGGCGCTCACCGTCGTCAACGCGCTTGGCAGCGGCATTCTCGAAACGCGGGCGCTGCTCGCCTTCATGCCACGCGTCTGCCGCCACATTTTGGGCGAGGAACTGAAACTGCCCTCCATCGCCACCTGGTGGTGCGGACAGGAATCCGAACGCCGCCACGTTGCCGGCAATATTGAAGGCATGGTCATCGGCCCGGCCTATTCGCGGCTGCCTTTCTTTGATGATAACGGCCAATCCGTGCTCGGCTCCTCGTTGCGCGAAACGGCAAAGGAATCGATCAGCGACTGGCTTGCCTCCGACGGCCACAGGCTGGTGGGCCAGGAAGTGGTGAAGCTTTCAACCACCCCGGCCTATATCGACAACAAGCTCGTGCCACGGCCGATGAGCCTTCGTGTATTTGCCGCCCGTACCCAGGATGGCTGGCAGATCATGCCGGGCGGTTTTGCCCGCATCGGCAGCGGTGACGATGTGTCCGCCATCGCCATGCAATCTGGCGGCAGCGCGGCGGATGTCTGGATCGTCAGCGACAAACCCGTGGAACGCACCACGCTTCTGCCGGCGGAAGAAAGCTTTATCCGCAACATGCCGGGCAGCCTGCCCAGCAGGGCTGCAGACAATCTCTTCTGGCTCGGGCGTTATATCGAACGTTCGGAAGGCGCGCTGCGCATCCTGCGTGCCTGGCACGGACGTTATGCGGAATCCGCCGATCCGCGCCAGCCGCTGCTCGCCCATGTGACGGGTTATCTCGAAGCGCTCGATGTGGAGATGAACGATGCCGTGCCGGAAAGCCTGCTCAACAACATCAACAGCGCGCTCTATTCCGCCAGCAACATTCGCGACCGCTTTTCGCCGGACGGATGGCTGGCGCTGAACGATCTTGCCAAGACCGCCCGCCGTTTCCATGCCAAGGTGGCGCCGGGTGATGACGCCACCCATGCCATGACGATCCTGTTGCGCAAGCTTGCCGGTTTTGCCGGTCTTGTGCACGAAAACATGTATCGCTTCACCGGTTGGCGTTTCCTGTCGATCGGCCGTTATCTCGAACGCGGCCTGCATATGACGCGGCTTCTCGGCCATATGACCGGGCCGGATGCGCCCGATGGTTCCTATGACATGCTGCTTGAAATCGGCGACAGCGTCATGACCCATCGCCGCCGCTACAACGTCAATACAGCGGGTCTGACCGTAACCGATCTCCTGGCACTCGATCCGCTCAATCCCCGCTCGATCCTGTTTCAGCTGAACGAAATCCGCACCGAAGTGGAGCAGCTTCCGAATGCCTTCGTCAACGGCCAGATGTCGCCCTTCTATCGCGAGGCGATGCGTCTGCATTCCGGGCTCGCCGTGATGACGCCGGAAAACATGAACGGCGCAATCTATCGCCAGCTGGAAACCGACATGGAACATCTTTCCGATGTTCTGGCCCGCACCTATCTTGGATAATCCTATGCTTTACGATCTTTCCCTGCATATGGGTTACACCTACGACACGCCGGCCCACGGCGCGCGCCACATCATCCGCGTTCTGCCGCTCTCCATTCCCGGCCGGCAGCGGCTTGTTGCCGGTTCCATCGACGTTTCACCCACGCCCGAAGAACGGGTCGGTTTCGAGGATTTCTTTCACCAGTCGGCCACCTCGGTGCATCTGCGCGCGCCGCATGAGAAACTCGACATCCGCATGCAGGCACGCGTGATGGTGGAGGCACCGGCGCTGACGGCCGATTTTTCGCCCGAGCTTTCCCGCCTGCCACGCGAGCTTGCCGAGGTCTGGTCGCTCGATTTCCAGTCGCCGCACCATTTCGTCGGTACCAGTCCCAGAATAGGCTCGGACGCGGCGATATCGGCCTATGCCCGGGAGTTGCTGAAGCCGGGAATGACCATTCGCGAAATCGCATTGGCGACGTGCAAACGCATCCATGGGGATTTCACCTATGATGGCGAGGCGACGACAGTGGATACGACACCCTCGGAAGCTTTCAAGCTGAAGAGCGGCGTGTGCCAGGATTTTTCACATATCATGATCATGGCGCTGCGCAGCCTCGGCATTCCCGCCGGTTACGTCAGCGGCTTCCTGCGCACCATTCCCCCGCCAGGCAAGGAGCGGCTGGAAGGGGCCGATGCCATGCATGCCTGGGTCCGTATCTGGTGCGGCGAGGCAACCGGTTATCTGGAACTCGACCCAACAAACGATATCGTCGCCGGAAGCGACCACATCGTCGTTGGTTACGGGCGGGACTATTCCGATGTCGCGCCTGTTATCGGCGTCTTGAAGAGTTACGGCAACCAGCAGATAAAACAGGCCGTCGACGTCATTCCCGTCCAATAATGACACGATGTGTATTATTGCGACCCCCGCGCCAAACAATTCTTGAAAATACTTCGAAAACTGCGTCAATTTGAACGCTGTGTAAAATTGAACCGATCGCGTTAGCGGATTTTACATCGTTTGCGGGTTTCCTGCGCTCAGTAGAATATTCTAATCGGTGAGCCTCCAATGACCGTGCCCGCACCTCACAAATCCAAGCGCCGTTTCCTTGCCGATACCAGCGGTAATTTCGGCATGATGACGGCCATATTGCTGCCGGTGTTGCTGGGTGTCGCCGGTGCCGGCATGGAACTTGCGAATGTCATGCAGGTAAAAGCGGATATGCAGAATACTGCGGATTCTGCAGCACTCGCGGCCGCCACCGAAGCGCGTCTGAGAGAGGGCAAGCTCAGCGACGAACAGATCAAGGAAATTGCCAAGAACTTCATCGCGGCCCAGATGGAAAAGAATCTGACCGCGGAAGAAAAAATCGAACTGGAGAAGAATTCTCCAACCCGTGTCACGACCACGGAAAATGCACGCGGCAAGACCTACGCCGTTGAAACCACGATCAAACACCAGATACAGCTGAATCCGATGCTCGGTTTTATCGGGGCAAAAACACTCGACCTTTCGGTAACCGGCACCGCAAAAAGCACCATCAACAAGGGCGCACCTATCTCCATGTATCTCGCCCTCGACCGCTCGGGTTCGATGTCCTTCAAGACGGATACGGTCGATACGACCAAGACCTCGTGCCAGAACTATACGTCGGATAATTGGAGCAAGTATCCCAACCTGGCCAAGACATCGCCCTGCTATGTCAACAAGGCCGCATCGCTCAAGACCGCCGTCGGGTTCCTCGTCGCAACGTTGAACAAGGCTGATCCGACCTATACCGTAAACGGCGGTTCAGAACTCGTTCGCACGGGCGCCTCGGTCTATACGCACGAGACCTATGTGGCTCAGTCAATCGGCTGGGGTACGAGCGGCGTTACCAGCTATGTCGACAAACAGATCCCGGAATTTCCCTCCGGTGGCACCGATGCCCGCAGCAGCCTTAATGCCGCTTACAACGCCCTTAAAAAAGCCAATCCTGACGAAGCGAGATACCACAAAGAGAAGGGGAGTGAATCCTTCGAACGCTATATCGTCCTCATGACCGACGGTGAAATGACGGGAAATAGCGCCGCGTGGAATTCCAGCATCGACCAGTCGGTGCGCACCACCTGCGAGACTGCCAAGAAAGACGGCATCAAGATTTTCAGCGTCGCCTTCATGGCCCCGGACAAGGGCAAGTCACTGCTGCAATATTGCGCTTCCAGCGCCGATAATTATTACGCGCCCGAGAATATGGAGCAGATCGTCACCGCCTTTGGTGAAATCGCGCGCAAGGCCGCCGGCAGCATAGCCACGCTCACCAACTGACGGCAAAGGCCTGAACCGTCCTTTCCCCTGATTGTCTGGCTTCGGAGCGAAGCTTGTCCTCCCTGCATGGCTGGCAGGACAAGCACGGCAGGTGACAGCGGCAGCGGCCCGTGGCATAGGAGGGCCGCTCCATTCACAGGCCCTGTCATGATCCGCATCGAAAATATCAGCAAGTCGAACAGTCACCGCATTCTCTATATCGAGGCCTCCGCCGCGCTCAATCGTGGGGAAAAGATTGGCCTTGTCGGCCCGAACGGCGCCGGCAAGACCACGCTGTTCCGGATGATAACTGGGGAAGACCAGCCCGATGAAGGACAGGTCGTCGTCGAAAAGGGCATGACGGTCGGTTATTTCGATCAGGATGTCGGTGAAATGTCCGGCCACTCCGCCGTGGCCGAAGTCATGGAGGGTGCAGGCCCGGTCAGCGAAGTGGCAGCGGAACTTCGCGAGTTGGAAGCCGCCATGTCCGATCCCGACCGGATGGACGAGATGGACGCCATCATCGAACGTTACGGCGAAGTGCAGGCGCGATACGAAGAGCTGGACGGTTACGCGCTGGAAGGCCGCGCCCGTGAGGTGCTGGACGGGCTGAGCTTCAGCCAGGAAATGATGGACGGCGATGTTTCGAAACTGTCCGGCGGCTGGAAGATGCGCGTGGCGCTCGCCCGCATCCTGTTGATGCGCCCGGATGTGATGCTGCTCGACGAACCGTCGAACCATCTCGATCTCGAAAGCCTGATCTGGCTCGAAGACTTCCTGAAGAATTATGACGGCGCATTGCTCATGACCTCGCATGACCGCGAATTCATGAACCGCATCGTTACCAAGATCATCGAGATCGATGCCGGCAGCCTCACCACCTATTCCGGCGACTACGGTTTTTACGAACAGCAGCGGGCACAGAACGAAAAGCAGCAGCAGGCGCAATTCGAGCGCCAGCAGGCCATGCTCGCCAAGGAAATCAAGTTCATCGAACGTTTCAAGGCGCGCGCCTCGCATGCCTCGCAGGTGCAGAGCCGCGTCAAGAAACTTGAAAAGATCGACCGTGTCGAGCCGCCGAAACGGCGCCAGACGGTGGCTTTCGAGTTCGCCCCGGCACCCCGATCGGGGGAAGACGTCGTCGCGCTGAAGAAAGTCAACAAGGCCTATGGCAGCCGCACGATTTATGGCGAACTGGACTTCATGGTACGCCGCAAGGAACGCTGGTGCATCATGGGCGTCAACGGCGCCGGAAAATCGACCTTGCTGAAACTGGTGACCGGCACGACCGCGCCGGATTCCGGAAATGTCACCCTCGGCGCCAGCGTCAAGCTTGGTTATTTCGCCCAGCACGCCATGGATGTTCTTGACGGTGACAGCACCATTCTGGAATGGCTGGAGGAGCGTTTTCCGAAGGCGGGGCAGGCACCGCTGCGCGCCCTTTCCGGCTGTTTCGGTTTCTCGGGCGATGACGTGGAAAAACGCTGCCGTGTTCTTTCCGGTGGTGAAAAAGCCCGCCTCGTCATGGCGGCCATGCTGTTCGATCCGCCGAATTTCCTGGTGCTGGACGAACCGACGAACCATCTTGATCTCGACACCAAGGAAATGCTGATCAAGGCCCTGTCCGATTATGAAGGCACGATGCTGTTCGTTTCGCACGATCGCCATTTCCTGGCCGCGCTCTCGAACCGAGTGCTCGAACTGACGCCTGATGGTATCCATCAGTTTGGTGGCGGATATACCGAATATGTCGAAAGCACCGGACAGGAAGCACCGGGCCTTCGCAGCTAAGGTGCATGCAGGACACATCGCCCTGTAACGGCAGCTTTCGTTTCGAAACTGGAGAGACAGATGCGGATCGTGGTCTATAGCGCCAAACCCTATGACAGGCAGTTTCTTGACGAGGCCGCCAGGCCGGGCACGGACCTGCAATATTGCGAAGCCCGCCTGTCACCTGAAACGGTCGCTTTGGCGGATGGAGCGGTGGCGATCTGCGCCTTCGTTAATGACGATCTGTCGCGGCCGGTACTCGAGAAACTGGCGGGGATGGGCGTGCGGCTCGTTGCTCTCCGCTGCGCCGGGTTCAATCAGGTCGATCTCGCTGCTGCCGAAAAGCTTGGTCTCACCATTGCCCGCGTGCCGGCCTATTCACCCTATGCGGTCGCCGAACACACAATGGCGCTCATCCTGTCGCTCAACCGCAAGATTCACCGGGCCTATAACCGCGTCCGCGAAGGAAACTTCGCCCTTGATGGCCTGCTCGGCTTCGATCTGCATGGCAAGACGATGGGCATCGTCGGTACGGGCAAGATCGGCGCGATTTTCGCACGCATTGCGGCCGGCTTCGGCTGCCGTCTCATCGGTCACGATCTTCATCCCAATCCCGATTGCGAGGCGCTGGGCATGACCTATGGGACGCGGGAAGAGCTGTTCCGTACATCGGATATTGTCGCACTGATGTGTCCGCTCACGCGCGAGACCCGGCACCTCATTCGCAGGGAGACGTTGCCGCTTTTGAAAAAGGGCGTGATGCTCATCAATACCAGCCGCGGCGCCATCATCGACACTCCGGCCGCGATCACGGGTCTGAAGGACGGCACGATCGGCTCTCTCGGCATCGATGTCTATGAAGAGGAAGCCGATCTCTTTTTTGAAGATCTTTCCAATGACGTGCTGCGCGACGATGTCTTCGCGCGACTGCTGACTTTCCCCAATGTTCTTGTCACCGGCCATCAGGGTTTCTTCACGCAGGAAGCGCTGAAGAACATTGCGGACACGACGATCGGCAATATCGAGAGTTTTGTCGATACCGGCAAAGCCCTGCACGCCGTCTCCACGGAGCAGCTTGCCGGTGCAGTTTCGTAGCTGAGAACGGAGAAAATCGCCGGTGATAGAATTGCCCGGCCGCAATCCCCGGTATAGGTTTCAATCCATCTTTTTCGAGCTTTCAAAGCGGACCGGCCGAGCGACAGATGCAACTCAAAGACTGCTATAATTTCCACGATTTCCGCCGCATGGCCAAACAGCGCCTTCCCGGACCGATCTTCAATTACATAGACGGGGCGGCCGATGACGAGGTGACCTATCGTCGAAACACGGCCGCCTTCGAAAACTGCGATCTCGTTCCCGACGTGCTGCAGGGTGTGGCCGATGTGGATATGTCGGTCACGGTTATGGGGCAAAAGCTCGCGATGCCGGTCTATTGTTCCCCAACAGCGCTACAACGCCTCTTTCACCATCAGGGTGAGAAGGCGGTCGCGGCCGCCGCGGGGAAATTCGGCACCATGTTCGGCGTCTCCTCACTCGGCACCACCAGCCTCGAGGAAGCACGCCGGATCAGCGGTGGCCCACAGGTCTACCAATTCTATTTCCACAAAGATCGCGGCCTCAACCGCGATATGATGGCCCGGGCGAAAAGCGCCGGCGTCGAGACCATGATGCTGACGGTGGATAGCATCACCGGCGGGAACCGTGAACGTGACAAGCGCACCGGCTTTGCCATTCCCTTCAAGCTCAATCTTTCCGGTATCGCGCAATTTGCCATGAAGCCCGCCTGGGGTATCAATTACCTCACGCATGAGCGCTTCAGCCTGCCGCAACTCGACGACCATATTAAAATGGACGGCGGCGCCCTTTCCATCAGCCGTTATTTCACCGAGATGCTCGACCCTTCGATGAATTGGGACGATGTGGCGCTGATGGTGCGCGAATGGGGTGGGCCTTTCTGCCTGAAGGGGATCATGTCCGTGGACGACGCCCGCCGCGCGGTCGAGATTGGCTGCAGCGGTATCGTGCTTTCCAATCACGGTGGCCGTCAGCTCGATGGCTCCCGCAGCGCCTTCGACCAGTTGGCCGAAATTGTCGATGCGGTCGGCGACCGCATCGACGTGATGATGGACGGCGGCGTGCAGCGTGGCACCCACGTTCTGAAGGCGCTATCCCTCGGCGCAAAAGCCGTGGGCCTTGGCCGTTATTACCTTTTTCCGCTTGCAGCCGCCGGGCAGCCGGGTGTGGAACGTGCGCTGGAAACAATGCGGATCGAAATCGAGCGCGGGATGAAACTCATGGGCTGCACCACAGTCGATCAGCTCACGCGGCGAAATCTGCGCTTCCACTAAGTACACCGAACGGCAAGGGCGGCGTTCGGTCATAATCGACTGCTGGAACCGCACACCGTCTCCGCCGCGTTCCTTTGATTCTCCCGAAGCGCCATGCCGATATTCCAGGCGAGTGCCAGGCAGACAAGTCCGCAGAAAACGGCTGCGACACGTGAGCGGTGATGCTTGGCCCCGGAAATGAACATCCAGCCGATGATCGCATAGGCGACAAATGCCGGCGCGGCGGCAATCAGGACGGATATCGGCCCGTCGCAATCGACGGCATCGATACCCATCGCCCGATATTCATTCGGTGTTCCCACCAAGCCCAGAACCGCGATGGGAAACATGGCGGCCAAAACCGCGTAGCGGAAAAATCGAGGCGTATCGGGCATGTCTTCTCCATAGCCGGATAATAAACGCTCGCGAATACCGCGGGAGAGCTCCACGGTGCGACCTTGGAGAATATCCACCTTACTGAAAAGAGCGGTTTCACCGCCATTGTCAGTGTCCCGGCCAGCAGATTGCCCGCTTTTGCGCAGAAGGCCAGCTTTTTACGCCGGACGCAATCTTGGCAAGCCAGATGCAATATGGTTATAGTTGCAAGATGCAACCACAATGGATCGAACTTGACCGAACAATTTCCCCCCATAAACGACATTCGCTCCAACTCACGCCAGCTTGTCCGCGAGCTTGGTTTCATGGGGGGTGATTTTGCCGGCACCGATTTGCCGCCCTCGTCGGTGCATGCGCTGATCGAGATCGAGGCATGCCCCGGCATCACGGCAAAGGATCTTGGAAAGCTGTTGCGGCTTGAGAAATCGAGCGTCAGCCGCATGTTGCGCAAGCTCATCCTGTCCGGCGATATTGTCGAACAAACGGACGATGTGGATAGCCGCATCAAGCGGCTGCGTCTCACGGGACAGGGCCGGGAGAAGGTCAGTGGCATCAATGGCTTTGCGAACCGTCAAGTATCGGGCGCTCTGGCGCAACTGACGGCGACGGATGCTCACACCATTCTCGAAGGGCTTCGCCTTTATGCCGGTGCGCTGGGAGCGAGGACCGGCACGCCTGCTTCCACCGTCGACATCAAACAGGGATACAGGCCTGGCATTATTGCCCGTATCACGCAGATGCACGCGCTTTATTATGCGCGAACATCCGGCTTCGGCCAGCGTTTTGAATCCGTCGTGGCCGAAGGCCTCGCAGCTTTCTGCAACCGGCTTGAAAACCCGAGAAATGCGATCTGGGTCGCCATGCGCGGACAGGAAATCATCGGTTCTGTCGCCATCGACGGTGAAGATCTTGGAGCGGATATTGCCCATCTGCGCTGGTTCATCGTCGATGACGGCATCCGTGGCGGCGGTGTCGGACGCAGGCTACTCGCAACCGCCCTCGCCTTCGCCGACCAGGCGGGCTTTGCCGAAACCCATCTCTGGACATTCAACGGCCTTTTGGCCGCACGGCATCTTTACGAAACCCATGGTTTCACATGCACCGAGGAATATCCGGGCAGCCAATGGGGAAGCGAGGTTCTGGAACAGCGCTTTATCCGGCCACGCCCCGAATGACCCTCCAGAGGTGATAGCCGCCCGAATGGACCAGTCATTGGCTCGGAGGCGGCCGGGCGGCATACAGCATATCAGGCACTCTTGCGATATTTCTCCCTTAAGCGGTGATATGTATCCGCAATCACGCCCCCTGCGCCACGGCGGCAAAACCGCTGCCCGCCTCGCCGGCCCGCGCCGTTTCTACCCTAGCATTGAGCGCCAGCAAATTCCTCTGGAAGGCTATCACGCCGATCATCCCGATGATGCCGAATCTCGTTATTGCGGTAACCGCAACGCGCTCCAGAAGCTCCGCAACTGTCCGGTCAATTCCTGATAGAGTCCGTAACGCCGCCTGTAGTGCGAGACCCGCGCCGTATCCGGCTGATAGGAATTCTGAACCCGCGTCATCGCAGCAACGGCCTCCTCGTAGTTCGGGTAGAGCCCCGTCGCCACGGCTGCACCGAGCGCCGCACCGAGCGCGCCCGTTTCTCGGGCCTCGGCGACGCGAAGGGGAATCTCCAGAACATCCGCCATGATCTGCGGCCAGTGCTGACTGCGGGAACCGCCGCCGGACATGACCGCGCTTTCGACCGGCAGCCCCGCCTCTCTCAGGACGCCGATGTGGCGGCGGTGCTCGAAACACACGCCCTCGAACAGGGCGCGCACCATGTGGCCTTCACCATGCCAGCCGGCGAGACCATAAAACCCGCCACGAAACTCCGCTCCGAGCCGTGAGCCAAAGATGAACGGGTGAAAAAATGGATCGTCTGCGCGCGGCGTCACGGAACCGACCAGTTCGTTGCAGCGCTCAAAGGCATGGTCGCCATGGTCGGCGCGGACACGATGCACGTACCATTCCAGATTGGCGGCGGAGGTGGCGCTGGACTCGATATTGACATAGCGGTCGCGGCCGAAGGTCGTGACCATGAAGACATCGGGGCTGACGACCGGTTTGTCCGCAAACACCTGATTGATGCTCCAGGTACCGGCAATGACGGAGGCTTCACCCGGATTGATGACTCCCGAACCCATGGCACTCGAAACGACATCGAAGAAGCCGCCAATGACCGGCGTGCCTTCCGAAAGCCCGGTCAGGCCGGCAGCCTCCCGCGTCACCTGGCCGACAATGTCAGCCGATTCCACGCAACGGGGGAAGAACGCGAAGGCATCCTCAAGGCCATAGAGTGACAGAAGCTCGCGGTCGAGCAGCACTTCTGGCAGGGCAAGCAGCCCCGCGCCGCTGAGGTCGGAAATATCGTTGGCAAGGCAGCCCGTCAGGCGGAAATTGATGAAGTCCTTGCAGAACAGCACGGTGCTGGTCTGCGCATAGAGATCGAGCGCGTGCCGTTTCACCCAGGCGAGAAGCGTGGGCGTCTGCGCGGGCCAAGGGCGCTGCAGGCAACGCGCCTGCAGCAGGTCTCCGCTTTTCCGGTCAAGCTCGGCCGCCATATCGGCGGCGCGGCTATCGAGCGACTGGATGCCGAGCAGCGGCTGCTGTTCTTTATCCAGAAGATAGAGACCATTGCCATGGCCGGCACAGCCCACACCCGCAATGCTGTTAGGATCGACCGCCGATTTGACCAGAAGCTGGCGGATCGCCTCACAGCCGTTGCGCCACAATTCCTCGAGATCGCGCTCCACATAGCCGGGCTGTGGGTATGTCGAATGCCCGTCTATGGCGTGCTGGGCGATCTGCCGTCCCGCCGTGTCGAACAACACGGCCTTGATGACCGTGTTGCCGACATCGAGACCCAATATAAGATTTTTCTCAGCCACGATTATAGATATCCCATGCCTCTTCGCCGCTCGCACCCTGATGGATGATGGCCATCAAGGCCGCCACCACGGCCTTGGGATTGTCATGCTGGTAGATGTTGCGGCCATAGACCATCCCGTTCGCGCCCTCCGCCATCAAGGCCGCCGATTTTGCCAGCACATTGCGCAAGTCCTCACGTCCCCCGCCCCGCACCAGCACCGGGCAGCGCGCCGCCTCGATCACCCTGTGGAAATCCTGCGGGTTGCTGGTCGGGTCCGCCTTGATGATATCGGCTCCCATTTCCGAGGCAAGGCGTACCAGCGTGACGATCTTCTCTGCGTCGCCATCCACCTGGTAACCACCGCGCACATCGTTGGGCAGCATCACCAGCGGTTCGATCATCAGCGGCATGCCGAAACGATGGCAGTCGGCCCGCACCCGGCTGATATTTTCGACGCATTGGCGAAACAGTTCCGGCTCGTCGGGCAGCATGAACAGATTAACGACGACGCAGGCCGCATCCATTTCCAGCGCGCCGATGATCGGATCATGATAATTCTGGAGCTGCGACCACATGGTTCTGTGACGGGTGGAATTATAGGGATTTCCCATGTCAATGCGCATGACGAGAGCCGGCTTGTCGCGCTCCGATTTCTGCTGCAGCAGATCTGCCTGCCCGTAGGTCATCTGGATCGCATCGGGACCAGCCTTCACCAGCTTCTCGACCGTCTGCGCCATATCCTCCAGCCCGACAAGGAAGCTCGGCTCGTTGCAAACTCCGTGATCGATCGCCACATCAAGGCAGCCGCCATTGCGGAATAGCCGGTTCATGCGTGCCTTTTTCGAAATCCGCATCATCATGCATTCTCCTTGCATCTGTTTTGAAGCATTGCCGGGGTGACCCCGTAAAAAGTTTCCAGCTCCTGGGTGAGCTGCTGCCGTTCCACGGCGGCCCGGGTGGGTGTCCAGCCCAATTCGCGCGCGGCGACGCCGAGGATGGCGTCTATAAGATCGGCATCGATGAGACCGGCGATGGCGAGTGTCGTGCGCCGCAGAATGAGGTCCGTCAGGTGCCGCACATGTTCGCAGCGGATCAGCCAAAGGATTTCAGCGGCCGTTATCGGCGACTTTTGCGAAAGCGGCGCGTCATCCGGTCGTCCCCGGCAAAAGCCCATCAATTCGAAGGCACGGGAGCCATAAGCCAGGGCCAGATGCTGCGCCCGGCGCCGGTCGATTGAAAACTGTTCCGACAGCAAAGCGGGCAGGCGTCCTGCACCAGTGGGAAAATTCCTGCCGCCGCCGATCGGACGGTTCATCGTGCCGGTCAATCGCTTGCGCCCAAGAAAGGCCAGAACCTCATCGCTCACCTGTTCGCCGAAGGCCCTGAAGGTCGTCCACTTGCCGCCGATCATGCAAAGCTGCGGCGGATCGCCGGCGACACGGTGGATAAAATGGCTGCGGGAAATTCTCCCGGTAAAAGCGGCATCACTGCGCGGCAGCGGGCGTATGCCGCTGAAACTAAAGACAATGTCTGAATGATCGACGGTGATGTCCGGAAAGACCTGTCTGATCGCGTCCAGAATGTAATCCCGCTCATCGGGCTCGCATCGCACCCGCTCGGGGCGATCCACCTTGATGTCGGTCGACCCCGCGAGCACACGGCCGAGATAAGGAAAGAGAATACAAACGCGGTTATCCGCGTTCTCAAAGAAAATCATGTGACCGTTCAGCGCTTTGAGGAGCCCATCATTGGCAATGATGAGATGTGACCCCTTGGTGCCGGAGACCGTTGGTTTCTGCTTTTCCGCGGCCGGGCCGGCGGAAAGCGTGCCGATCGTTTCGTCGATCCATGCGCCCGTGGCATTCACGATGATGCGCGGCCGGATGGGCAGTGTTTCGTCCGTTTCCTCTGCCCGGATATGATATTCGTCGCCGTTGCGGACAAGCTCCGCATAGTTGAGCGCGATGCTTTGCGGCGCGTCGGCCGAGGTATCGATCAGCAATTCCAGTGCAAGCCGCTCCGGCTGGCTTATCCACGCATCGTAATAGGTGGCCGAATATCTGATGTCAGGCGTCAGGCCCGGCCAGCGCTTCAATGTCTTGCCGGCGCCGCGAAACTCGTGGCGGGGCAGGAGGCGGTTCTTCCGGGTAACGAAGTCATAGAGGGTAAGGCCCGCCTTGATGGCGAGCGCTCCCCGGCTAGCGGGTTTGCCGCCGGAGCCGAAAAACGTCGCCGCCGCGTTGAACAGGCCGCTGAACATCGAAAAAATCGGGATCGTCGTCGGCAGCGGCTGCACCATATGCGGCGCAAGCGTCAAAAGCGCATCGCGCTCGCGCAGGGATTCCGCCACGAGGCCGAATTCACCATTTTCGAGATAACGCAGGCCTCCATGGATCATGCGCGAGGGCGCTGCGCTACAGCCGGAGGAAAAATCATTGCGCTCGACCAGCAGCACCCGCAACCCCTGCAGGGCGAGATCGCGATAGGCGGCGATGCCGTTGATACCGCCACCGATGACGACGGCGTCGAAATCACCGTCGTGCCGAATACGGCTAAGAGCGTCCTCGCGAAAACTGGGCATAGGAATACCGTTCGCCGGCTAATGACCAGCGTCCCAATGGTGTTGATCGTTTAATGCGACGGGAAAGACGGGAGGCGAAAATTATGTGATGTTCGCCAGGAGCCCCGCCTTACCGGGATGTTTCAGCTATCGAGCCCGACAAGATGCTCGGCGACGCCAGCACTGATGAGGGCCAGTTCACTTTCCGTAAGCCGCAGGCGGGCGGCGGCGGCGTTTTCCACCGCCTGCGCCGGATCGCGCGCGCCGCACAGCGAAAATGTTATGCCCGGCTGGGCAATTGTCCAGGCAATCACCACCTGCGCGACCGACGCTCCATGCGCCGCCGCCAGCGGTTCCAGCACCGCCATCAACCGCGCGATCTTCTGACGGTTCACCTGGCTGAAACGGGGATTGCCATGGCGCTGATCATCCTCTGCAAACACCCGTTCCGGCCCGACCTTGCCCGACAGGAGGCCGAGCGCCAGCGACGAATAGCTAAGAACGGAGACAGAATTCTTCTGGCAAAGCGGGAGAAGCGTCTTCCCGATATCGCGCTTCACCATAGAATATTCTTCCTGAATGGCATCCAGCGCGCCGGTGGCAATATAGGCCTCCAGATCATCAGGCGAGACATTGCTTGCGCCGACGGAGCGGATTTTCCCCTCTTCCTTCAGCCGCGCCAAAGCCTCGACCGTCTCGGCAACGGGCGTCGTGGCGTCCTGCCAATGGGTGACGTAGTGGTCGATATAGTCGGTGCCGAGCCGCTTCAGGCTTTCTTCGACCTCGTAACGGATCGACGCAGCGCCGAGATAACGGTAAACGGGCTTGCCATCCTGATGGAAGAAATAGGCGCCCTCGTTCACATGCCAGACGAGACCACATTTAGTGACCAGCACCACCTTGTCGCGCCGGCCGGCAATCGCCTTGCCGACGATGGTTTCCGCAAGCCCCATGCCATAGGCCGGGGCGGTATCGATCAGGGAAATGCCGGCATCAATGGAGGCCTGGATGGCGGCGATGGATTGCCGCTCATCGGTGCCGCCCCACATCCAGCCGCCAATGGCCCAGGTGCCCAACCCCACGGCGGATGCGCTGATGCCGCTGCCGCCGATCGTCCGGGTCAATATTGCGTTCTCCGTCACGACGTTTCCCCTTCCCCTTGATTCAATAAATAACTGGCAATCGCCTCATCCACGACGAGCGAGGTCAGATAACGGCCGGCCAGCGTGGCCGCCACCGGTCCGGCCTTGATGGCGCCAGCCGCCACGCCGATAATGTTCGGGCACCGGGCAAGCTGCCGGGGGTCCAGCGCGACCACGCGTGAGTTGAGATCGATCCGCGCCAGTTGCCCGTCCGCCATGGTGAGATGGGCGAGGAATTCACCGGCAATGCCCACATCCATCAGCGCCTGCCCGCCACGGGCCGCATCCGGCAGAAGATCGTAATAACCGGAGCCCGGCGCCTCCACCGAGCCAATGCCGACCAGCGCCACCTGCGCCTGCCGCGCTAAGTCGAACACTTCGCGGATCGACGCGACATTCATCAGCAGATCGCGCTGTTCCTCATCCTCTGCAAAGAGCGGCGCATGCAGGAGCGAGGCACTGCCGCCGAGCTTTTCCGCAAGCTGCGTGGCGAGATGATTGACATCGGTATAATGCTTGCCCTGCACGCCGCCGGTCAGCGGCACCACCCGCACGTCGAAGCGCCGCTCCGCCTCCAGATTATCAACGACAGCGCTGACCGCCTTGCCGCCGGTAATCGCGATCACATCGCCATCCCGGATTGTCTCCAGTAAATGGTTCGCCGCCACCCGGCCAACCATCTGCAAGACGGTTTCCGGATTGTCGGACACCGTTGGCGTCACCACCGACTGCGTGAGGCCAAAACGGCGGCTGATCTCGTTTTCGAGGTCCACCAGCCGCTGATAGGGACTGGCGATGGTGATCTTCACCATGCCCGCCTTGCGGCCCGCCGCGATCATGCGGTTCACCTTGGTATGGGAAAGATTCATCCGCTCGGCGATCTCCGACTGCTTCACCCCCTCGATGAAATGCAGCACCAGGACGGAATACATCTGCCGCTGTTGGTCGAAATCGTCCTTGATATCCAGCATGATCGTCTTTCTCCAGTTACCCTCGGGTGCACGAAGGGCGCTCAACGGCGGCGCCTGACCAGATAGTGGTCGAACAGAACCGCAGCCAGCAATATGCTTCCCCTGATGATGTCCTGCCAGTAGACAGACACGTTGAGCAAGGCAAGCGAGCTGGAAACGACGGACAAAAGGATCGCGCCGAGGATGGCACCCAGAATGGTGCCCGAGCCGCCGGAAAGGCTCGCGCCGCCGATGACCGCCGCTGCAATGACATTCAGCTCCATACCGACGCCGAAGCTTGGCTGGGCGGACCCGAAGCGGGCCATGTAGATGACGCCGGCAACGCCGCACAACATCGAGCAAAGCGTGGTCGTGGCAAACACCACCCGGCCAACGCGAATGCCGGAATAGGCCGCTGCCTTGGGATTGCTGCCGGTATAGAACACCTTGCGGAAGGCGGTCGTGCGCCGCAGCAGCAGGTCGAAGACAACGACCACAACCAAGAAGATGATGAGCACCAGCGGAATGCCGCCCAACGCACCCTGGCCGATGAACTTGAATTCCGGTGGCAGGGAATAGAGCCCCAGCGGCCGCCCGCCGGTTGCCAGAAGGCAAACACCGCGCGCAATCACCATGACGCCAAGTGAAACGATGAAATGATGCAGGCCGACGACGGTGGTCAAAAATCCCATTGCCATGCCGACCAATGTCGTGAGGCAGATTGCAAGACCTGCCGCGACCCAGGGATCGACACCGTTGAGGAACAGCCAGCCGGCCGCCACCATCGCAAGTGCTGTAACGGACCCCACGGAAAGATCGATACCACCCGAGATCAACAGGATCGTCATGCCCACCACGACGATACTTTCGATGGCGAAGACCATGGCCATGGCCCGCAGATTGTCCACCGTTAGGAAGTAGGGCGATATGAAAGACATCACTGTAAAAAGGGCGAGAATGATGACGATCAGCCCGGTTTCGCGCGCCTTGATCGCCGGCTCCCACCAGGCCGTGCGGCGAACTGCCGTCTCGGCAAGGCTTGAAGGTGTTTCCGATGTTGCCATTTTCCCGCTCCCTCAGGCTTCCGCCGCATTCTGCATGATAGTGATCGATGCGAGCTGCATGATCTTTTCCTCCGTCATGTCGTCCCCCTCGACCTCGCCGGTGATGCGCCCCTCGCGCACGACAAGCACACGATCGCTGACACCGATGAGTTCCGGCAGCTCCGAGGAGATGACAACCACGCCAACCCCTTGACGCGCCAGCTCCCGGATCTGACGGTGGATTTCCGCCTTGGCGCCCACATCCACCCCGCGGGTTGGCTCATCCAGAAAGATGACCTCGGGTTCCACCGACAGCATCTTGGCCAGCGCCACCTTCTGCTGGTTGCCGCCGCTCAAGGTCGATACCGCGTCACCGACGCTGTTCGCCCGCAGTTTCAGCCGGCGTCCCAACTCATCGGCACGCTTCATTTCCTTGCGCCGCTGGATGAAACCCATGCCGTTCGATATCCTGCCAATATCGAGCGCCGAGACATTGGTGGCGATGGACATGTTGAGGAACAATCCGTCGCCCTTGCGGTCCTCGGAGAGATAAACGATCCCCTCGCGGATGCTGTCGCGATAATCCCTGAGCTTCAGCGACCGGCCGCGCAGCACAACCTCGCCTTTCGGTTTTCCTTCCAGCCGGCAGACGGCCCGCGCAATCTCGCTGCGGCCCGCGCCGATCAGCCCGGCAAACCCTAGGATTTCGCCGCGACGCAGATCGAAATCCACGTCGAAAACACGCTTTCCTTCGTTCAGTCCCCGAACCGAAAGAATGACCTCATTGGATTTTTCGTCATCCGCCAGTTTCGGTGGATAGAGCTTGTCGAGCACCCGGCCCACCATGCTGTTGACGACCTCTTCCGGGGAAATGTCGGCAATATTTTCCGTCCTGATATGGCAACCGTCGCGCATGACTGTGATGCGGTCGCAATGTTCGAAAATCTCCGCCATACGGTGGGAGATATAGATGATGGCGATGCCGCGCGCCGCCAGCCGACGCATGATCTTGAAAAGTGTCTGGGCCTCGGTCTCGGTCAGCGCCGCCGTCGGCTCATCGAGGATCAGGATACGGCAATCGAGCGTCAGCGCCTTGGCGATCTCGACGATCTGCTGCTGCGAAATCGACAGGTCGCCGGCGCGGTGGGTGGGATCGATATCGCCGATCTCCCGCAGCACCGTTGCCGCCCGTTTTTCCAGATCGCGATAATTCATGAACCAGGAGCGGCTCTGGCCGGTCTCCGACATGTACATGTTTTCAGCGACCGAAATCTCCGGGCAGAGCGCGATCTCCTGATGCACGAAACCGATGCCCAGCCTGTTCGCCGCATTCGGCGAAGATATGCGAACCGGTTTGCCATCCAGCAGGATTTCACCGCCATCCGGCTGCAGAATGCCGTCGATAATGTGCATCAGCGTCGACTTGCCCGCACCGTTTTCACCGGCGAGCGCGTGGATTTCGCCGCGCTGCAGTTCAAGTGCGGCACTCCGCAATGCCCGCACAGGCCCGAACGCCTTGTGAATATTCGTCATGCTGAGAATGACCTCACCCATAACGCCCTCCCGAACCTGCTTCCCTCGTGACCGGCGAGGCCAAAACCTCGCCGGTTTTTTAAGAGCGACGCCTCAGCGTCCTTTCATATACTCATTGAGATCGAAGGAAGCGGCGTTGGCCTTGGTGATGACGGCGAAACCATTATCCATCGACGGTACCTGCATCGGGTTGAAGCCGGAGACCTTATAGTCGTTGAACGGATCGATCAGGTCCGAATGGGCGCCCAGAAACGTGTTCATGAAACCCATGAAGCCCTGAACCCCCTGATTGGGATTGATGGACATATAGATATTGCCCTGCTTGATATGTTCCAGCGTTGCCGGCGTAATATCCGCGTGCAGGATCAGGACCTTCTTTTTCGCTTCCAGAACCGCAGTCGTCGCACCTTCGGCGGAGCCGGCCTCGGGAATCCAGAGCGCGCCCAGATTAGGGTTTGCCTGCAGGAGAGCGCCGACCGCCTGATAGGCGACATTGGCGTCCTGGTTCGTCGCCTGCCGGCCGACCAGCTTCATTTGAGGATAGGTGCGCCCCATATAATCGACGAGGGCGGTGACGCGCAGATCGTGATTGCTCTGGCCCGGATTTTCCAGAACGGCATATTCACCCTTTTCGCCGAGCTTTTTGACGATTTCATCGGCCGCAAATTTCGCCTCGGCAACATTATCAGAAGTGATATAGGCGGTGCGCTTCGACTTTGGAGAATCCGCCGCGAAAGTCGTCACGGAAACACCTGATGCAATGGCCTTGTTGATGGGCTCGATGAAGGGATCGGCCTGCATCGGGTGCAGCAGAATGCCTTTCGGTTTCTTCACCAGTTCCTGCTCGAAGGACGCGATCTGCTTGGTGATGTCATATTCCGGCGTACCGGTGAAGACGGCCTCGCAGCCCAGCGCCTTGGCGGCCTGCTTGAACCCCTCGAAGACCGGCACCCAATAGGGGTGGCTGGAAACCATGACATTCATCACATAGGTTTCACCCGGCTCGCAGGCGAATTTACCTGCAGCGGTGGCCGGCGCTGTTGCAGCAGCGCTCATCGCCACGGCCAGAACTCCCGCAGCAGCAGTCGATTTCAGAAAAGCCAACATAATCCCCTCCCAAGGATAAAGACTTAATCGCAATAAATTTTGACGTTTGCAATTTATTGCATGTCGCTTGAGGTAGCCTGAAAAACCGACCGCGTCAACAGCTTTGAATTTTATTTTGATTTATGAAATTTATTGCAGAACGATACGGAACGCAACCAGCTACCCGCCACAGACACTGGCCGACGGAAATGACGATATGCGCAATCGGTGACTGAATAGCTCAGGGGATATGAAGTCTGGGTTATGGCTGAACCAGAAACGAAGAAAGGGTTTCCGATTGCTCAGAAACCCTTTTCTTGAATTCGGATGGTGGGCGTGACAGGGATTGAACCTGTGACCCCTACGATGTCAACGTAGTGCTCTCCCGCTGAGCTACACGCCCTCCGTGGCGGCGGATAGACCACAAAACCGGTTCATGCGTCAACTGCTTTTTTTCGGTTTTGTGAAGGTTTTTTGAGAGGCCTTATGCCACAAGGAGTTTGTTCACTTCATCCACGAGATCGCGCAGATGGAACGGCTTGGAAAGCACCTTGGCATCCTTTGGAGCCTTCGAATCGGCGTTGAGCGCAACGGCTGCGAAGCCGGTGATGAACATCACCTTCAGGTCCGGGTCGAGTTCGGTGGCGCGCCGCGCAAGCTCGATGCCGTCCATTTCAGGCATGACGATATCGGTCAGCAGCAGCGAAAAAGGCTCTTCGCGAAGCCGGTCATAGGCGCTGGCGCCATTGTCGAAGGAAGAAACCTTGTAACCGGCTTTTTCCAGCGCTTTCACGAGAAAGCGGCGCATATCGTTGTCGTCTTCAGCGAGAAGAATTTTCTGATTCATCATAAGTGACCGTAACTGCTCAATGTTTGGAATATCCTAGCCCGATTATAGGATTTTCACGGTAAATATCCTGTGAACGCGTGAATCGGTATAGCGCTGTTTGGGCGATAGTATGGACTTGACGCACCGTAACTGGCAACATGAACATCCTGATAGTTTGCGACATGGTAAATAGCACTGAATGGACTGGGTGACGGGTGAATATGAGCTGTTCGAAGTAACGGAACCTGCCGTTCAAACCCTGCCATTTGTCTATAATTCCCCACATAGCGGCCGCTGTTATCCCATCTCCTTCCTGGAATCGGCACGGCTCGATTCGCATGAGATCCGCCGCTCCGAGGATCATTTCGTCGATGAGCTGTTCGCCGCAGCGCCCGAGATCGGCGCGCCGCTTCTGAAGGCCAATTTTCCGCGGGCCTATCTTGACGTCAATCGCGAGCCTTATGAGCTCGATCCCCGCATGTTCGAGGGCACGTTGCCGCCTTATGCCAATATCGGCTCCATGCGGGTCGCAGGCGGTCTCGGAACCGTGCCGCGGATCGTTGCGGAGAATATGGATATCTATGCCCACCGCCTGCCGGTGGACGAAGCGTTGGCGCGGATCGAGACGATCTACAAGCCCTATCACGCCTGCCTGCGCCGGCTGCTTTCTCGCACCCATGCCCATTTCGGCATGGCGGTGTTGATCGATTGTCATTCCATGCCCGGCAATATCCGCGTCGCCGGATCGAACCTGAAGCCCGATGTGATTATCGGCGATCGCTACGGCACCAGCGCTTCCCAGGAAGTATCCCGCGCCGCCCTGCATTTTCTGGAGGAACTGGGTTTCGTCGCGGTCTGCAACAAGCCCTATGCCGGCGGCTTCATCACCGAGCATTATGGCCGGCCGATCCGTTCGCTGCATGCGTTGCAGATCGAGGTCAACCGGGCGCTTTACGTGGATGAAAAGACGCTTTTGAAAAAAGCCGATTTCCCCGCCATTCAGGCATCGCTTGAAATCTTCATGCGCCAGCTCGGCGCCTTCGTTTCAGAATACGCGATCGAAACCTCACTCGCCGCCGAATAGCACCCCGAATTATCCGCTATTTCAATACCTTCCCTGGATTGTCTGGCCGCGCGCCGGGCAAAAAAAACCGCGCCTGAGCGCGGTCAAGTCTAGGGAGGAAACACCCAAGGAGGGTATTTACAGTCAAAGACTGCAGGGTCACGCTACGCAGTAACTGCACAATTGTCAATCATTTTATTTTTTGCATATTTTTTAGGCTTATGCCGAAAATATGGAAACGCGGGCTCCGGTATCCGTATGAGTGGACGGCGGATGTGATTCCAGTCTATGCATTGCCCACAGAATTCAGGCCACCATTCCACGCGATGAGGTTTCGCATGCTGCCCGACCGGGATTTCTTCTTCAAACTTGCCGATGCCGCCAGCGCCGAGACGCTTCCCCGCTTCCGCACGGGCATTGCCGTCATCAACAAGCAGGATGGTGGTTATGATCCGGTGACGGAAGGCGATCAGGCAGCGGAAACCGCCATTCGCGCGCTCATCGAAGAACGGTTTCCACAGCACGGCATTCTTGGTGAAGAACACGGCAATGTCGGCCTCGACCGCGACCATATCTGGGTCATCGACCCGATCGACGGCACCCGCGCCTTTATTTCCGGCGTACCGGTCTGGGGCACGCTGATCGGCTTCCAGTCGTCCGGCCGCGCCACGATGGGCATCATGGACCAGCCCTTTACGAAAGAGCGTTATTTCGCCGATGGCAAAGCCGCCTGGTATTTCGGACCCGACGGTGAAAAGAAAATCCGCACGCGCGATTGCGCATCTCTGTCGGATGCGGTGCTGTTCACCACCACCCCGCATATCTTCACCGCGGAAGAAAAGCCCCTTTATGAAAAGGTGCAGGATCAGGTCCGCCTTTTCCGTTACGGCGTGGATTGTTACGCCTATTGCCTGCTCGCGGCTGGCCATGTCGATCTGGTGATCGAATCCGGACTGAAGCCCTATGATGTCGGTGCGTTGATCCCGGTGATCGAACAGGCCGGCGGCACCATGACCACCTGGGATGGCGGGCGCCCGGAAAATGGCGGGCGCATTCTGGCCGCCGGTTCCAAGGCTGTGCACGAAGAAGCGCTTGCCATTCTCTCGAAACTCTAGGCCGGTTGGCTCAAGCGGCCATCACTCCGGCGCGAAAAACGCGTCGATGGCCGCCAGCGCCTGTTTGCGGAAAACGTCGCGCTCATGCAGCAATTCGTGGCGCGCGCCGGTTATCGGAAGAAGCTGTGCTGCCCGGAAATTGCGCGAAAGCTCTTCCTGCGCCTTATAGGGCGTAATCGTATCCAGCATCGGCGCCAGAATGAGGGTCGGAACGGTGATGTTCGTCAGGTGATCCTGGCGGGTCACTCGCCCCATGGTCTTCAGCGCTTCATAGACCCAGCGCGCCGTCGGCGCGCCGATGAACAGTTCCGGAAACTGTCGGTGCAGGGTCAGATTCCTTGCAAAACGTCTGGCGTCCGAGGTCAATGGATTGCCGTCGAAATCCCGCTCGCGCTGGTCCCTGCCGAGCTGAACCCTGCCCAGGCCGACAAGGCTCAAGGCCGTCGCAACCAGCCGGATGACGGACCGTGGAACCGATTGCTGACTATCCAGCTCGATGAAAGGCGAACACAGCGCCAGACGGTCGATCCGGTTCGACAGGCCGGGCGCGGCCGCGAGGGCCGCAAGCGCGCCGGTGGAATGGGCGATCATGAAGAAGGGCAGCCGCGTATCCGGCAGGACAACCTGCTCGAGAAACAGGCTGATATCGCGCTGATAATCGGAAAAGCGCCGCACATGCCCGACGCCGGGCTTTTTCAGGAGCCTTTCGGAACCGCCCTGCCCGCGCGTGTCGAATGTCGCGACCCAGAAGCCCATGGCCGTCAGATCGGCGACCGTTTCGAAATATTTCTCGATACATTCGTTCCTGCCGTGCAGCAGAACCACTGTTCCGCGGGCAATGGAGCGGGTGGCGCGAAAGATCGCATAACGAAGCTGTTTGCCGCCGTGGCCGGTAAAATATCCGACGGTCTGGTTGCCGGGAACCGGGTTGTCTTCACTGGCGCGCAATGTGGCTTCGATCATCGGTCTTTTCCGGCTTTTCTGCCCTTTCGGGATAGGTCGGCGGCGCGGGAAGGTCAAAGAAAAAATTGCCGGAACCGTCGGTTAAAGCAGTCGCGGTTCCGGCGAATAAGACAGAAGAAGAAGGGACGTTATTGCTTCTGCCGACGGAGAATGCCTCCGATGACCGCAGTTTTATGGCTCTCAAACTGAACGATGCCGGAACCGGATGTTCAGCCATGGTTCATGTTGCCCTCGTCTTTTCGTGCCCCCTTGACGCCGCGCATGACCATTCCCATTTTCTTCATGCGGTCGCCAGAGCGGGACCGCGCCATATGTCCTGCCATCGCCAGAATGGGATGCCGGACTTAACCGCAAACAGTCGCTTCTCAAGGAGGACACCATGCGTCACGTTGATTTTTCCCCCCTCTATCGTTCCACCGTCGGCTTCGACCGTCTTTTCTCGATGCTCGACGGCCTCGGCCAGCCTGAACAGGCCCAGTCCTATCCGCCCTATAATATCGAACGAACAGGTGAAAACGCCTATCGGATCACCATGGCGGTTGCCGGTTTCGATGAAACCGAACTCAGCATCGAATCCCGCGCCAACGCACTGACGGTGAAGGCCGAGAAGGCCACGGACGAAAAAACGACCGAAGGCGAATTCCTGTATCGCGGCATCGCGACGCGCGCTTTCGAGCGCCGCTTCCAGCTTGCCGATCACGTCGAAGTCCAGACCGCTTCCTTGAAGAACGGCCTGCTTCACATCGACCTCGTCCGCAATATTCCGGAAGCCATGAAACCGCGCCGCATCGCGATCTCGTCCGACAGCGCCGAGGCGCCGAAGACGATCGAAGCCCAGATTACCCCGGCTCAGGTCAACTAAGCTTTCTGACATGTAAAACGAACGGCCCCTTTACGGGGCCGTTTTTGTTTGCGGAGATCATATCAGCGAGCAGATGCCGCCGCACCTTCCGCAGCCGCCGTTTCCGCGATCGCCGCCTTTTCATGCGCCTTGCGGGCATAACGCTGGGCCAGCACCGCGCAGACCATCAGCTGGATCTGGTGGAAGAGCATGATCGGTAGCACGATCGCGCCAATGCTCTGGCCGGCGAAAATGGCACCCGCCATGGGCACACCGCTGGCAAGGCTCTTCTTCGAGCCGCAGAACGTGATGGTGATTTCATCCGCCTTGTCGAAACCGAGTATACGGCTGCCGAACATCGTCACGCAGAGAACAATCGCCAGCAGCACGATGTTGATGAGGATGACCACGCCGATATCCCGGAGAGAAAACGTGTGCCAGATACCCTCGATGACGGCATCGGAAAACGCCAGGTAGACAACCATCAGGATCGAACCGCGATCGACGGGCGACAAAAGCTTCTTGCGCGCCCGGATCCACTCGCCGATCCACGGCTGCAGCGCCTGGCCAATAATGAAGGGCAAAAGCAGCTGCAGGAAGATTTGCAGGAATGCATCCAGCGAAAATCCGCCGCCATGGCCGCCGACCGTAAACAGCAGGCCGACCAGCAATGGTGTCAGGAACATGCCGAAAATATTCGAAGCCGAGGCCGAACAGATCGCCGCCGGAACATTCCCACCCGCCATGGAGGTGAAGGCGATGGAGGACTGCACTGTTGACGGCAGCACACAGAGAAACAGCACACCCATATAAAGCGGGGCCGGCAGGATGCTTTCGGGAATAAAGCCGATCGCCACGCCGAGAAGCGGGAAAAGGCCAAAGGTGACGAGAAGGATCACCAGATGCAGCCGCCAGTGCAGGATGCCCGCAATCACCACATCCCGCGAAAGCCGCGCGCCGTGCAGGAAAAACAGCAAAGCGATCGCGAGTTTTGTCGCAAGTCCGAAATACACCGCCGGCTCACCACTGATCGGCAGGATGGAAGCCAAAATCACGGTGGCCACCAGCATCATGGTAAAACGGTCGGGCAAAAAGCGGGTCATAAGAGGTCTTTCCGGCATCGGTTTTGCTTGAAACGCGCGTTACTATCGCTCATCATGATTTCCGATGCAAAGATTAACAGTTATCATGATTTGAGATAATGCTGAACCTTCAACATCTTGCCAGCTTCGTCATGCTTCAGCAAACCGGCAGTTTCACGCTTGCTGCCGAGCGGCTCGGCATTGGCCAATCCACCGTCAGCCAGCATATCCAAAGGCTTGAGGCCGCGCTTGGCCGCCGGCTGATCGCACGCAGCACCCATCAGGTGAAACTGACCGGCGAGGGTGAGGCCCTTTTGGGTTACGCCCGCAACATGCTTGATATCGACAGCAAGGTTTCATCGCTGTTCAGCGAAAACCGCCTGCGCGGACAGCTGAGGCTTGGTGTGTCTGAAGATTTCGTCGCCAGCAGGCTGACAGCCATTCTGGAGGAATTCATCCGGCTTTATCCGCTGGTGGATCTTGAACTGACGGTTTCGCTGAGCGGCGTACTCTACCAGATGCAGGACAATGGCGAGCTGGATGTGGTGCTGGCCAAACGCCGTCTCGGCGATAAGCTCGGCCATTTTCTCTACCGCGAACCGCTCGTGTGGCTGGCGCGCGACCCGGAACGCATGCTGAACCAGCCGGATGCCCTGCCGCTCATCGCCTTTCCACCGCCGAGCATTACCAGAAAGGCGGCGCAGGAAGCGCTCGACCGGGCCGGTCTCGCCTGGCGGATCGTCTGCACCTGCGGCAGTCTGAGTGGACTGACCGCAGCGGCAAGAGCGGGCATGGGCATTCTGGTGCAGCCCCGCAGCATGGCGCCGGCCGGCCTCAAGGAAATTGCCGCCGGCGTGCTGCCGGCGCTTGAGGATGTGGAATTCGTGCTTCAGCCGAGCAAGGGTACGGATACGAAGCTGGTGCGCGCCCTTTCCGATCTCGTGTCCAGCAAGAGCATCGCACCCGGCAGCTTCGTGTAACGCGCCTCAATTGTCCCGTTTCGAGAGGCAACGGCCAACGCTGTCACGCCAGCCCGCGATCGCGTTCTTCCGCTCGCTTTCTTCCATGTCGGGGCTGAAGCGGCGGTCACGGCGCCAATGGTCGGCAAAGGCCTTGCGGTCCGGCCAGATGCCGGCGCGGGAGGCCGCAAGCCAGGCTGCGCCCAGAATGGTCGTTTCCAGAAAGACCGGACGATCGACCGGGGCGGCAAGAATATCCGCCAGCCGCTGCATGGTCCAATCGGAAGCGACCATGCCGCCATCCACCCTCAGCACCGTCTTGCCATTGTCACCCGCCCAGTCCTTGCGCATGGCGTCCAGGAGATCGAACGTCTGGTAGGCAACGCTTTCGAGCGCCGCGCGGGCAAATTCCGCAGGTCCCGTACCGCGCGTCAGGCCGAAAATCGCTCCGCGGGCCTCGGCATCCCAATAAGGCGCGCCAAGGCCGGTAAAGGCCGGCACGAGATAAACCCGCTGCTTGGGATCGGCCTTTTCGGCGAGCGCGCTGACTTCAGACGCAACCGAGATGAAACCAAGTTCGTCACGCAGCCATTGCACGGCGGCGCCGGCAATGAAGATCGAACCTTCAAGCGCATAGGTCGTCACGCCATCGAGGCGGTAAGCAATCGTCGTTAGCAACCGGTTGGTGGATGCCACCCGGTCTGTGCCGGTATTGAGAAGGGCAAAGCAGCCCGTGCCATAGGTAGATTTCATCATGCCCGGCTCGAAGCAGGCATTGCCGATAACGGCGGCCTGCTGATCGCCGGCCACACCGAGGATTGGAATTTCCGCACCGAGAAGCGCCTTATCCGTCACGCCGAAATCGGCAGCGCAGTCCAGCACCTCCGGCAGCATGGCGCGGGGAATGTTAAGGATAGACAGCAATTCGTCATCCCAGGCGTTGTCTTCGATGTTGTAGATCAAGGTACGGGAGGCATTAGTGGCGTCAGTCACATGACGCCGGCCGCCAGTCAGGCGATAGATCAGGAAACTGTCGACGGTGCCGAAGCAGATTTCTCCCTTCACGGCTTTTTCGCGAAGGCCGCTGACGCTATCGAGAAGCCATTTCAGCTTGGTGCCGGAAAAATAGGGATCGAGCAGCAGTCCGGTCTTTTTCGAAAACAGCGGCTCCAGCCCTCGGCGCTTCAGGTCCTCGCAGACCGGCGCGGCGCGACGATCCTGCCAGACCACGGCGCGATGCACGGCCTCGCCGGTGTTGCGGTCCCACAGCACGGTTGTTTCACGCTGGTTTGTGATGCCGATTGCTGCAATATCGGATGCGGCGATGCCGGCATCGGCAAGCGCCAGCCGGATGGTTTCGAGCACGCTTTTCCAGATATCTTCGGCATCGTGCTCGACCCAGCCGGAGGCCGGGAAATGCTGCGGAAATTCTCGCTGGCCGACACCGATCACCCGCATGTCGCGATCAAAGACCATCGACCTCGTCGATGTCGTCCCCTGATCGATCGCCAGAATATAACCGCCCATTATGTCACTCCCTTTCAGACGCAATGACGGGGCGGCAAAGCCGCCCCGGTTTGTTCAGATTTGATGCAGAAATTACTTCTGCCAGCTTTTGACCAGTTCGTCGTAATTGACGGTGACCGGCTTTTCCTTTTCGTTGGCGATCTTCAGCTGGGGTGCCAGATTGCCCTTCGAAACGGCGTCCTTGTTCCAGTAGTCGATATCATGTTCTTCCGCCAGTTTCGGGCCGATATCGCCCTGCACACCGGCGCGCTCGATACGGGCCATGACCTTTTCCTGCTCGGCGCAGAGTGAGTCCATTGCAGCCTGAGCGGTTTTGGCACCCGACGACGCATCGCCGATTGCCTGCCACCATAGCTGTGCCAGCTTCGGATAATCAGGAACGTTGGTGCCGGTCGGTGACCACTGTACGCGAGCCGGCGAACGGTAGAACTCGATCAAACCACCGAGCTTGGAAGCCCGGTCCGTGAAGCTCTTGTGATGGATGGTGGTGTCACGAATGAAGGTGAGACCGACGTGGCTCTTCTTCACATCCACTGTCTTGGAAGTCACGAACTGCGCATAAAGCCATGCGGCCTTGGCGCGGTCGTCGGGGGTGGATTTCATCAGTGTCCACGAACCCACATCCTGATAACCGAGCTTCATGCCGTCCTTCCAGTAGACGCCATGCGGGGAAGGTGCGACGCGCCATTTCGGCGAACCGTCCTCGTTCACGACAGGCAAGCCCGGCTTGGCCATATCGGCAGTGAAGGCCGTGTACCAGAATATCTGCTGGGCGACGTTGCCCTGCGCCGGCACCGGACCTGACTCGGAGAAGGTCATGCCCTGTGCTTCCGGCGGCGCGTATTTCTTCAGCCACTCGAGATATTTCTCGATGGAATAGACCGAAGCGGGACCGTTGGTATCGCCGCCGCGTGCGACGCACGAGCCGACCGGCTGCGATTTGTCATTGACCTTGATGCCCCATTCGTCGACAGGCAGGCCGTTTGGCAGACCCTTGTCGCCGTTGCCGGCCATGGAAAGCCAGGCATCGGTGAAGCGCCAGCCGAGCGACGGGTCCTTCTTGCCGTAGTCCATATGGCCGAAGACCTTCTTGCCGCCGACATCGCGGCCGGTGAAGAATTCCGCGATATCCTCATAGGCAGACCAGTTGACGGGCACACCGAGGTCGTAGCCGTATTTGGCCTTGAAATCGGCTTTGTTCTTGTCGTCGTTGAACCAGTCATAACGGAACCAGTAGAGGTTCGCGAATTGCTGGTCGGGAAGCTGGTAGAGCTTCTTGTCCGGTGCCGTCGTAAAGGCGCTGCCGATGAAGTCCTTGAGGTCGAGACCGGGATTGGTGACGTCCTTGCCCTCATTGGCCATGAAGTCCGTCAGGTTGCGCACCTGCTGGTAACGCCAATGCGTGCCGATGAGATCGCTATCGTTGACCCAGCCGTCATAAAGGTTCTGGCCGGTCTGCATCTGGGTCTGGATTTTTTCGACGACGTCACCTTCCTGGATGATGTCATGCGTGACCTTGATGCCGGTAATGGCGGTAAAGGCCGGAGCCAGAACCTTGGATTCATATTCATGCGTTGTCAGGGATTCGGAAACCACCTTGATTTCCATGCCCGAAAAGGGTTTCGCCGCATCGACAAACCATTGCAGTTCCTTTTCCTGCTCCGCACGGGAAAGCGACGACATGTCGCCGATTTCCTTGTCCAGAAACTGCTTTGCCTCCTCCATTCCGGCGAAAGCGGAACCCGTCATTGCCAGCAGCATGGCTGCCGTCGTCGTCATCAGATGCCGTCGCATATCAGTCCTCCCAAGGGTTGCGATTGCATGAAGTCTGCGGGTGCGGTTTTCCTCCGCCGCACCTTTTTTCTGCTCTAGATCAGGATGATTTTAGGTCAGATCGACCTAAAATCTGAATCCTGATCTACATCATAAAGTTAGAGCGGGATTTCAGGCGAAAACCGCTCACACTTTTCGCCATCCCGCTCTAGACAAAACGGAAAACGCCGATGGCGTAGACCAAGGATAGAGCGAGAGCCCACCACAGGTTCGGGCCGACCAGCCCGAGCCATGCGAGATGAATGAAGGCGCTGCCGAGCAGCGAAATGAACAGCCTGTCGCCGCGCGTCGTTTCGAACCGCAACAGGCCGAAGCGGGGATTGCCGCCGGGCGAGAGACGTTCCCAGACCCACATGCCAACCAGCAGCACAGCGATGGCAGCGAAAAAAGCCGCCGTCTGCCAGGTCCACGCCATCCAGGTAAAATCGGGCATCTTCATCATGGTCAAACCCTCCCCAGCGCAAAGCCCTTGGCGATGTAATTGCGCACGAACCAGATCACCAGCGCACCCGGTATCAGCGTCAGCACACCGGCAGCGGCAAGCAGGCCCCAGTCCATGCCGGCGGCGGAGACGGTGCGTGTCATCGTCGCAGCAATCGGCTTGGCGTCCGTCGTCGTCAGCGTGCGGGCGATCAGAAGTTCGACCCATGAGAACATGAAGCTGAAGAAACAGGCGACCCCGATGCCGGAGGCGATGAGCGGCATGAAGATCTTCACGAAAAATTTCGGGAAGGAATAGCCGTCAATATAGGCGGTTTCGTCGATTTCCTTCGGCACGCCGGACATGAAACCTTCAAGAATCCACACCGCCAGCGGCACGTTGAACAGGCAATGCGCCAGCGCCACGGCGATATGCGTGTCGATCAGCCCGAACGCCGAATAGAGCTGGAAGAACGGCAGCGCAAATACGGCGGGCGGCGCCATGCGGTTGGTCAAAAGCCAGAAGAACAGGTGTTTGTCGCCCAGGAAACGGTAACGCGAGAAGGCATAGGCTGCCGGAAGCGCCGCTGCGACGGAAATCACCATGTTCATGACGACGTAGATGATCGAGTTGATGTAACCCGAATACCAGGATGAATCGGTGAAGATCGTGCGATAGTTCTGGAGCGTCGGCTGGTGCGGATAAAGCGTCATCGACGAGACGATTTCCGCGTTCGTCTTGAAGCTCATATTGATAAGCCAGTAGATCGGAACCAGCAGAAGGATGATGTAGATCGTCGGCACCAGCCAGGAAAACCTGGACGGCCCATGGTGGCGGCGTGATCGTGCTGTTCCGGCAAAGCTAGGCCTTACCGACACCGCTGAGCCAGTGCCGAAGCCATTTCGCTCCACGCCGGTGGTGACATTGGAGGCGCTCATGTCTCAAGTCTCCGCGTCGTGGCTGGTCATCACGGTGTAGAACACCCAGGACAACAGCAGGATGATGAGGAAGTAGATCAGCGACATGGCCGCCGCCGGGCCGAGGTCGAACTGGCCGAGCGCCATCTTCACGAGATCGATGGACAGGAAGGTGGTGGAGTTACCCGGGCCGCCGCCGGTGACGACGAAGGGCTCGGTATAGATCATGAAACTGTCCATGAAGCGCAGCAGGAAGGCGATCAGCAGCACCCGCTTCATCTTCGGCAACTGAATGAACCGGAACACCGCGAAACGTGATGCGCCGTCGATCCGTGCCGCCTGATAATAGGCATCCGGAATGGAAACGAGGCTGGCGTAGCACAGGAGCACGACAAGGCTCGTCCAGTGCCAGACATCCATAATGACGACCGTAATCCAGGCATCGACGGGATCGTTGACATAGTTATAGTCAAGCCCGAGCTGATTGGCATAATAACCGAGCAGCCCGATATCGCTGCGGCCAAAGACCTGCCAGATCGTGCCCACCACATTCCACGGTACCAGCAGCGGCAACGCCATGGTAACGAGGCAGATCGGCACGCCGATGCCGGATTTCGGCATTTTGAGTGCGATGAAGATGCCGAGCGGAATTTCGATTGCCAGGATGATGCCGGAAAAGACCAGATTGCGTCCGAGCGCGTTCCAGAAGCGGTCGGAGCTCAGGATTTCCTGAAACCATTGCGTTCCCGCCCAAAAGAACTGGTTGTTGCCGAAGGTATCCTGCACCGAATAATTCACGACGGTCATCAGCGGAATGACGGCGGAAAAGGCGACCAGCACCAGCACCGGCAGCACCATGAACCACGCCTTGTTGTTCCAGCTTTTCTCCATGGTCAGGCTCCCATCTTCACGCGCCAGGAATCAGCAAAAACGCCGACCGCAGCCGGGTCGAAACGGACACCCGCTTCCGCCGGAATTTCCTCGTCTTCGGCGACAACGATTGCCAGCTTCTGGCCGGCAAACCGGGCGCGGACGATCTTCTGCCGGCCGATATCCTCAACCTTGTCGATAGTGATCGGCATGCCGCCGCGCTCCAGCCGGATGAATTCCGGGCGGATACCGATCTCGATGCGTTGCGCTCCATCGACCTTCGGCGCACCTGCCAGCGGCACACCAAGACCGCCGACCACAGCTGTCGTCCCCTCGATGTTGGCGGGCAACACATTCATGCCCGGCGAGCCGATGAAATAACCGACGAATGTATGTCCCGGCCGCTCGAAGAGCTCCGCGGGCGTGCCGATCTGAACGATCTGCCCGTCATACATGACAACGACCTTGTCGGCGAAGGTCAGCGCCTCGGTCTGGTCATGGGTGACATAGACCATGGTGAAACCGGACTGGCGGTGCAGGCGCTTCAACTGCGAGCGCAGCACCCATTTCATATGCGGATCGATGACCGTTAGCGGCTCGTCGAAGAGAATGGCGTTGACGTCGGAGCGCACGAGACCGCGCGCCAGCGAAATCTTCTGCTTCTGGTCTGCCGTCAATCCGCGCGCATGGCGTTTGGCCATGCCGGAGAGGTCGGTCATTTCGAGAATTTCTCGCACCCGACGATCCACTTCGGCTTCCGGCACCTGCCGGTTACGCAGCGGAAAGGCGAGATTGTCGTAGACCGTCATCGTGTCGTAAACGACTGGGAACTGGAAGACCTGAGCGATGTTGCGATCTTCAGTCGCAAAATCGGTCACGTCGGTTCCATCAAAGGCGATGCGGCCTTCGGAGGGGCGCAGCAGGCCGGAAATGATGTTGAGCAGCGTGGTCTTGCCGCAACCGGAAGGTCCGAGCAGCGCATAGGCGCCGCCATCCTCCCATTCGTGATGCACTTCTTTCAGCGCATAATCGCCGGCAGCCTGCGCCTTGGCGTTATAGGCGTGGCGGATGTGATCGAGCGTGATGCGTGCCATGACCGATCTCCCCCTCAGGCCGCTTTGCCGATGGCGCGACCATTCGCGTCAAAGGCCATCAGGTGTTTTGTATCAAGAAACAGCTCGATATCCCTGTCGGGTTCGATGTCGTGAATACCGTGCGCCAGCATGACCCAGCGCCGGCCGGAAAATTCCACATGCACGAAACTCTCCGAGCCCGCGATTTCGGAAATCAGCGTCCGCGCCCGGATGGATTGCCGCGCCTCACCCTTCGCATACGGGAAAAGATGATGCGGCTGGAAGGCAATGGTCAAAGGTCCATCCGGCACGGCGGCAAGATGCGCCGGCACCGCAACCACCGCTTTGTCAGCGCGCGTGAAAGCGTTACCCGACTTGATGACCTCGATGGTGTTGAGCGGCGGATCGGCAAAAATTTCCGCGGTCACGATATCCACTGGCTGCCGGTAAACCTCGATCGTGCGGTTGAACTGCGTCACCCTTCCTTCGTTGAGCGTCGCCGTATTGCCACCCAGAAGCAGCGCCTCCGAAGGTTCGGTCGTGGCATAAACAAAGATCGCACCGGACTCGGCGAAGATGCGTGGCAGCTCCTCGCGCAGTTCCTCACGCAGCTTGTAGTCGAGATTGGCCAGCGGCTCATCGAGCAGCACCAGATTGGCGTTCTTGACGATGGCGCGTGCAAGTGCCGTGCGCTGCTGCTGGCCGCCGGAAAGATTGAGCGGCGTCCGGTCGAGATAGGGCGTCAGCCTCAGAAGCTCGGCGGCCTTTCTCACCTCCCGGTCGATGGTCGACTGGTCCTTGCCGGCAACCCGCATCGGCGAAGCGATGTTTTCATAAACGGAGAGCGCCGGATAATTGATGAACTGCTGGTAGACCATGGCGACGTTGCGCTTCTGTACCGGCCAGCCGGTCACATCCTCGCCATTAAAGAGGATCGAGCCGCCGCTCGGCTTGTCCAGCCCGGCCATCAGCCGCATCAGCGTCGTCTTGCCCGAAAGCGTCGGTCCAAGCAGGACGTTCAGGCTTCCGCGCTGCAACGTCAGATCGGTCGGGTGAATATGATAGTCACCACCCACCATCTTCGAGACGTTTCGCAATTCAAGCATGGTGATCCAAAGCCTCCTCCGCTTTTCGATCGGATCGTCAGATTGCCTTCAAGCGTCCACCTGCAATGTCATCGATATAATCCGTCAGCCCAAGCACCTCTTCAGGCGTCAGGAAAAGCCCCTGCTTGGTGCGGCGCCAGAGAATATCTTCCGCCGTCAGCGCCCACTCCCGCGCCATCAGCCAGCGAACCTCGGCCTCGTAAAGCGTGCCACCGAAATGCCGACCCAACGCCGTCGTATCCGCAGCTGCGCCAATTATGGCCACCGCATCCGTTCCATAACAACGAACCAGCCGCTCGGCATGACGCCTATCGAGGAAGGGATAGCGCGACCGTAAGGCCTTGACCTCTTCCGCATAGGCCTCGGCACCGAAATTTCCGCCCGGCAAATGCGAACCCGCTGTCCAGGGCGTGCCCTTTTCACCCAGCGCATCGCCGATTTTTTCAAGAGCATGTTCGGCAAGCCGCCGATAGGTGGTGAGCTTGCCGCCGAAGATATTGAGGAGCGGCGCTTCACCTTCCGCCCCTTCGGTTTTCAGCACATAGTCGCGGGTCGCTTCCTGTGCTTTCGATGCGCCGTCATCAAAAAGCGGCCGCACACCAGAATAGGTCCAGACGATATCGGCGGGCTTTACCGGTTCAGCGAAATATTCACTCGCGGCATTGCAGAGATAGCTGATTTCCTCATCGCTGATCTTAACAGCCCGGGGATCGGCGGTATAGTCGCGATCCGTCGTGCCGATCAGGGTAAAATCCTGCTCATAGGGGATAGCGAAGATGATGCGGCCGTCCGGATTCTGGAAAAAATAGGCGCGCGGATCGGCAAACTTCTTGCGCACGATGATGTGGCTGCCCTGCACGAGGCGGACATTGTGAACATTGTTCTTGCCAAATGTCGCAGCCAGAACCTTGTCTACCCAGGGGCCTGCGGCATTTACCAGCATGCGCGCCCGGTAGGTCTTGCTTTCGCCGGCGGCATTTTTCGTTTCAACCCGCCAGAAGGCACCCTCGCGCCGCGCGGAAACCACCTGCGTGCGGTTAAGGATCACGGCGCCACGATCGGCCGCATCGCGGGCGTTCAACACCACCAGACGGGCATCATCCACCCAGCCATCGGAATATTCGAAGGCGCGGGCAAAAATCGGCTTTAGCGGTTTTCCGGCGGGATCGCGGCGCAGGTCGAGCGAACGGGTGGCCGGCAAAAGCTTGCGGCCGCCGAGATGATCGTAAAGGAAAAGCCCGAGACGCACGAGCCAGGCCGGGCGCACCCCGCCCTTCTGGAACGGCAGCACGAAACGCATGGGCCAGATGATATGCGGCGCCATGGCCCACAGCACCTCGCGTTCCATCAAGGCCTCTCGCACGAGGCGGAATTCATAATGTTCGAGATACCGCAAACCGCCGTGGATGAGCTTCGTGGCAGCCGATGACGTGCCGGAGGCGAAATCGTTCATTTCCGCAAGTGCGACGGAATAGCCTCTGCCGACGGCGTCGCGCGCAATGCCGCAGCCATTGATACCGCCGCCGATCACGAAAATATCGTGAATTGCCTCGTCAGACATGCACCCTCCCGCGCTTTCATCGACGCTCTCCCCATCGATATATTGAAAGCACAGCTATCTAATTCGAAGACAAAACGAATGTCAAACGAAATTCCGGCGCCGCTCAATCAGGCGTCACGGGCCTCGGTTTCGATCAGCCGAACATCATGATCAGCACAGATGCTGCGGATGGAATCAACCGGACAATGATCGGTGATGAAGGTGTGAACCTGCGAAAGATGGCCGATACGCACCGGGGCGGTGCGTTCGAATTTCAGTGAATCCGAAACCAGAATGACATGGCGGGCATTGGAGATGATCGCCTGCGCCACCTTGACCTCACGGAAGTCGAAGTCCAGCAGAGCCCCGTCCTCATCGATGGCCGAAACACCGATTACGGCGAAATCGACCTTGAACTGACGGATGAAATCCACTGCCGCCTCACCGACGATACCGCCATCGGAGCCACGCACCACGCCGCCGGCAATCACCACCTCAATGCCCGGGAACACCCTTAACCTGTTGGCAACGTTTATATTATTGGTGATCACCATCAATTCGTGATGATCCGCCAGGGCTTCGCCAACCGCTTCGGTGGTCGTGCCGATATTGATGAAAAGCGACGAATTATTGGGGATGAGGGCAGCGGCAGCGGCCCCGATCGCCTGTTTTTCGACAGAAGCAATCGCCCGCCGCGCCTCGTATTTGACGTTTTCATTGCCGCTGGGGAAAAGCGCGCCGCCATGAATGCGGGTCAGCACCCGTGTATCGCAGAGATCGTTGAGGTCTTTGCGGATCGTCTGGGGGGTCACCGAAAACCGCGCCGCCAGTTCGTCGACCAGCACCCGGCCGTTCGCTTTCGCCAGCGCAACGATTTCATCCTGACGCGGTGTGAGCAGCATTTCAGCCTCCCTCCTCTTCCAATTTTTTCGTTTTATTGAAGAGCGAACGAAAAACCAATGTCAAGGGAGGGTTTTATAGCGGCGTTAGCTACCACTTTGCGGATTTTCCTGAAGAATGCAGGGGCCTGATCAAAAAGTTTATTAGCCGGCTTTTTGAAAAGGCGCAGCAGCGGTCTGTTCTCCGCCGTTGACAGAAGCGGAACGGAACGCATCCCCGACACCGATCAGCACGGGTTCGTTCACGCCCAGCCTCTCGACTGCAGCAACCAGTTGCGCGAGCGAACCGCACCAGCGTTGTTCATTCACCCGGCTGACGGAAATCATCACAACCACGGGGGTCGAGGCGGGCATGCCGTGGGCGAGCAGGCAAGACTGGATGTCCGCGGCGGTTCGCCCGCCCATGTAAAACACCGTGGTCACCGAAGGGTTCGACAGGGACTGCCAGTCGATATTTTCCGGCAGCTTTCCCTGCCGCGAATGTCCGGTGACGAACCGAACGGATTGGGCATGGTCGCGATGGGTCAGGGAAACGCCGAGACGTGAGGCCATGGCGCTTGCGGCGGTGATGCCGGGCACAACCTCGACCGGGATATTTTCGGCTTCCAGCGCCGCGATCTCCTCGCCGGCGCGCCCGAAAATCATCGGATCGCCGGATTTCAGCCGCACCACCCGTCTACCGGCCTTGGCGAAGCGGATCATCATGTCGTTGATGTCTTCCTGTTTGCAGCTTTCGCGGCCGCCGCGCTTGCCGACCAGCATGCGCTTGGCCTCCCGCCGCGCCAGTTCCAGCACCTCCGCTGAGACGAGATCGTCGAACAGGATGACATCGGCCGCCTGCAGGGCACGCACCGCTTTCAGGGTTAAAAGCTCGGCATCACCTGGCCCTGCGCCCACCAGCGTCACAAAACCACGTCCCGATTCTGCCAGCCCCGTCCGCGTCGCTACATCTTTCAGCAGCCGTTCTTCGCTACCCTCGTCCAGTCTTTCGGTAAAAGCCCGGTCGACAAACTTTTCCCAGAAAGAGCGCCGTGCCGCGCCAGGCGCAAGCCGCAGATTAACGCGCTCTCGAATTGTCTGGGCAAGAGCGCCCCAGTCCTTGAGCGAAAGCGGCAGCAATGTCTCGATGCGCCGGCGGATGGCCTGCGCCAGAATGGGCGCGGCACCATCGGTGGAGATCGACACCACCACCGGTGAGCGATTGACGATCGAACCAAACTGGAACTGGCAGAATTCCGGCTTGTCGATGACATTGACCGGCACGCCTGCTGCCCGCGCGGCATGATAAAATCTTCCGGCTTCCTCTTCAGCTTCGCAATCTGCCAGCGCCAGTTCCGCCCCTTTGAAAATATCTGCATCCCAGCAACGGTCATGCCATGTCAGCATCGGGCTTTTTGCGACGAGCGTCGCGAGGCTTTCCGAAAGCCCGCTTTCCTCGCAATAAAGATCAAGCTGCGCCCCGCAGGCCAACAACAGTTCCGCCTTCCAGGCTGCTCCGTCCGATCCGCCTGTCAGAACGACGCGCTTACCCTCGAGCCCCCAGAAGACCGGCAATTTGGCGAGCCTCTCCATACGGGCCGGTTCATTCCGCTGCGGTTTTAAGGCATCCATCGATGATCCCCCTGATTTCGGCGCGGCAGGAGCCGCAATTGGTTCCGGCGTTCAACGCATTGCCGATGGCTTCGACACTGTGGCAGCCCTCACGAATGGCGGCGGTGATCTGGTTCACCCCGACATTAAAGCAGGAGCAGACCGTTGCGCCCGGATCGGCCCGCCCGGCCCCCGGACGACCGGCGACCAGCGCAAACCGCATGCGCAAATCCTCATGGCGCTCGGAAAGCTGCGATATCGCCCAGTTGCGAGCGACCGCCACCGGCTCCCGCGCGATGAACAGCGCTGCAAGCAGCGTATCGCCGTCGAAAAAGGCAAGGCGCAGATCGCCCGTCTGCCGGTCGCTATAGCCCAGCGGCTCGATCCGGACATCGATGCCGAAGACCCGCCGCGCCCAGAGCGTCCAGTCTTCAGGCGCTTCCGCGAAGGCAAGCTCCATCCGATAGCCGCCCTCGGCCTTGGCGACGGCCCAATAAGCGCAATCCGGCGCATCCGGCCGGCTGCGGCAGATGGCGAAACCATAGGCGCTCGCCTCGAAGCGCGTTACCCTCACGCCCACGTTTTTCGAAGCGGGCTGGCCGGAATGCGGGTCCGTGACCGGCGCGACAACGACATCGATCCGCGCCCGCGACGCGAACTGGTCGTTCCAGTGCATCGGCGCAAAGACCGATCCCCGCGCCTGCCTTTCACTGACCAGCGCCCGCAGCAGGACCTTGCCGTGCGGGCTTTCCAGCTCCACCAGATCGGCGCTTTTTATGCCGAGCGCCTGCGCATCGCGCGGGTGAATTTCTGCAAAAGGTTCGGCAATATGGGCGGTGAGACGCGCGCTTTTGCCGGTGCGCGTCATCGTGTGCCATTGATCGCGAATGCGGCCGGTATTTAGCGTCAGCGGATAGTCCGCCGATGTTCTGTCCGTCTCCGGCAGGGCGGTGGCGATGAAGCGTGCCTTGCCATCGGCATGATAAAACCGGCCATTTGCAAAAAAGCGCGTCACCTCGGCCTCGCCGGCCCCGGCTTTCGGCCACTGGACGGGTGCCATCGTCTCGTAGGAATCGCGTTCGATTCCGCCGATATCAAAATCCCGACGCCCCGCATTCTCGAAACCCGAAAGGGCTGCATGTTCTGCAAAAATCTCCGAGGGCTGCTGGTAAGCAAAAGCAGCGTCGAAGCCCATGCGTCGGGCCACTTCCGCCATCTGCCACCAGTCGGCTTTCGCTTCGCCGGGTGCATCGAGAAAGCTGCGCTGACGGGAAATGCGTCGTTCGGAATTGGTAACCGTACCGTCCTTTTCGCCCCAACCGAGCGAGGGCAGAAGAACATGAGCATGGCGGGCCGTGTCTGTATTGGCCATGACATCGGAGACGACGACGAAAGGACAGGCCTTGATCGTCACCTCGACGGCACCGGCATCCGGCATGGAGACGACCGGGTTTGTGGCCATGATCCACAGCGCCTTGATGCGGCCATCAGCCACCGCCCGGAACATATCCACCGCCTTGAGACCGGGTTTCTGCGCGATGGCGGGCGAGGCCCAGAAGCGCTGCACGCGGTCGCGGTCGTCAGCATTTTCGATGGACATATGGGCAGCCAGCATGTTTGCCAGCCCGCCAACCTCGCGCCCGCCCATGGCGTTCGGCTGACCAGTCAGCGAAAACGGCCCCATGCCCGGCCTGCCGATGCGGCCGGTGGCGAGGTGGCAATTGATGATGGCGTTGACCTTGTCGGTGCCGCTCTCCGACTGGTTGACGCCCTGGCTGTAACAGGTGACGGTTTTTTCCGTGCGCTCGAACAATTCATAAAAGGGAATCAGTTCGGCGATGGTCAGGCCGGTGGCCTCGGCAATTTCCGGCAGGCTATGCTCACTTGCGGCCTGCGTGGCGGCCTCGAAACCGGCCGTGTGGTTTTCAACGTAACCGCGGTCTATTGCGCTGCTGGCGAAAAGATGCGCCAGCAGGCCGGTAAACAGCGCCACATCGCCATCCGGGCGGATTGCAAGGTGCATATCGGCAATATCAGCGCTCATCGTCCGGCGCGGATCGATGACGACGACCTTCATCCCCGGCCGCGCCGCCTTCGCCGCCGCCAGCCTTTGATAAAGAACGGGATGGCACCAGGCGAGGTTGGAACCGGTGAGGATCACCAGATCGGCAAGCTCCATATCCTCGTAGGTTCCCGGCACCGTATCCGCGCCGAAGGCGCGGCGGTGGCCGGCGACGGAGGACGACATGCAGAGCCTTGAATTGGTGTCGATATTGGCCGAGCCGATGAAACCTTTCATCAGCTTGTTCGCCAGGTAATAATCTTCCGTCAGTAACTGGCCGGAAACGTAAAAGGCGACCGAATCCGGGCCGTGTTCGGCAATGGCGTCGGAAAAACGGGAAGCGACGAGATCGAGCGCCTCGTCCCATGCCGCCCGCCTGCCGGCGATTTCCGGGTGGAGGAGGCGGCCGTCGAGATCGATGGTTTCGGCGAGAGCCGAACCCTTGGAGCATAGCCGACCGAAATTGGCGGGGTGGTCCGGGTCGCCCTTGACGGAAACGACGCCGGAATCATTGACGGTGGCGATGACGCCGCAGCCGACGCCGCAATAGGGGCAGGTGGTTTTGGTTTCAGCGGGCATCGAGTTGCCCTCTCGGCGTATGACGCTTACCCCCCTCTGCCCTGCCGGGCATCTCCCCCACAAGGAGGGAGATCAATCGCGGCACAAACTTCCCTTCACAACTGGCGTCGTCGCCGGTGGACGGGAAACGAGGAGACTTCCGCTTGTCGATCTCCCCCCTTGTGGGGGAGATGTCCGGCAGGACAGAGGGGGGTATCTTCGCCGCCATCGCCATTCACTCCGCCGCAATCATCAGAGTTTCAAGCGCAATGGACAGCCGCCCATCCAGATTACGCACGGGAATCGTCCGCACCTCACCCTCATCAGCCCCCAGCGCCTTGCCGGTTTCCAGCGAAATCACCCAATTATGCAGCGGACACGTCACCGACGCCCCATGCACGATGCCCTGGGAGAGCGGACCGCCCTTGTGCGGGCAATGATCCTCAATCGCGAAGACCTGATTTTCCGCCGTGCGGAACACCGCAATCTTGCCCATCGGCGTTTTCACGCAACGCGCGCCGCGCAGCGGAATGTCGGAAATATCGCCAATATCGATCCAGTTGCTGTCCATCGTTCTCACTCCGCTGCCTCGCTGAAACCGATGGCCGCCATGGGCCTGAACTCGTGCTTGTCGTGGCCGGACACCCGTTCCGACCAGGGATCGACCTGCGCGAATTTCTGGCTGAAGACGAAGCGGTCGAAATAGGCTTTGCGCTTATCGGCATCGTCCATGATCTGACGACGGACCTCGTCGTAGCCGATGCGCTTGGCCCATTTGTAGATGCGCTCAAGATACCGCGCCTGCTCACGGTACATCTGGGTCAACGCGACGATATGCTCCAGCGCCTCATCCTCGGTGTGGACGAGCCCCAGAACTTCCGTGCCCTTGATATCGAGACCGGCGGCACCGGCGAAATGGATCTCAAAGCCGGAATCGACGCAGATGACGCCGATATCCTTGCAGGTGGCCTCGGCGCAATTGCGCGGACAGCCGGAAACGGCAAGCTTCAGCTTGGCCGGCGTCCACGAGCCCCACATGAATTTTTCGATGCGGATGCCAAGCCCGGTGGAATCCTGCGTGCCGAACCGGCACCATTGCTCACCGACGCAGGTTTTCACTGTACGCAAGCCCTTGGCATAAGCCTGACCGGAGATGAAGCCGGCCTTGCCGAGATCAGCCCAGACGGCTGGCAGGTCTTCCTTCTCGATGCCGAGGAGGTCGATGCGCTGGCCGCCGGTGACTTTCACCAGGGGAATCTCGAACTTGTCGACGACATCGGCGATGGCGCGAAGCTCGTCGGCGTTCGTGACGCCGCCCCACATGCGCGGAACGACCGAATAGGTGCCGTCCTTCTGGATATTGGCGTGAACGCGCTCATTGATGTAACGCGACTGGTAGTCGTCGGCATATTCGTCCGGGAAATCGCAGACGAGGTAATAATTGAGTGCCGGACGGCACTTGGCGCAGCCGCAGGAGGTTTTCCATTCCAGTTCCTGCATCACGGCGGGAATGGTCTTTAAGCCCTTGGCCTTGATGAGACGACGCACATCGTCGTGGCCGAGATCGGTGCATTTGCACATGGGCTGCACGGCGGCGGGGTTGTAGGTATCGCCTAGCGTCAGCGTCATCAACTGCTCGACAAGGCCGGTGCAATTGCCGCAGGAGGCGGACGCCTTGGTGTGGGCGCGCACATCATCCAGCGAGGTCAGCCCCTTGGAGGTGATGGCCGAGGTGATCTTACCCTTGCAAACGCCGTTGCAGCCGCAGATTTCCGCATCATCCGGCAAGGCTGCAACGGCCGCCATAGGGTCCAATGGGGACCCTCCCTGATAGGCCTGGCCGAAGATAAGGGTTTCGCGCATGGCGGAAATGTCGGTCGATTTCTTCATCAGGTCGAAGAACCACGAGCCATCAGCCGTCTCGCCGTAAAGAACCGCGCCGATGATGCGGTTTTCCTTGAGGATCAGGCGCTTGTAGACGCCAGCGGTGGCGTCGCGCAGCACGATTTCCTCGCGGTCGTCGCCCTCCGCGAAATCACCGGCGGAAAACAGATTGATGCCGGTGACCTTCAGTTTCGTGTTGGTGACGGAGCCGTGATATTCGGCAGAACCGCCGCAAAGCCGGTCGGCCAGCACCCGCGCCGATTCATAAAGCGGCGCAACCAGCCCGTAGCACATGCCGCGATGTTCAGCGCATTCGCCGAGAGCGTAGATCGAGGCGTCCGAGGTCATCATGCCATCATCCACGACGATACCGCGATTGACGGCGATGCCTGCCTCCTTTGCGAGGCCGGAGGCGGGGCGAATGCCGACCGCCATCACCACCATATCACCCTTGATGATCCGGCCGTCCTCCAGCTCGATGCCCTCTACCTTCTCCTCACCAAGAATGCACTTGGTATTGGCCTTGGTGATGATGTCGATGCCGCGCTCGTTCAGCGCCTTTTCCAGAAGATAGGCGGCCGCCGGATCGAGCTGGCGCTCCATGATTGTCGGCATCAGATGGATGACGGTGACATCCATGCCCTGCCGTTTCAGGCCATAGGCGGCTTCCAGCCCGAGAAGCCCGGCACCGATAACGATGGCGCGGCCCTTGCCTTTGGCGATCTCCAGCATCTTCGTCACATCGTCGAGATCGCGATAGGCGAGCACGCCCGGCAGTTGATGGCCGGGAACGGGGATGATGAAGGGAAGAGAGCCGGTGGCGATCACCAGTCTGTCGTAGGAAGCCGTGATGCCGTTTTCGCTGGTGACGATCTTGTTGGCCCGGTCGATGCGGGTGACTTTTGCGCCCTTGTGCAGCGTCACATTGTTAGCGGCATACCATTCGTCATTATGGATGACGATGTCTTCATAGCTCTTTTCGCCTGAGAGCACCGGCGAGAGCATGATGCGGTCGTAATTGACGCGCGGCTCGGCGTTGAAGATGGTGACATCGTAGAGGCCGGGTGCGGTTTCGAACAGGTTTTCCAGCATGCGCCCCGGCGCCATGCCATTGCCGATGATGACGAGTTTTTGCGTCATGGTGATTACTCCGCGGCTTCGACGAAGCGGTGACGTTCGTAAAGGAACTTCAGCACAGCCTCGCGGCATTTGAGGTAGATCTTGTCGGATGCAAGCTCGATGCGGTTGCGCGGGCGGGCCAGCGGCACGTCCAGCACTTCGCCGATATGGGCGGCCGGACCGTTGGTCATCATCACGATACGGTCGGAGAGCAGCACCGCTTCGTCCACATCATGGGTGATCATGACCATGGTGTTGCCGAGCCGGGCGTGGATTTCCATCACCGCATCCTGAAGATGGGCGCGGGTCAGGGCGTCCAGCGCCCCGAAAGGCTCGTCCAGCAGCAAAATCTTCGGTTCCATGGCGAGCGCGCGGGCAATGCCGACACGCTGCTTCATGCCGCCGGAAATTTCGGACGGTTTCTTGTCCTTGGCGTGGGCCATCTGCACGAGGTCGAGATTGCGCATGACCCAGTCGTGCCGCTCAGTCCGCGTCTTGGTGTTGCGGAAGACTTTGGCGACGGCAAGATTGACGTTTTCGTAAACCGAAAGCCACGGCAGCAGACTGTGGTTCTGGAACACGACGGCGCGCTCCGGACCCGGCTCGTTAACCTCACGGTTTTCGAGCAGAACGGCACCGGCCGAAACCTTCGTCAGCCCGGCGATGAGGTTGAGCATGGTGGACTTGCCACAGCCGGAATGGCCGATGACGGAGACGAATTCGCCTTTCTCGATGGTCAGGTTGATGCCTTTCAGCACCTCGGCGCGCGAACCGCCCTTGTCGAAATATTTGTCGATATGATCGAGCTTCAGATAAGCGTTCATGATGGTCGCCCTTTTAGTTGGCCGCAGCGCCGCGGGTGATGACCTTGCCGAGCGCCGCTACCAGCTTGTCGAGCATGAAGCCGACAACGCCGATGTAAGCGAGCGCTACGATGATGTCGGGCAGGCGCGAGGAATTCCACGCATCCCAGATGAAGAAGCCGATCCCGACGCCGCCAGTCAGCATTTCCGCGGCCACAATGGCGAGCCAGGAGAGGCCGATGCCGATACGCAGGCCGGTGAAGATATAGGGCGCTGCCGATGGCAGCATGATCTTGAAGAAGAATTCGAGCTGGTTCAGCCGCAGCACCTTCGCGACATTGCGATAATCCTGCGGGATGTTGCGCACGCCGACCGCCGTGTTGATGATGACCGGCCAGATGGAGGTGATGAAGATCACGAAAATGGCCGACGGATTGCTGTCCTGAAACGCGGCCAGCGACAGCGGCAGCCAAGCCAGCGGCGGCACCGTGCGCAGCACCTGAAAGATCGGGTCGAGACCGCGCATCGCCCAGACCGATTGGCCGATCACAGCACCAAGGATGATACCCGCGATAGCGGCAAGACCGAAACCGTAAGCCACCCGTTCGAGCGAGACCAGCACACGCAGGCCAAGGCCGATATCCTGCGAACCATTATGGAAAAACGGCGATACGATAAGATCGTAGCTTTCCTCAAAAACCTGGCTCGGCGGCGGCAGCGATGAGCCGGGGGCGGAACAGAGCAGCTGCCAGACGCCGAGCAGGACGGCAAGGACGACAAGCGGCGGTATGGTGTTGCGGGCCGCCGCAGCACCCCATTTGCGCAGATCGATCCGCGGCAGATGTTTGGGCGAAAGTGCTACGACGTTTGCCTTCTGCACCGCCGGCTGCTGCGGCTCTTCGTTGAATTTTCGGGCCAATGCGGACATGGGCATTTCCTCTTGATTTCGGTTGCGGTCTGGGTCCGCCCCTCAACCGGTCTTCAGTCTCGGCCGCCGAAAGGCGGGCACTGGCGGATGAAGGGCGATACCCGGTCTCCTCCTCAGGAGGCCGCTTTGATGGAAAGGCTTTCGAGATAGGCGGACGGGTTTTCGGGATCGAAGACCTTGCCGTCGAAGAAGGTTTCCTTGCCGCGCGAGGTCGATGCGGGAAGATCGGCAACGCCGAGATCCTTCGCCGCTGCGCGCCAGATATCCTCGCGGTTCACCTTCGCAACCAGCGCCTTTACGTCCGTATCCGGCGCGAATTTGCCCCAGCGGATGTTTTCGGTGATGAACCAGCTGTCATGGCTGTGGAACGGATAGGAGGCATGGTCCTGCCAGAACTTCATCTGCAGGCCAGTATTTTCCAGCACCCGGCCGTTGCCGTAATTAATATTGCCCTTGAGGCGGCCGAGAACATCCTTCGGCGGCACGTTGAACCACTGGCGTTTGCCGAGGATGGTGGACATCTCCTCCTTGTTCGCCATCTCGTCGCACCATTGCTGCGCCTCCATCACGGCCATCAGCAAAGCCTTGGTGGCGTTGGGGTTCTTTTCCACCCAGTCGGCGCGCATGCCGAGCGCCTTTTCCGGATGCCCTTTCCAGAGTTCCCCGGTGGTACAGGCAGTAAAGCCGATGCCCTGATTAACGAGCTGCTCGTTCCACGGCTCGCCTACACAGAAGACGTCCATGTTGCCGACCTTCATGTTTGCGACCATTTGCGGCGGCGGAACGACGATGGTGGAGACGTCCTTGTCCGGATCGATGCCACCAGCAGCCAGCCAATAGCGGATCCAGAGATCATGCGTGCCGCCGGGGAAGGTCATGGCGGCCTTGATTTCCTTGCCGTCGGCCTTCTTTTTCTCGAAAGCCGCCTTCAGCTTGGAGGCATCGAGCTGGACGCCGGTCTCTGCATATTCCTTGGCGACGGAAATGCCCTGGCTGTCGAGATTAAGGCGTGCGAGGATCGTCATCGGCACCGGCACGTTGTTCTGCGTCACCTTGCCGGTATGCATGAGATAGGGCATCGGCGTCAGGATATGCGCGCCATCGATGCCGTTCGAGGCGCCGCCGAGCACGAGATTGTCGCGCGTCGCCCCCCAGGAGGCCTGTTTCAGAACCTCGACCTCAGGCATGCCATGCTTGGCGAAAAGTCCCTTCTCGGCCGCAATGATGAGCGGCGCGGCGTCGGTGAGCGCGATGAAACCGAGTTTTGCACCCTTCACTTCCGGTTCTGCGGTGGCCGCGAAAGCGCCTGACGGAAACGCGGTGCGAACGGCGGTGACGAGAGCTGCGGTAGCTGTCGTCTTCAGTATCGTGCGGCGGCTGACGGTGCCGGAAAATATCTTCTTCATTCGCATGTTCCCCTTATTGAGCCACCGCTTTGGATGACGTCTTCGCTTGCGAAAAAACCTGAAAATAAAAAAAACGCCGCTCGGTGTTTGCGCCTTCGGAACAGGAGTTGTTCCGGGCAGCAAAACCTTGCGACGTCTATGTCTCTGAAAGCGCCTATGCCGCGCCCTGCTTGCCCCGATCGCCGTTGACCGGTGCAAAAAATAGGACGCAAGAGGCGTGCCAGTTAATAAAAATAAATATAAACTATTGAAAATAAAAAATAATTCACAAAAATAAAGTGCTCGATTAAATTTTAATCAGCCGTTTCTTCGTCTTTCTTTTGTGCAGAGCGGAAAAATTCGCGCTTGAATTTTGCGCAGTCTGAAAGGCGCAAGGCCAATCATGCCTCACCCGAAGGAGCGGAAACGGGTACAGATGTGCGCACGGCAAAGCTGTTCACATAACCGGCGATATCGGCAGGGTCGAACACGAAGCCATCCACGAAACGGTCTCCCTCGTCCTGCCCCTCGATGCGGATATCGGCATCACCAGGCGCTTTCCCGTCGCCTAAGGCCGCCCGATAAATATCCGGCCGATAGGCAGAGAGAGCGGCGTTCACGCCGGTCTCAGACAATTCCGCCTGCCCCCAGCGGATCATCTGGCTGTAAATCCACAAGGACTGGCTCTGACGCGGATAATTGGCGTGGTCGCCATGGAAGGTGAAATATTTTTCGATGACCCGGCGGTTGCCCTGGCTGTCGATGCTGAATTCTCCCGCAAGCACGCGGCGGATGATGCTCTGCGGCGCGCCGATATAACGTGGATCCGCCAGTGCGCCACTCAGCGCGTCGTGATTATCCGCGAGATCACACCAGCTTGCGGCGGCATCGAGTGCCGTCAGCAGGCGCCCTACCGTTTCCTGCTGGCTTTCCGCCCATTCGGGCCGCATACCGATGACTTTTTCGGGGGCAGAGGGCCATAAATCCTGCTTGGCGGCGACGATCCGGCCGACACCACGCTCGGCAGCGACGATGTTCCACGGCGCGCCGACGCAGAAACCATCGATGGCGCCGGCGGCCAGCGCATCCGAGGTCATGGGCGGCGGCACCACTACCAGCTTGACGTCATGATCGGGATGAATACCGCCGGCGGCGAGCCAATAGCGAAATTCGTAGTTGTGCGAGGAAAACGGATAGGTCATGCCGAGCGTCGGCGGCGCTTCGCCGCGCGCGCGCATATCGTCAAGCACAAGCTTCAGGGCCCTGGCATTTTCGAGTGCACCCGCCGTCTCCGAAAGCCCTGTCAATGCCTTCATCCGCGCAAAAAGCCGGGTCGAAAGCGTAATCGCATTGCCGCCGCGCCCGAGCGAAAAGGGTGTGATCGTCGGTGACGGATTGGAACCCAGTCCGAGCATGGAGGCAACCGGCATCGGCGACAGCATATGGGCGATATCGAATTGCCGGAAGGCCAGCCGGTCACGCACATTCGCCCAGGAGACGTCCTTGACGAGGTCGAGTATCAGCCCTTCGCGGTCGGCAAAACCAAATTCGGCAGCGGCAATCAGCACGGATGCATCGACAAGCGGAATAAAGCCCGCACGCAGAATCTTCTGCCGGTCGCTGCCCACCAGTGCGGGTGCGTCGCGCATTTGCGTTGCTTCGCCCTTCGATCCTGCGGTTTTTTCCGGTGCCGCCATATCTTACACTCCACACTGTCCGGCCGGCGGTGTCGTTACATCAACAGACCCGCCGCGGTGACCACGCTTTGCGCGATCTCGGAAATCTTCTTTTTCTCGTTCATCGCCGTCTGCCGCAGAAGCGCAAAGGCCTCCTCTTCGGAAAGACCGCGCATCTTCATCAGAATGCCCTTGGCCCGCTCGATGACCTTGCGCTCCTCCAGCGCCGATTTGGCATCGGCAAGTTCCCGCTGCAGGCGGCTGAAGGCGTTGAAGCGGCTGACCGCCATATCGAGAATGGGTTTCACCCGCTCTTTCTTCAGCCCGTCGACAACATAGGCGGAAACGCCTGCCTCGACGGCCGCCTCGATGGAGGCCGTATCGGAACGATCGACAAACATGGCGATGGGTCGTCCCACCGTACGGGTGAGCTGGAACAGATGCTCCATCATGTCACGGTTGGGATTTTCAAGGTCGATGAAGATAACGTCGGGCTGCAGCGTCTCGATAGTGCGCGCCACCCCGTTCACTTCATGGATGACGGTGACGCGCTGGTAGCCGGCCTCGCGCAGCCCTTCCTCGATGATGGAGGCGCGGATTGCGTTTTCGTCTATGACAAGAATGGTGAGGTCGCGAAGCGTCATGTCAGCATTGATGACGCAGCGCAGCAAACTTGGCAATTGCCTGACCCGGCAAAAATGGCGCGGAGCGGCAAGGGGTGTTTTCCCGCCTGCCGACCGTCATGTCAGGATGTGTGTTCGACGGCGCGTTCAAGCGCCTTCAGGACGGTGCGCTCGGAAAGATTGAGATAGAGTTCCATCTCGTTGCCCGCTTCCTGCGCCTTGCCCTCCTCCATCAACGACAGGATCTTGCTGTTCATGTCGACAAAAGGGGAATGAAGCTGTTCGGGGTCTTTTAGGAGGCCGAAACAAAGCCTGAGTTCCGCGGCGATACGTTCGTAAAAATCGCTGATCCTGGCGCTGTCCTGAAGATCGACAACCGCTGCATGAAATTTCATGTTGGCGCTGCCCACGCCCAGCCAGTCGGCCTCTTCACGCCTGATCTTGGCATCCTCGACGGCTGCGCGCATCGCCTTGATGGCGGGGTGCTTGTGCCAGGCCTGACGCAGCGCACCACATTCCACCATGCGCCGCACGCGATAGATATCGATGACTGAAGACATGGTGGGCACGGCGACGAACACGCCGCGATTGGCTTCGTGGCGCAGCAACCCATCCTTGGTCAGAAGCCGGAAGGCTTCGCGCAGGGAGTTGCGGGAAACGTCGAAACGTTCGCTGAAGGCTGCCTCGGAAAGGCGCTGCCCCGGCGCCAGCTCACCTGATATCAGCAAGGTGCGAATACCCTTGGCCAATCGATCCGCAAGCGGCAGACCCTCTATCGTTTCCGTCATGGCGCTCCTTTCTGAAGAGCAATGCAGCATCGGGAATTCCGTGACAGGCATGTTCGGACACGGCATGTTCTGCCCATAGCACAAAGCATTAGCAAAGCACGAAAAAAACGTGATGAATTCATGCGCATAACGTCCAACAAATGAACAAAATAAGAGAACGATTATTATTTATTGTTGAACAATATTGACAATTTCACGGAACAGGACAAACTTCTTCGCATAAAGCATCCGCGAGGGGCGGATAGCGAGTGGAGCGGAGAAAATCCATGGAGCAGAAAAAGCTCACCCCGACTGCCGATCTCAAAATGTCAAAACGCGCATCTCTTCTGGGAGCGATCTTCCTGATGGCGACATCCGCCATCGGTCCCGGCTTCATAACTCAGACGGCGACATTCACCACCCAGCTTGGCGCAGCCTTTGCCTTCGGCATTCTCGCCTCCATCCTCATCGACTTCGTCGTGCAGCTGAATATCTGGCGCATTGTAACGCTGACGCGGATGCGCGCATCCGATATCGCCAATGCCGCCATTCCCGGCGCCGGTTATTTCCTGGCCATTCTCGTCATCATCGGCGGCCTGTTCTTCAACATCGGCAATATCGGCGGCACCGGGCTTGGCCTGAACGCCATTTTCGGGCTGGACCCGAAAATAGGCGGCGCCATCAGCGCGATATTCTCCATCGCCATCTTCGTTTCCAAGCGCGCAGGGCTGGCAGTCGACCGGTTCATTATCTTCGCCGGCATCCTGATGATCGTGCTGACGCTCTATGTGGCATTCGTTTCGGCACCGCCGGTGGGTGATGCCTTCCGCCAGACCTTCCTGCCGGATACGATCAATTTCGCGACCATCACCACCATCGTCGGCGGCACCGTTGGCGGCTACATCACCTATTCCGGTGCGCACCGCCTGCTGGACCGTGGAATGGTCGGCATTGAAAACCTGCCCGCCGTCAACCGCGCCGCGCTGACCGGCATCGCCGTCACCGGCATCATGCGCTATGTGCTGTTCCTCGCCATTCTCGGTGTCGTCGCCAGCGGCGTCGTCATCGATACATCGGGCCAGGCCGCCAATCCCGCCGCACAGGCTTTCCGGTCGGCCGCGGGCGATCTCGGCTTCCGCCTCTTCGGCATCATCTTCTGGGCTGCGGCCATCACCAGCGTCATCGGCGCGGCCTATACCTCCGTCTCGTTCCTGCCCGTCTTCAAGCAGGACATGAGCGAGCGCGCCCGCAATATGGCGACCGTCGTTTTCATCGCAGTCTCGCTCGTCTGCTACCTGTTGATCACCACCCCGCCCGCGGCCATGCTGGTCTTCGTCGGCGGTCTGAACGGTCTTATCCTGCCCATCGGCCTCAGCATTTTCCTGTTTGCCGCGTGGAAACGCGAAGACCTGATGGGGGGCCATCGCTACTCGCGCATTCTGCTCGGGCTTGGCGTTCTGACCTGCGCACTGACATGGTACATGGGCTACAAGTCCGCCGGTACCATCTTCGGCCTGCTCGGCCTGTAATAAACTAGAGCGTTTCCGCATTTCGCAGAAAAGCGGAAACGCTCTACATATTTGTTATTACGCATTTTCCGGACGCAGAACCGCTACGCACTTTTGCTGGAAATGCTCTAAAGGGAGGCAAACATGGCCGCTATCGATCTCAACAGTGATCTTGGCGAAAGTTACGGCGCGTGGCGCATGGGGGATGACGAGGCAATGCTTGCCATCGTCTCCAGCGCCAACATCGCCTGCGGATTTCACGCAGGCGACCCGGCCGGCATCTACCGCACCGTCAAGGCCGCTGCCGAAAAAGGCGTGGTCGTCGGCGCCCATGTTTCCTATCCGGACCGCGTCGGCTTCGGTCGCCGCGATCTGGACGCGACCTCGGAAGAACTGATCGCCGATGTCATTTACCAGATCGGCGCGCTGAAAGGCGTTGCCGCCGCTGCCGGCACCACGGTGCGTTACGTGAAGCCACATGGCGCACTTTACAATCGCATCGCCAATGACGCGAAACAGGGGCAGGCCGTCATCGACGGCATCAAGGCCATCGATCCGTCACTGGTGCTGATGGGCCTCGCCAACGCGCCCATCCTCGATCTTGCCCGCAAGGCAGGTCTTGCCGTCGTTGCCGAAGCCTTTGCCGACCGCGCCTATACGCCTGAAGGCCAGCTCGTCTCCCGCCGCGAAGCCGGTGCCGTGCTGCATGATGCAGCAAAAATCGCCGAGCGCATGGTGCAGCTTGCCCGCGAAGGCACGCTGGAGGCTATCGATGGCAGCATCATAAAAATCGAGGCGCAATCCATCTGCGTGCATGGCGACAGCCCCGGTGCGGTCGCCATCGCCCAGGAAATCCGCCGCCGTTTCGAAGCTGACGGTATCGCAATCCGCTCCTTCGCATCCGATCGCTGAAAGGGTAGCCGATGACGATACCAACATCCTATCTCAACCACACCGATGCCGAGGCCGCACGAAAGGCCCGTGCGACATATCGCGATGGCCTTGTCGCCCCCACGTCAGGCATTGCACCCGGCTTCACGCAGGCGAACATGATCGTGCTGCCGCGTGACTGGGCCTTCGATTTCCTGCTTTATGCGCAGCGTAATCCAAAACCCTGCCCGGTGCTTGATGTCTCCGATCCCGGCTCGCCCACCACGCTTCTGGCGCCCGGAGCCGATCTCAGAACTGATCTGCCGCTTTACCGCATCTGGCGGGATGGCAAGCTTGCCGAGGAAACTGCGGATGCGACGTCTGCATGGGCGGAGCGTGATGATCTCGTCGCCTTCCTCATCGGTTGCAGCTTCACCTTCGAGACGCCGATGGTGGAGGCGGGCATCGAAATCCGCCACATGACCGACAAGAGCAATGTGCCGATGTATCTGACCAACCGGCCTTGCCGCCCGGCCGGACGGTTGAAGGGCAACATGGTCGTTTCCATGCGGCCTATCCCGGCATCGCGCGTGGCCGATGCTGCCACGATTTCCGGGCGTTTTCCGGCAGTGCATGGCGCCCCCGTGCATGTCGGCGCACCGGAACAGATCGGCATTTCCGATCTATCCAAGCCTGATTTTGGTGATGCGGTCCGGATCGAGCCGGGCGAGGTGCCGGTGTTCTGGGCCTGCGGCGTCACTCCACAGGCCGCCGTAATGGCATCCGGCGTACCCTTTGCCATTACCCATGCGCCGGGCCACATGTTCATCACCGATATCCCCGACACCGCCTATCACGCGTGAGGATATAATGCGTTTTCTTCCCGTCAGCCTCACCACCATTCTTGTCGAACTCGCCGATCTCGATGAAACGCTGGCGCTGTTCGCCTCGCTTCAGAGTGATCCCGTCGAGGGCATCGAAGAAACGGTGCCGGCTGCCCGTACCCTGATGATCCGATTCCGCCCTGAGAAGATCAATGTCCAAGCACTGGCCGCGCGGCTGGCAAGCCGCGATCTCTCGGCAAAGATCGCGCCTTCGGACAACCTTGTGGAGATCCCCGTCCATTATGATGGCGAGGATCTTGCAGACGTCGCCGAATTAACTGGCATGAGCGTCGAAGAGGTCATCCGTCGCCATACCGAAAGCGAATTTACCGTGGCCTTCTGCGGCTTCGCCCCCGGTTTCGGTTATCTGGTCGGCGGCGATCCGGCATTGCATGTGCCGCGCCGGCAAAGCCCGCGCACCCGCATTCCAGCCGGCTCCGTGGCGCTGGCCGGCGCCTTCAGCGGTGTCTATCCGCAAAACAGCCCCGGCGGCTGGCAGATCATCGGCACCACGCCGGTGAAGATGTGGGATATTGACCGCGATCCCGGCGCGTTGTTCCAGCCGGGCTACCGGGTGCGTTTCTTCGACATGGACAAGGCCGGCAGAACGGTCGATATCCCGGCACCGGCACCGGCGAAAAAAGAACCGAAAAAGGACGGCCCGCATTTCGAGGTGCTTGCCGCACCGATGCCCGCCATCTTTCAGGATCTCGGCCGTTTCGGCCAGACCGGACAAGGCGTTTCCGCCTCCGGCGCGCTGGATCGCGGCGCGTTCAACGGCGCAAACCGCATCGTCGGCAATCCGGCCAACACGCCGTGCCTTGAACTGACGCTCGGCGGCTTCTCTTTTAAAAGCACAAGCCGCGCCGTCATCGGCATAACCGGCGCCCCCTGCCCCGTCACGATCAAGACGGCGGATCGCAGCTTCGTCGCAAAGACTGATGGACCGGTCTCCCTTGAGGCTGGTGATGTCGTCACTTTCGGCCAGCCGCCGAAGGGCATGCGCTGTTATCTTGCCGTCCGTGGCGGCTTCGATATCGAGCCGGTGCTCGGCAGTTTTGCGACGGATACGCTGGCTGTCGTCGGCCCCGATCCCGTGGGTGCCGGTGCCGTTCTGCCGCTTAAGAGCGAAAAGGCCGGTCTTTCCAGCGTTTCGATCAGCGAGATTCCGGCTTTTGAGCCGCCGGCAACCGGCGAGGTCGTGACACTGGACGTCGTCCTCGGCCCCCGAGCTGACTGGTTTACGCAAAAGGGTATCGAGACGCTGACCGGCCAGCTCTGGCAGGTCACCCCGCAATCGAACCGCGTTGGCATCCGCCTTGCCGGTGACGTGCCAGTGGAACGCAAGGACAGCGCCGAGTTGCCGAGCGAAGGCACGGCAACGGGCGCGATCCAGATTCCCCATAGCGGTCAGCCGGTTCTTTTCCTTGCCGATCACCCGCTGACCGGCGGTTATCCCGTCATCGGCGCGGTAGCGGAATATCATCTCGATCTTGCCGGGCAAATCCCGGTCAACGCTAAAATCAAATTCCGCCCGATCGGCCCCTTTGCCGAAATCGCGGCCAAAAACACAGAATTCGGAGGAGAAGATCGATGAAAAAAGTGCTGATTGCCAATCGCGGCGAGATCGCGGTGCGCATCATCCGGGCCTGTCGCGATTACGGCCTGCAATCGGTCGCCGTTTATGCCGACCCCGATCAGGACGCGCTTTTCGTCCGGCTGGCGGATGAAGCCTATGCGCTGGAGGGCGTGCGTCCCGCCGAGACCTATCTCGATATCAGCAAGCTGATCGCGATTGCCAAACGCGCCGGTGCTGATGCCGTGCATCCCGGTTATGGTTTCCTGTCCGAACGCGCCGAATTTGCCCAGGCTGTCATCGATGCCGGACTGATCTGGATCGGTCCCGACCCTGATGTCATCGAGGCATTGGGCGACAAGGTCATGGCGCGGCGCATCGCCACCGGTGTTGGCGCACCGCTGGTTGCCGGCAGCGATGGCCCCGTTTCTTCCGCCGCCGAAGTCACCGCCTTTGCCGAACAGCACGGCCTGCCCGTCGCCATCAAGGCGGCCCATGGCGGCGGTGGACGCGGCCTGAAAGTCGCGTGGAAGATGGAAGAGATCGCAGAGCTCTATGAATCCGCCGTGCGCGAGGCGACCGTCGCCTTCGGCCGCGGCGAGTGTTTTCTGGAACGTTTCCTCGATCGGCCGCGTCATATCGAGGCGCAGGTTATTGCTGACAAGCACGGCAATGTGCTGGTGCTCGGCACCCGCGATTGCTCGCTGCAACGCCGGAACCAGAAGCTGATCGAAGAAGCACCCGCCCCCTTCCTGTCGGATGAACAACGGCAGAAGATCCATGATGCCGCCAAGGCGATCTGCGCTGCAGCCGGTTATTCCGGCGCCGGCACCGTCGAATTCCTGCTCGGTGTCGATGGCACGATTTCCTTCCTTGAGGTCAATACCCGCCTGCAGGTGGAACATCCCGTTACCGAGGAAACCACCGGCATTGATCTCGTCATCGAGCAGTTTCGTATTGCCGAAGGCCATAAGCTTCGTGTGCTTGAAACGCCGGAACCGCGTGGCCATTCGATGGAGTTCCGTATCAATGCCGAAGATCCGGGCCGCGGCTTTCTGCCGACACCAGGCTTGATCTCGGTTTTCGATGCGCCTTCCGGTCCGGGCATTCGCATGGATAGCGGCGTCATCAGCGGCTCAAGCATTCCCGGCGTGTTCGATTCGCTGATGGCAAAGCTCATCGTCACCGGGGTTGACCGCGATCAGGTTCTGCGCCGTGCCCGCCGTGCGCTGAGGGAATTCCGCATCGAGGGCATCGCTACCGTTCTGCCGTTCCACCGCGCCGCGATCGAGACGGAGGATTTCATCGGTACTGACGGGTTCAAGGTTCACACCCGCTGGATCGAAACCGATTTCGCCGCCATGCCCGATGCGATGGAGCGACCGGCACCGGCCGACGACCCTTCTATCACCCGCACCTATCTCGAGATAGACGGCAAGCGTGTTTCGGTTGGCCTGCCCAGCATTCTGCTCTCCAGCCTCGGCACTGTCAGCGGTGGCAATGCATCCGCTCCCAGTGCTGCGGTCGAGAAAAAGGAAGGCGAAATGACCGCCCCCGTTTCCGGCACCCTGCAATCTTTCAAGGTGAAGGACGGTGAAACGGTTTCCGAAGGTGATCTTCTGGCCGTCATGGAAGCCATGAAGATGGAGACGCAGATTGTCGCCACCAGGGCCGGAAAGGTCCGCTTGATCGTCAAGGAAGGCGATTATCTGCAGGCGGGAGCAACCCTTATCGATATAGCCGGCTAATATACATCCGGCGCGCTGGCCTCACAATCGCAGATCGCGCGGCACCGGCGGCGGAACCCTTTCGCCGCCGGTCCGTTTATGGCGCGACCTGCTAACCATCGTGAGGGAAATATGGCCGGACGCACCTTGCTTCAATTCTTCCATTGGTATTATCCGGACGGAGGGAAATTGTGGAGCGAGGTGGCCGAAAAGGCCGAAAGCCTTGCCAAAATGGGCATCACCGACGTCTGGCTGCCGCCGGCCTACAAGGGCGCCGCCGGCGGTTATTCGGTGGGATACGACACTTACGACCTTTTTGATCTCGGCGAATTTGACCAGAAGGGCACCGTCGCCACCAAATATGGTGATCGCGCGGCGCTCGAACATGCGGGCAAGACGCTGAAAGACAATGGCATCCGTGTCATCCACGACGTGGTTCTCAATCACAAGATGGGTGCCGATGAGAAGGAAAAGGTGCGGGTTCGCCGCGTCAATCCAGACGATCGTACCGATATCGACGATGAGGATTTCCCGGCGCTCGCCTATACGCGCTTCACCTTTCCCGGCCGCAACGGCAAACATTCCAAATTCATCTGGGACCTCAAATGCTTCAGCGGCGTCGACCACATCGAAGAGCCGACCGAAGACGGCATATTCCGCCTCGTCAATGAATATGGCGATGGTGAATGGAATGAGGAAGTCGATCAGGAGAACGGCAATTTCGACTATCTGATGGGTGCCGATGTCGAGTTCAGAAACCGGGCGGTTTACGAGGAACTCAAATATTGGGGCCGCTGGCTCTCCGAGCAGGTGCAGGTGGACGGCTTCCGCCTGGATGCTGCCAAACATATTCCGGCATGGTTCTTCCGCGATTGGGTGGGCCATATGCGTGAGACCGTCGATCCCGATCTTTTCGTCGTGGCGGAATATTGGCACCCCGATCTGGAGGCGCTGAAAAGTTATCTCGAGCTGGTCGACAAGCAGCTGATGCTCTTTGACGTCGCGCTCCACCACAGTTTCCATGACGCCTCAAAACAGGGCGGCGATTTCGACATGCGCAGCATCTTCGACGGCTCGCTTGTATCGGCCGTTCCGGATCATGCCGTCACGCTGGTCGACAATCATGACACGCAGCCGCTGCAATCGCTGGAAGCGCCGGTCGAACCATGGTTCAAACCTCTTGCCTACGCGATCATTCTGCTGCGCGAAGAGGGCGTTCCCTGCGTCTTTTATCCCGATCTGTTCGGCACGAGCTACACCGACACCGGCAATGACGGCAACGAGTATAAGATCGATATACCCGCCATCGAATGCCTGCCAAAGCTCATCGAGGCCCGCAGCCGCTTTGCCAACGGTCCCCAGACGGATATTTTTGACGATGCGAGCTGCATCGCCTTTATCCGCCACGGCACTGCCGATGCGCCGGGCTGCGTGGTGGTGATGTCGAATGGCGAACCGGGTGAAAAACAGGCTGACCTCGGCCCCGAGCGTGCGGGATCGGTCTGGCGCGATTTTCTCGGTCACCGGGAGGAACACATCACCCTCGATGAGAGCGGCAAAGGCACCTTCCCGACAAATGGCGGCAGCGTCAGCGTCTGGGTTCCCGCCGATTCCGAATAAGGGGCGGCTCAGCCGCTTATTCAGCGGAGACGAGGCGGCGCGGGCCAGCGCCGTCATCGGCCAGAACATCATTCGGATTACGCAGCGGACAATCATCCAGCGACAGGCAACCGCAACCGATGCAGCCGGTCAACTGATCCCTTAGCATGACCAGATTGTTGATACGCGTCTGGAGCATTTCCCGCCAGGACTGGGAGAACCTGCGCCAGTCCGTCGTCGTCGCCACGCGGTCCTGCGGCAGATCAGCCATCGCCTCCCTGATGATGCTGAGCTGGATGCCGGCGCGTTGCGCGATGCGGATGATGGCGATGCGCCGCAGGACGGCGCGATGATAACGACGCTGGTTGCCGGCGGTGCGCCAGCCTTCGATAAGCCCCTTCGCCTCGTAAAAATGGATGGTGGAAACGGCAATACCGCTGCGGCGCGCAACATCCCCCACCGACAGGCTGTGTTTGAAGATGGTATTTTCCATTCTGGCTCCTGCTTCCGGAATGATTTCCGCTCGGAAAATGCGGAAAAGCGTCGAAGAGCAGCCGGTATAATTCCTCAACTATAGTTGAGGTCAATAGGCGATTGGGCAAAAAAAGAGGCGCCCGGCGGGCGCCCCTGAAATTCCGCTACTAAGGGGCCCAGTCACTAAGGCTCAGTCACTAAGGCTCAGTCAGAATTTTGCCGTCATGCTGATCCAGAAACGACGGCCTTCCATGACCGTGTTGAAATCATCGGTGCCGACGTCCTTGTCGAAGACATTATAGACGGCGGCATTGAGGTCGACATTCTCGGCAACCGCATATTTCGCGCCGATATCCAGCGTGGTGTAGGCATCGTATTTACGGCCGGACTGGCCGTTGATCGTCACCGGCGTGCCGTTGGCGCCGATACGCGGGCCGGCATTAATTTCCGATCCGTGGTAATTCAGTGAAACCCAGGCTTCCAGCCCATCGATCGGGGTTACCCAGTCGCCGCGCAGATTGGCCATATGTTCGGGCGTCCGCGCCAGCGGGAAACCTTCATAATCGCCGGTCTTCTGTTCGGAATGTGTATAGGTGTAATTACCCCGCAGCGTCAGTTCCGATGTCGCATACCAGGTCGCAGTCAGCTCCACGCCCTGAATGATCGCATCGTCGATGTTGTAGTTGTACCAGAGACGATAGTTACGGTCCTCGCTCCAGCGGGCCGGCGTTCCATCCGGATTGAGCACCAGCGCATTGGAAATCTTGTCCTTGAAATCGGTGTAGAAATAGGTGGCGCCGAGGGCAATGTCGCCATTGTCCCAGAGGGCAGCTATTTCGTAACTCGTGCTTTTTTCCGCTTCCAGATTGGGATCACCAATGATCACGCCGCAGGTGCCGCTCGGGCCATAGCTGCAACCGCCGCCACCGGTAGTATAGGCGTAACCCGGCGCGATCTGGCGGATTTCCGGGGCACGGAAACCGGTGGAAACCCCACCCTTGATGGTCAGCTCTTCGGTGGCGCTCCAAACGCCATAAAGCCGCGGGCTGAAATGATTGCCGTATTTCTCGTGATTATCGAGACGAAGGCCGCCCGTCAGCGCAAAATTATCGACGATGCGCCATTCATCTTCGAGGAAAAGTGCCCACTGCGTTGCGGAGAAGGTTTCGTCGCGGTCGGTGCGGCGGCCCGGATTCTGGTCGGTCAGCCGCGCCTCGAAATATTGCCCGCCGGTCACCAGCGTGTGGTTGCCGAATAGTTCGAACGGCGTGGTGAACTTGCCGTCGAGAACGGTGTTACGGATTTCCGGTGAGCGCGGATTTTCGGTTACCCTGCCGGTACGGGTGTTTCTGGTGAAATTTGTACGCTCGGCCCATTCCTGCTGGAACGAGAATTCGGACGTCGTCGGCCCCCAGCGGCCAGTATGCGAAAGCGACCAGTGATCCCGGGTATTGGTGTTGTAGGTGCCATTGGCATCCGTCGCAGCCAGCGTATCGCCGGGTTCAGCGTCGCGGCGCAGGCGGGTCTTGCCGCCTTCTAGATAGATGTCGTGATCTTCATTCGGCGTAAATGTCAGGCGGCCGTTGAAATCATATTCCTTGGCGCCCGTGGTGCCGTTCAGAATACGGTCTTCGCCGCGCGTAAAACCCCTGCCCCAGAGCTGCAGACCAAGCTGATCCTTCAGGATCGGCCCGTTGGCATACCAGGAGACCTGACCGCTGTTGCCGAACTTGGAATGCTGCTGGACCGTGCCCTCGGTGGTGACGGAACCGGACCAGACATCACCGACCTTGCGGGTGATGATGTTGATGACGCCGCCCATGGCATCCGAACCATAAAGCGAGGACATTGGACCGCGCACCACTTCGATGCGTTCGATTGCCGAGACCGGCGGCACGAAACTCTGTTCGAAACCGGAATTGCCATTGGTGCGTGCATCGCGCGTGCTCTGTCTTTTGCCGTCAACGAGGATCAGCGTGTAAGCGCCGGGCAGGCCACGAATAAAAACATCCTTTTCATTGGCGATGCCGGTGACGGACACACCCTGCACTTCCCGCAGGGCATCAGTCAGATCGCGATAAGACCCCTTTTCCAGATCCTCGCGCGTAACAACCGTGATGCTGGCAGGTGCGTCCTTCACATTCTGCTCGAAGCCGGATGCGGTGACAACGATCTGCTGAAGAACCGTGTTTCCCTCGGAGGCCTGCTGCGCGAAAGCCGGCACGGCAAAACCCAACGCCGTTCCCGCCATTGCTGCCGAAACGCCGGCCTTTATTATTGTCGCAGTCCTGTTCTGGCCGCGGTACTTCAATTCCATGTTACGCCCCCGCATTTAACTTGAGAATTAAGCACCACTTATTTAGGAGGGGGAGCGGGCGCAACGCGTTTGTTTTCGAACAGTTCTAAATTCCAGAAATTGCAAAGAGGGCTCCCCGGATGCTTCGGCGGAGTAAAAAAACCCAAGATGACAACCGGCAAGAGAAAAGCAGAACCAGTCTCAACGGCAAAGCCCGACAGGCTTGGACAGCTGAAATTACTTGTCGCTTTCGATGCGTTGTTGCGGGAAGGCAGCGTCAGCCGGGCTGCGGCCGGCATGGGACTGCCGACCTCGTCCATGAGCCGGATATTGCAGCAGCTCAGGGAAAAATATGGCGACCAGCTTTTCCTGCGCACCGGCCAAGGCCTGCGCCCCACCCCCTTTGCTGAAAACATGCGGCTGCGCATTCGCTCGCTGGCGGCGGAAGCCGAAAATCTGATGGATTATTCGCAGCAGAAACCGGAAGGACCAGCCGCCCCGGATAAAAGCGGTTGGGAACAACCGCTGCTGATGAAAGCGCCACCGCTTTCGCTTCGTCCCAGCGTTGTTCTGGAAGGCCAGCCGACACCGGAACACATTGCCGACCGTCTCGCCCGCATCGGCCACAATGCCGATCCGCGGCACCGGCTCGCAAAATATATCGCAACCTCGGCAATGGGCATCGGCAACAGCCGTCCGCTCGCCCAGGGGGAGGCGATGGATGCGCTGTCGATCATTCTTGAGGGCGAAGCCGACCCCATACAGGTCGGCGCGCTGCTCGCCACCATGCATTATCGCGGCGTGACCGCGGCGGAACTTGCGGGTTTCATCGAAGCCATGTGGCAGCATATCGAGAGAGACCGGCAGCGCCCCGCATCCGTCGATCTCGATTGGCCGGCCTATATGTCGCCAAAACATCGCGATGCGCCGTGGTTCCTGCATTCCGCCCGTCTGGTTTCGATGGCGGGCCATAGTGTCCTGTTGCACGGCCATGTCGGTGAGGGAGACAATGGCGGCAAGCTGGAACTCGCCGCACGGGCCTGCGGCATTCCCCTTTGCCATTCTCTTTCCGAGGCGATGGAGGCCACATCCTCGCAGCGCATCGCCTATCTGCCAATCGGCGGCTTATCTCCGCAATTCCAGAGCTTGCTTGGCTTGCATGGCATTCTGGAAATGCGCCTGCCGCTCAACACGGTCGTCCATCTTCTCAATCCGCTTCGCGCCAAAAGCACCATGATCGGCGTGGCCCGCCCCTCCTATCAGGAACTCCACCGCGATACCGCGCGGCTGCTTTCGGTGGAGAACCTCGCCATTCTCGGCAATACCCGGGATTTTGCGCAATTCACACCGTTCCGCACCACCCGGATTTTCGGCCTTTCAAAAGGCAGGGATGTCGAATGGCTCATTCCCGCCCGCGAAACCCCGCCTGCCGAAATGCCGACCATGTTCACCACCTTCGAATATTGGCGCGCCGTCTGGACAGGTGCGGCCAGGGACGAGCGGGCGGAAACCATCATCATTTCCACGGCCGCCATCGCGCTGATGCTGGTCAACGATATGGCCCTGTCCTTCGAGGAGGCTTATGCCCGTAGCCTGCAGCTCTGGAATGACAGGGCGCGCAATCTGGCCCACGCCTGATCTGATCAGGCATTGGCCACCGCTCTTTTCAGCGCCATATATTCCCACAGGGCGACGGCGAGCAGAATTCCCGTGCTGGCCAGTTGCAGCACGAAGAGCGGAATGCCCGGCACCGGCAAAAGCAGGCACAGCGCCGCAACGCCGGCGAAATGTGAAACGGGTCGCTGATAGGCGGCGGCGATCTTGACGCCAATATTGCCGGCCAGAAACAGAACCGGACCGCCGAGAATAGCGATAGCCTCCCGCATGGTTGCGCCCTCGCGGGCATGGGAAAGGCTGAAATCCTCTCCCACTGCCGTCAGGATGATGCCGGCGACGATGGGCAGATGCCCATAGTTGAAAAGATTCTGCGCGATCTTCGTTTTCTCTTCGGCATTCTCGGCCTTTCGGGAAGCCTCTTCCTGCCCGTGGTGAAAATAGATCCACCACATCACCACGGTGCTAACGAAGGCCGAGCAGAAGACGAGAAAGGTCAAAGCCGAATTCATATATTCGGTCGCCGTGCGGCCCGTGGTGAGGATTGTTTCCCCCAGGCAAATGATGACAAAGAGCGCGCAGCGCTCCGCCAGATGTTCGCCGGAAACATGAAGCCTGTCCTCATCGCTCGAGGGCACGCCCGGCACAACGTAACGGCAGGCGGGCCCGGCATATTCGATGGCAAGGGCTATGCCCCAGAGCAGAATACGGTCGGCGAGATCGACCAGACCGCCAGCCAGCCAGAACAGGCTTGATAGGGTGAGCCAGATCGTCACCCGCACCAATACCAGAAAGGACTGCCGATCTTCACCCTTGAAGGCGTAAAGCGCAAAAAGGCTCCTGCCCACCTGCATGGCGCTGTAGATCAGCGCAAAGACGAGACCCAGTTCCGCAAAGGCCTTTGGCAAGGCAATGGCCAGCAGAACCCCGCCGAACATCAGCACGAACAAAAGCAGCCGGACCGGCTCCTTCTCGGTATTCAGGAGATTGGTGATCCAGGTAGTGTGTATCCATAACCACCACAGCGACAGGATCAGGATGCCGGCCTCAAGCGCCGCTGTCGGCCCAAAATCCTTGGCAAGTGCGTGGGAAAGCTGGATGAGCGCAAAGACAAAAACGAGATCGAAGAATAGTTCGGGAAAGCTCGCCTTTTCGGCATCCTCCCCCTCTCGCCTTATCCAGCTGTCGGCCTCCGGTTTGCCTCTGGAAGTCTTGTTTCCCGTGTTCATTTCGCCCCAACCATCTGATACCGGTCGGTGAGAACCATTTCCTCAACACCACCCCTCATCGTTGCGACAACGCTTCTTCGCTTGCTGGTGAGAAGGGCTGCACCCCTCGTCCCGGAAATTCGAGCGCCCGCGCACTGTCGGGATAAAAACGCGGTCCCACCAGACGGATTTTCTTTCCCGAAACATCGGTGATGTAGTTCGGGGCAGTTACTGGGGCAACGATCTGGCTGCTCTGAGTTTTCGACGCTTCGAGCGTGCTGACCTCAATTGGCTGGGCCTTTACCGACATAGCCGTCGCAAGGGCGAAAGCAGGGACGAGAAGAGATGATCTGAGACGCATGGGCAAATATCCGGGCACATTTATTTGCGCGTAAACAGCCTGCCGCTGCTTTGGTTCCGCCGCCTCTCAGCCGTCTCCCTCAAGATAGGATCTGTATTGGACATAGTCAGCGCTCGGCCGGCCGTCGATGATTTCCGGTGGCCGACCCTCACCACCTGGCAGATGGCCAGTCTTTTCAAGCTCAGCTTTCACGAGTTTTTCAATCGCCCTATGCCGTGGCAAAGCGTGGTCCGCCATGTAGAGAGCAATAGCCAGTTCGACATCATCCGGAAAAATCATCACCTCAGCGATCCTTCGAAACAGTCGAGGCAAACGCGAAACCTTGCAGAAGGTTCAACCAGCCCGCTGGGACGATGAATAGATTGCCTTCCTATTGAAGGGCTGTTTTCCGACGATCAAATCATGTTGCAGATGGCGCCGGATCCGCGTTTCAACCGGCTTCATATACGAATTTCAGATGTCTGTTTAAGACGCGCACTGCTTTTTTCAGCCGTTGACGGCACGATTGCTGGAAAAACAACGCAGACTCAAGCGATTGAAACCAATCACTTAAAAATGTAAACGAAAGCTAATTGGCACTTAACTTTCATTACTTTGCATTAACCATAGGAAGCCCGCTTGACGCTAGATATCAGCCGCCTTAAGCGAATCTTGCGGTAATTGCCGAAGCAGCGTTAATGTACCGTCGGACCGGTTTTTCCGCAAGCTAACCCGCCATGCCCACCTCCATCTTGTCTTGACGCCCACGCAGCTGCGCCAGAAGCATGGTCTGCATATCGAAACAACCTTCCTGGGCCTTACGCGTCAGATTGCGCAGATATCCGCCGAGCGAGCTTATCTGGTCCGCTTTCTGCAGCAGGCAGGCAAGGATGGCGGCTGTTCCCTGTCGTCCGAAGGTGGTGAGCGCCTCCTGATAGGCGGACTGGCTGACGTTGAACATGGTTTTGATCACGGAGGTCGCGACTTCGAGATCACGCCAGCCGGTGATGGCTCCACCCGGTGCGTAGAGCGAAATGTCAGGGCAAGCCTTCAAAACCAAAACAATATCAGGAACAAAAAATTGCTTATGAAGAACAGCCTTTGGTGATGGCGGTACAGGTTTCGCACTGATGGGTGCCACATATGTTGGTTGGGCGATGGCGGTGCTGGCAGGTGCAACGGTAACCGCCTCACGCAAATCCTGCCGTTCAGATATGGATTCGGATTCTGAATTCTTTATGAGGCGCTCATTTTGGCAGTCATTGCCGCCCGATTTTTCCGATTTTTCAATATTTTCCAGATAGTTGGTCACTTCTGCACGCAAAGAGGCTAGGAATCCGGCGATTTCCTTGAGTTCCGCGGCCTTCGAATTACGACCAAGAGAGTTTGCAATGGCATTGTATCGGGTCTGAAACCCGTCGAAGGTTTTGAGGTCACCATGTGCGGCAATCATTTCGCAAAGTTTCTGGATATCGCGGCGGCAAAGGCTGATGCTCTCTCGAAGGCGCTGAAGATCGAGCCTTTCGCTGATGATACGCTCGGCCAGTTCCTCGATTTCAGTTTTGCGGGCAAGAAGCGGAGCCAGTGAAAAGCCATAGGCTTCGCTGATCTCGCCTCCCCTATGTTTGCGGGCATAACGTTTTCCGTTCGGGCTATCCTTGCGAATGATGAGACCAGCCTCGACAAGCGCCGAAAGATGCCGGCGCAATGTCTGTTCGGCCATGCCATGCGCGCGCAGAGACAATTGCGTGTTTGATGGGAACACCACCAGACCGGCTTCGCTGGAAAGCTCATTCTTTGGATAAAAACTCAAAAGCGCGTTCAAAACCGCAAGGGAGCGATCGGTCACACCGAGCAAGGGCCGGGCTTCACAGACCGAACGATAAAGTTTCCATTTGTCGACGGCTTCGACCTTTCTGGTCTTCTGCGCGGCAAACTGAGTTGCGAGGACGCCAAACGACATCGCTCGCCGCCCAAAGGGCGTCGTTACACATGTGCTGTCCATGTCTTTCACCTTTCACAAGGCAAAAGAAAATCGCTCACCGAAAAATTCGATGCCAAGACTCTTGACTATGATTCGCGGAAATGAGATTCTTTGGTTGCTTAGATCAAAGAAAGGCTTCCGTGCGGCAACGTTCGGGGGCTTTTTTCTTTTGTGATGCGTCTCCTGTTAGTGGTTCGCGTTAAAACTCACTGCTTGGACCGGTATTCGGCAAACAGCGTTTGAAGATGTTCGAGAACGAATTCGGCAAACTCCGGCGCTTCGTTCTTGTCGATAGAGATATCCAGCTTGCGGTCGCTCTCGACCACCTTTGCCAGTCGTCCCCCGGTTTCTGATGACCAGACGCCGGCTTTTTTGGCCTGTGCCTTGGGCTTCAGGAAATCCAGCAGCGATTTGAACCGCTCTTCCGATGTCAGGGCAGCGACGGACGCATCCTTCACATAGGCGCGAGCCGCTTCCTTCACCTGAGAGGAGGAAAGCTGATCGGCAAGATCCATCCAGTTGCGACGGCCAACGCCTGGAGCCGGACCGATGAGATCGACGAGATCTTCCGGAATGCGGCCGACAACCGACAGCATATTGGAGAGATCGCCCTTGTGGAGAGACATGGCGGCCATGATCGTATCGCGCGGGAACCGCATCTGCAGTTTCTGGGCAAACCGCGCCTTCTCAATATAGGTGAGGTCGCGGCGCTCGTTGTTTTCCTGACCCTGGGCGACAACCAGCTGCTCGTCACTGAGGTCACGAACGACTGCCTTGACTGGAATACCAAGGTTCGACACGGCACGCAGACGGCGATGGCCGAAAGCAACCTGATAACGGCCCTGAAAATCAGGATGCGGGCGCACCAGAATGGGAACCTGCTGGCCCTGTTCGCGAATAGCCTCGACAAGGCCCGCATCCGCTTCTTCGGAGGCTGGCATGCGATCCGGTATGAAGGATGGATCGATATCGGCAGGGTTCAGGGAAACGATCGTCAGACCTTCCGCGAGCTGCCTTTCGATCTCTTCCGCCCGCTTGGCGCGTTCCGATACTTCGCTGAGCGACTGGCCGATCATACCAACAGGGGAATTCAGAACATCCGTGACAAGGTCCGGAGAGCCAAGGATGGGCCTGATACGCGGACGCGACCGCTCGGAGCCAGTCTCATTGCTGTCGGCGGCGGGAGTGCCAAGATTGGCGAATATCTGTTTTCTGCTCATGCTGCCCTACCCCACGCTTTTTTAATCAGTCCTTCGATTTCAGCGTTTACGTTGTTCATGGCTTCCAGCGCACGGTCATAGGTGGACCGGGTGAACTGGGTTCTTTCCACTTCGAAAAGTGTCTGGTTGGTCAATCCGGCATCCGAAACCGCCGTGCTTTTCAGCATGGGGTGGATGAGGACGTTTTCGCCGAAGATGGAGCGCAGGAAGGCGACCATCTGGTTCTGTGGCCCGTCGCTGGGTTCGAAGCGGGTGATCAGGTACCGCATCCAGTTGTAGTCGGAACGCGCGCCGGCCCTGCCAATTTCGGCGAGAAGATCACCGGTCATGGCAAGAAACTGGTTCATCGACATCACATCCAGCATTTGTGGGTGAACGGTAACGAGAACCGATGTGGCAGCGGTCAGCGCGGAAAGCGTCAAATAACCGAGCTGCGGCGGGCAATCGATGACGACGACATCGTAGAAGTTCTGCGCCTGCGCGATGGCCTGACCGATGCGGGCGAAAAACAGCGTATCACCCGGGGCGCGGCGCATCAGGGCGCGCGGCGTATCATGTTCAAACTCCATCAGTTCCAGATTGCCGGGAACGATATGGAGATTGGGAATATAGGTGCCGCGAACGATCTCTGCGATCGGCCGACGCTCGTCGTCGTAACGGATCGCACCATAGAGCGTTTCATTCGGTCCGACATCGATTTCTGGCTGGTGGCCGAAGAGGGCGGAGAGACTGGCCTGGGGATCGAGATCGATGGCAAGAACGCGGTAACCGCGCAGCGCCAGATATTGTGCCAGGTGCGCCGAGGTGGTGGTTTTCCCAGAGCCGCCCTTGAAGTTCATGACCGCGATGACCTGCAACTCTTCGCCTTCCCGGCGGTGCGGCAGATAACGCCGGGTGCCACGGGCGCCCTGATCCAGAAATTTCCTGATCTCGTCCATATCCTCGACCGAATAGGAACGACGGCCGGAAGCCTGAGCAGCATCAAGCTCTGGACGTTCGGCGGCGATCTGGCGAAGATAGGCCTCGCCAATGCCGATCAACCGCGCGGTTTCCGCAGGAGAAAAATGCCGCATGCTCTTTTCGGTGTGCGGGGAAAATGTATTTGCATTATGAGCCTGCAATTGGGCTGACAACGCAGCCGAATGCTGTTGTATAAGACTCGTCAGGTCGGGCGCTCCCGCGGCAGGTCTTAAATCGGCACTCTGTGTCATCGGTCTTCTTTCGCTCGAAATTGCAGTAGCGGTTTTTTTCGAAAAAGGCGGTTTTTTCCGCAACTGAGATATAAGCGCCGATTCTCTTTTTGGCGCAATAGGCTTTTTTCTCAGGTGCAGAACTGCCGCTAAAGCATTGTGGAAGAATCACATTTGCTTTTTGTGACGGTTTGACGGTTAGCCGCGGCTAACTCTTCTTTTATGAGCATATGGATGAGCGAAAATAGAACTACTTAGGGACGGTCTCCGCTTCCTTTTTAAAGTTTGCCGCGGCTAACTTCGGGTTCGACTGGCTGCCGGCTCCAAGAATCATAAAGGCGGAAAGTGTGGGGTAGACATTGGCAGGCGTTTAATCTCTACTTGTTGACTAGGGTATTGTTCGGTTGGGCGCCCGCCGCCCATCTGTCTTAGACTGTTGCAGGTTGGAGGAATGAATGTCCTATGATGTCGCTCTTGTCGGGTCGGGTTTCTCGGCCATCTGTACCGCCGCCCATCTTTTATCGTCCTTGCCGGCAGAGGCTTCGATTGCGATCGTCGGTGATGAATCGGATTTTGGGCGTGGCACTGCCTATCGCACGGAACTGCCCTATCACCGGCTAAATGTGCCGGCAGGAAGAATGAGTGTTTTTCCCGATCGGCCTAATGACTTCGTCGACTGGCTGACGGAGAACGGTATCACCATAGACCCCTTGGCTTTCGCCTCGCGTGGTGACTATGGCCTTTATCTCCGAGACAGGTTGGCAAACTTGTTGAGAAGCAGGGAGCAACGGGCGAGGGTGGATTTCATCAGGGCCAAGGCTTCGGCCTGTCGGCCCGATGGTGCTGGTGGCTTTTCTTTTGTTCTGGAAAATGACGGGCAGCTGCATGCGAAGAATGTAATTTTATGTCTCGGCTTGGGCTCAGCAAGTTTGCCGGTGCAAACTGTCGCGAAAGATGAAGGTGAGACGCACCGTATCATCAGCCATTGCTGGCAGCCGGGATGGCTGTCCAAAGTGAAAGCCGGTGATCGCATCTGTATTCTGGGTTCGGGCCTGACGATGATCGATCAGGTCCTGACCCTGCGCGGGAAGGGGCATCTGGGGCCAATCCATGTCCTGTCCCGTCGCGGACTGGTGCCGCACCCACATATCAGCCCACCAACGCCTCCGGCGGATCCGAACCTGCCCCACTGTGCGATGGAAATCAGCGCAATATTGCAGACCCTGCGCGGGCTGGTGAGAGAAGGGACGCCGTGGCGCGCCGTGATGGATGGTTTGCGGCCAAAAACGCAGATGCTTTGGCAGAGCCTTACCCCTGCGCAGCGTAGTCGCTTTCTTCGACATGCTTTGCCATGGTGGAATATCCACCGGCACCGCATCGCGCCCGAGGTTTCCGATGCTTTCGCAAAACTGCTTTCGGACGGCGTTCTGGAAATCCATGCCGGCTATCTTCGTTCCATCGACGAACAGGAAGAGGGCATGGTGGTGCGTTATCGCCGCAGGCATACGCAGATACTGAAAGAGCTGCACGTCGATTGGGTCGTTAACTGCACGGGAATGGAACGGGCAGGTATCGGCCATTCGCGGCTTCTCGAAACCATGCGTGGTGATGGGGTCCTTTTGCTCGATTCCTTCGGATTGGGCGTGGAGGTGGATGAGCAGTCTCGTTTGTTGCGGGAGGATGGGGAAAGCTGGCCCGGTCTTTTCGCTGCCGGTGCCCTGACGGCGGGCCGTTTCTGGGAGATAACCGCTGTTCCGGATATTCGCGTGCAAGCGCAAAAGATTGCGCAGATCGTGACCGAAAGAGTCACCTCAACAATTGATCAAATTTGCGCACGGGGTTGAGTGGCTCAAGGGTTAGCGTATGCATGTAGGCGCGGGCGGCGGCCGAATTATATCTCGTACCATGTTAGCCGCGGCAAACTTTTCCTGCTTATGGATACTTGCAAGATACCGATTACGGAATAGAGAGCGGCACGCGAAGAGATCAGGCAGGCTGCGCGCTGCCGTAGAAGGTAAGATTCCCTTGAGATAGAGCAGCAGGCAAACCGTCGAATTTCATGACTGCAAATGAGAGCCCGGCGTCGATGCGGGATAGCGTATGAAAACGTTCATTTGCTAAATAATTTACATTTCCTGTGGAAATACGTCGAAAAACTGGCTATAAAGCTCAATATATCGGATTTCTATGAAAATAATTTGCGAGGACGCGTGGAAAATCAAAAGCTGGTAAGATACGAGACGGCGGATAATCAGGCTGGCGGGCAGCGTCGGCCCTTCGCCAAAGCCGTGCGGGCCGGCGATTTCGTTTACGTCTCGGGCCAGGTGCCAACCGTCGATGGCGAGGTCGTGACCGGCGGTATCGTGGCGCAGACCGAGCAGGTCGTCGCGAATATCAGGGATGTTCTGGCGCTCGCCGGTTGTACGCTGGCCGATGTGGTCAAGGTTAATGTCTGGCTGGACGATGCCCGGGATTTCTCGAGCTTCAACGCCGTTTTCCAGAAATATTTCATCGATCATCCACCGGCGCGTTCGACCGTGCAATCGCCGCTGATGGTGGATGCCAAAGTGGAAATGGACGTTATCGCTTATAAGCCGCTGGCTTAAGCCCCTGATTTTTTGAACTCTGCGAGTAGATAATGAGCTATCCCTGGCCTGATGCGGGCACAGCCCTCAATGCGATTTCGACGCCCATGCCCGTCATTGATGAGGACAGGCTTGCCGCCAATATCCTCAGGGCGCAATCCTATCTGGATGCGCACGGCAAAACTTTCCGGCCACATATCAAGACGCACAAGATACCTGCCATTGCCAAACAGCAGCTTCAGGCAGGTGCGATCGGCATCAACTGCCAGAAGGTCAGCGAGGCGGAGGTTTTCGCGGATGCCGGTTTCGAGGACATCCTGATCACCTACAATATTCTCGGTGCGGCAAAGCTTTCGCGGTTAAAGGCGCTAAATGCGCGCATCGGCAGGCTGAGCGTCGTGGCCGATAGCGCCGTGACGATTGCCGGCCTTGCCGATACATTTGATGCGGCAAGGCCGCTCGCCGTTCTGGTTGAGTGCGACACGGGCGGCAAACGCTGCGGTGTGCAGACGCCAGAAGCGGCCTTGGCGCTTGCGGAACAGATCGTCTCGGCATCGGGCCTCATATTCAGGGGCATTTTGACCTATCCGGCACCGGGCGGCGCCGAGATGGTGGAGAAGTTCATTCGCGAGACCATGGCGTTGCTCGCCACAAAGGGCATAGATTGCCCGGTGCGATCCAGCGGCGGCTCGCCGGATTTCTATTCCGCCCATCTTGTAGCCTCCGCCACCGAACATCGGGCGGGCACCTATATCTATAATGACCGTTCGATGCTGCGTGCAGGGCATTGCAGCGCTGGCGATCTCGCCATGCATGTTCTCGCGACCGTCGTCTCAAAACCGACGGCCGACCGGGCCGTGCTGGATAGCGGCTCCAAGGCCCTGACATCGGATCTTCTGGGTTTCAATGATTATGGGCTGCTCGAGGGTTACGAGGGCGCTAAAATCATCTCGCTTTCGGAAGAACATGCGGTTGTTGATTTGTCCGGCTGCACCGGGGCCAGGCCCGAAATCGGCGATGTGGTCCAGGTTGTACCGAACCACACCTGCGTTGTCAGCAATCTTTTCGACCGCATGGTGTTCCATCGAAACGGCGTTGTAACCCGGGTAGAGCAGGTGGCGGCACGGGGAACAGTCTGGTAAAATTACCCGGCTAATTAAATTATGAATCGGAAGCTGCGCGAATGCGGATACCGGCAACGAGAATCGAAAGACATGCGCATCTTCACGGCGTCGCTCGCCACTGAAACCAATACGTTTTCGCCCGTTCCAACGGATATGGATGCATTTCGCGCCGCTTTTTATGCCGGCCCGGGCGAGCATCCGGAAACGCCGACGCTTTGCTCGTCGCCGGTACCTATCCTGCGCCGCCGTGGCAAGGCGGAAGGGTTTACGGTGATCGAAGGGACATCCTGCTGGGCGGAACCGGCGGGCCTCATCCAGCGCCAGACCTATGAAACGCTGCGGGATACCATTCTTGCCGAGCTTGCTTCTGCCCTGCCGGTGGATGCGGTGGTGTTTGGCCTGCACGGCGCCATGGTGGCGCAGGGTTATGACGACCCGGAAGGGGATTTCCTGTCGCGTGTCCGGGCTATGGTCGGGCCGGATGTGCTGGTCGCGGCGGAATTTGATCCCCATAGTCATCTGACGGCGCTTCGGGTCAAGAATCTCGATATCATGGCGACGTTTCTGGAATTTCCGCATACGGATTTCGAAGAGCGCGGCGAGCATGTCGTGGAAATGGCGCTGCGCACGCTTCGCGGCGAGGTCAACCCGGTCATCTCCACTTTCGATTGCCGCATGATTACCATATATCCGACCAGTCGTGAGCCGATGCGTTCTTATGTCGACCGATTGAAGGCGATGGAGGGCAAGGACGGCATCCTGTCGATTTCCGTCATTCACGGTTTCATGGCTGGCGACGTGCCGGATATGGGAACGCGGATCGTCGTCGTCACCGACAATGACAAGGCGAAGGGCGATGCGCTGGCCGAAAAACTCGGCCATGAGCTTTATGCCATGCGCAAGCTGACCGCGATGCCGATGCTGGATACGGAATCGGGTCTCGACCTCGTTCTCACCATTCGCAGCAACAATCCGGGAAAGCCGGTCGTTGTATCAGATATATGGGATAATCCCGGCGGCGGTGTCGCCGGCGACGCCACTCATATTTTACGGCGCATGGTGGCGCGCGGCATGGACAATTTTGCCGTCGCGACGATCTGGGATCCGATTGCGGTGTCTTTCTGTCACGCCGCGGGCGAGGGCGCCGAGATCGATCTGCGCATCGGCGGCAAGTCCAGCCCGGAAGGTGGGGAGCCGCTCGATTTTCGCATCAAGGTGATGCGCACGGCCGAGGCCGGCTGGCAGAGTTTCCGCAATAGCAGGGTGACACTGGGTCGAGCCGCGGTCGTCCGGCCGCTCGGCACTGACATCGATATCATCCTCATTACCAGCCGGACGCAGACTTATGAGCCGGATATCTTTTCCAATCTCGGCGTCGATTTTGCGAAAAAAGATGTGCTGTTGGTCAAATCCACCAACCACTTCCATGCGGGTTTTGCGCCGGTCGCCTCCGAGATCGTTTATATCGCGGCTCCGACGTCCTATCCCACAGATCCCGCTAAAACGCCCTATCGCAAGGCGAGCCTTGAACTCTGGCCCCGGGTGGCCGATCCGCTGGGCCTGGATTGAGAAGAGGCGGGCTTAGACCTGATCGAACGTCACGACAAAGAAACGACCATCTTTTTCAATGGCCTGCGCGGTAAATCCGGCACCGCGCTCAAGCAGGAGGCTGTCGCGTCGCTGTAAATGCATGATTTCGCTGCCCGATGAGACAGTGACAGGGTCTGTTGCAAAAATGATCGTCATCGTTGACGCCGCTGAACGAACAGTGAGTGCGCCGCGATGTCTCTCGACGCGATGCGCGTAGTGTCCGCGACGGGACATGACATTGAGATCAACGATGGAACCACCCGTTAAAACGGCGTTGACCGGAACATCGGCAGCGAAGGGCAGGGGATCGCTATCCATCGCCAACACCACCGGTTCGCGTTCGTCGATACTGAGGCTCATACCGGCCCCTTCCAGGATGCAGAGGGTGCGGTCAATCCCGGGAAATATGGAAAAGGGGCCGTCCTGCGCTACGTCAGCCATGCTTATGCGCCAGTCGAAATCCGCCATCGAGGCGTTTGCGGGATGGACGATGATCTCAGTTGTTATGCCGCCACCATTTTTCCAGGGCATTGATGTGTAGGTGCTCTTCTGTAGATATCTCATTTTTTCATTCCCTGGGCATCTGGCTGAATAGGATGGCGCTATTTGCCACCGTCGTCGGCGATACGATGTTCGAGCTCTTTTTGTGCAGCGCGGAGATCAGCTCTTTTCCCGGCAAGTTTCTCGATCGCTTCGACAACCAGATCACGCGCAATATAGTCTGATTTGTGCCCGAGATTCTTCACAACGATCAAGGTCGACCTGTCGATATCGCGTGCAAGCTGGAGAGAATGAATCTCTGGCGATACAACAGTGTCCGTATCGCCGGTTATAATGACGGTCGGCGCTTTGATTTTGGAGTAATTCGGCGCGGCGCTCCGCGCCCATGCGTTCAGCCCGGCGACTTCCCGCGCGTTATGGCGAAAAGCCTGCGGTCTCAAAGCCGCCCATGCGCGCGTTGCTTCCACATAGCCAGGGGGACGATTATTGGGTGCAAAAACCCCAAGCGTCGCCTGATCAAGCGCAAGAAGACCTAAGGGGGGCGCGATGAAGGTCGAAAAAAGCGGGCCGGTCACCGGGGCGCTTGCTGCCGTATAGTACCAGGCAATGCCTCCCGGCCACGGGTAAACCGCAGGAGAGAGAAACACCAGGCCCGACACCATCTCCGGGTGGCGAAGCGCAAATGCCGCGGTGATGGCGCCGCCAAAGGAGTGGCCGACGATGATGGCCTTGCGGACGCCGCGCTTTTTCATCAACTGAGCCACGGCATCGGCCTGTCCATCTGGCAGTATGTTGTCCTTGCCGCCAATATCGGAGCCGCCATGGCCCGGCCTGTCGATGAATAGCAGTCTTGCCCGGCCGCGGAGTTTGTCCTCAAAGGAAAACAGCGGGTCATAAAGACTTGCGCTCGCGCCATGCAGGAAAACGATCGGCGGCAGGTCTGCTTGTTTTTGTGGTTCGATCAACAGGCTGTTGAGCTTGTATCCGCCGACATCGATTCTCACCGGCACGGCGTTTCGGCCTTGGGCGGCTGCAGGGACGGTCAAAGAAAAAGCGGGAGAAATTGCACCAATCAAAAAGCTGAGGGCAAGTGAGATACGCCGTGGTGTCATGCTGTCGTCCACACTCCATCAAAGCTTGCCGTGTCATTATCGTGCGCGAAAAATGATCTGTGTGCTTGATCAACAGCTAACAACGAGAAAATTGAGCCGGAAGTTTCAGATGAAGGAGCGGCTTGGATAATGACGTCCGCCTCTGCTCCGGAAAGGGTGGAAAGCCGCGCGGCGATAGACCGCGCGGCACGATAATCAATTGCCGAGAATGCCGGGCAGGCGCAGGCCCTGCTCTTTGGCACATTCCACGGCAATGTCGTAACCGGCATCGGCGTGGCGCATGACGCCGGTGGCCGGGTCGTTCCACAGCACGCGCTCCAGCCGGCGAGCGGCATCATCGGTGCCATCGGCGCAGATAACCATGCCGGAATGCTGCGAGAAGCCCATACCGACGCCGCCGCCGTGATGCAGGGAAACCCAGGTGGCGCCGGATGCGGTGTTGAGCAGTGCGTTGAGGAGCGGCCAGTCGGAAACGGCATCCGAGCCGTCCTTCATGGCCTCGGTCTCGCGGTTCGGCGAGGCGACGGAGCCGCTGTCGAGATGGTCGCGGCCGATGACAACAGGCGCCTTCAGTTCACCGTTCCTGACCATTTCGTTGAAGGCCAGCCCAAGACGATGGCGATCACCAAGGCCGACCCAGCAAATACGTGCCGGCAAGCCCTGAAACGCGATGCGCTCGCGCGCCATGTCCAGCCAGTTATGCAGGTGCTTGTTGTCGGGCAACAGCTCCTTCACCTTGGCGTCGGTCTTGTAGATGTCTTCCGGATCGCCTGACAGTGCCGCCCAGCGGAACGGGCCGATGCCGCGGCAAAAAAGCGGGCGGATATAGGCCGGCACGAAGCCCGGGAAGGCGAAGGCGTTTTCCAGTCCCTCATCCTTGGCGACCTGGCGGATGTTATTGCCGTAGTCGAGCGTCGGAACGCCGGCGTTCCAGAAATCGACCATGGCCTGCACATGCACTTTCATCGACGCACGGGCGGCGGCGGCAACGGCCTTGGGGTCGCTTTCCTGCTTCGCGCGCCATTCGGCAACGGTCCATCCGGCCGGCAGATAACCATGGATCGGATCGTGCGCCGAGGTCTGGTCGGTGACGATATCGGGTCGGACGCCGCGACGGAAGAGTTCCGGAAATATCTCGGCCGCATTGCCGATCAGGCCGACGGACTTCGCCTCGCCCGCCTTGGTCCATTGGTCGATCAGGGCGAGAGCTTCATCCAGCGTATGCGCCTTCGCATCAACATAACGGGTGCGCAGGCGGAAATCGACGCGGGTTTCATCGCATTCGACGGCGAGGCAGCAGGCGCCCGCCATGACAGCGGCCAGCGGCTGCGCGCCGCCCATGCCGCCAAGACCGCCGGTCAGGATCCATTTGCCCTTCAGGTTGCCGTCATAGTGCTGGCGGCCGGCCTCGACAAAGGTTTCATAGGTGCCCTGCACGATGCCCTGCGTGCCAATGTAAATCCACGAACCGGCCGTCATCTGGCCGTACATCGCAAGGCCTTTCTTATCCAGCTCGTTGAAATGATCCCAGTTCGCCCAATGCGGCACGAGGTTGGAATTGGCGATCAGCACACGCGGCGCATCCTTGTGGGTGCGGAAGACGCCGACCGGCTTGCCGGACTGCACGATGAGGGTTTCATCCTCGTTCAGGTCCTTCAGCGTCGCGACGATCCGGTCGAAATCGTCCCAGGTGCGCGCGGCGCGGCCAATGCCGCCATAAACCACCAGTTCGTGCGGCCGTTCGGCGACATCAGGATCGAGATTGTTCATTAGCATGCGCAACGGCGCTTCCGTCATCCAGCTTTTGGCATTGAGTTCAGTGCCCTGCGGTGCGCGGACGTCGCGAATATTGTGGCGCGGATTGTTCATGTGCTTTCCCCTTATCATTTCGTGTCGAGCGCAAATTTTTCCATGCGCGTGAGAATGGTCTTGAGATGGGTGCGAAGCCGTTCGGCTTTGCCTGTGTCATAGGCAAAAGGCGGGTGCTCGTTTTGAAGATGGGTGGACTGCGCCAGCTCCATCTGAATGGCATGCACGCCGGTCTGCGGTTTTCCGTAATGGCGCGTCGTCCAGCCGCCTTTAAAGCGGCCGTTCAGAATGCTGTCATAGCCCTGCGCCGCGGCGGTCACCTCGACGGCGATTTTCTCGATGGCCGGATCGCAGGTCTTGCCCATATCCGTGCCGATGTTGAAATCCGGCAGCTTTCCCTCGAACAGGAAGGGGATATGCGAGCGGATCGAATGGCAATCATAGAGAATGGCGATGCCATGGATGGATTTCACCCGTTCGATTTCCGCCGCAAGGGCTGCGTGATAGGGCGCGTGGAAAGTCTCCAGTCGATGGGCGATGTCGGCTTCGTTCGGTTCCGCTCCCGTTTTCCAGATGGGCTTTCCGTCGAAATCCGTTTCCGGGACAAGGCCGGTCGTGTTCTGTCCCGGATAAAGGCTGACGCCTGCCGGATCGCGGTTTGCATCGATCACGTAGCGGTGGAATGTTGCCCGCACGGTTGTCGCGTTTTCGAGAAGCCCGGCATAAAGCGTATGGATATGCCAATCGGTATCGGCGAAAATCCTCCCGTTGTCATCGAGGCGATCCCATATCGCGGGCGGAACCTCGGTTCCGGTATGCGGAAAAGCCAGAATGACCGGCGATGTGCCCTGGTGAAGCATGAAGGGCGTGTTCATCGATCGCGCCTCTCTACCGTGGGGTAGCCCCAAGGCAGTGACGGAGTTAGAGGAGGAAAATATGCCCATCATCTCAAGCCTCCAGCTTCGGCAGAATGCCGCCCGAAATCGTCGAGACCAGCGCGCCGGAGGCAATCAGCTCCGCCGCAGCCTTCAAATCCGGCGCCATATAGCGGTCCTCTTCCAGCGAAGGGACTACAACACGCAGCACAGCAATCACCTTTTGCAATTCAGGACTGGTTTTCAGCGGTCCGCGCAGTTCCACACCCTGAACGGCCGAGAGCGCCTCGATCCCAAGGATGGCAAAGAGATTGTCGGTCATCGGCAACAGGCGGCGCGCGCCATGGCAGGCCATGGAGACATGGTCTTCCTGATTGGCCGAGGTCGGCGTCGAATCGACGGAGGCCGGATGCGCCATTTGCTTGTTCTCGCTCATCAGCGCGGCGGAGGTGACTTCGGCGATCATCAGGCCGGAGTTCAGGCCCGGTTTTTTCGAAAGGAAAGCCGGCAGGCCATAAGAAAGCGCCGGATCGACCAGCAGCGCTACACGCCGCTGGGCGATCGCGCCGATCTCACAAATGGCAAGCGCCGTCTGATCGGCGGCGAAGGCGACCGGCTCGGCATGGAAATTGCCGCCGGAAACGACGGAATTATCCGAGAGCACCAAGGGATTGTCGGTCACCGCGTTGGCTTCGATTTCCAGCGTGCGCGCCACCTGGCGCAGAAGATCGAGGCAGGCGCCGTCGACCTGCGGCTGGCAGCGAATGCAATAGGGATCCTGCACGCGCTCGTCGCCCTCGATATGGCTGACGCGGATTTCCGAACCTTCCAGCAGGTTACGAAGCGCCGCTCCCGCATCGATCTGGCCCTTGTGGCCGCGCAGGCTGTGAATATCGGGATGGAAGGGCGCGGATGAGCCCATGGCGGCGTCCGTCGAAAGTGCACCGGTAATGAGCGCCGCCTGTGCGGCACGATGGGCGCGGAACAGCCCGGCCAGCGCCAGAGCTGTCGAAGTCTGCGTGCCATTGATCAGCGCCAACCCCTCTTTCGCCGCAAGCACCACCGGCGTCAGCCCGGCTTTGGCGAGCGCCTCGCCGGCGGGCAGCGGCGCACCCTCATAAAAGGCCTCGCCTTCCCCCATCATGACGGCGGCCATATGGGCGAGCGGCGCGAGATCACCGGAAGCGCCGACCGAACCCTTTTCGGGAATGACGGGGATGACACCCTTTTCCAGCATGGCCTCGATCAGCCGAACCAGTTCCAGCCGCACGCCGGATGCGCCGCGGCCGAGCGAAACCAGCTTCAACGCCATGATCAACCGCACGACATTTTCAGGCAGCGGCACGCCGACCCCGCAGCAATGCGACAGGATGAGATTGCGCTGCAATGTCGCCACATCGGCGGCGTCGATTTTGATGGAAGCGAGTTTGCCGAAACCGGTATTGATGCCGTAGACCGGCGCATTGCCGGCGGCGATTTCCGCGATGCGGGCGGCGGCTTTTTCAATGCCGGCGTCGAAGGAACGGTCGAGCTTTGCCGTGCCGTTTTCCCAGTAGATGGCGGCAAGATCGGCAAGCGTCACGGCGCCGGGATGAAGCGTGATGGTCTTCATGGTCATGGAGAAACCTTCTGTCCCTTGAAAATACGGGCATGGAGCGGGTTGAAGCCGATGCGATAGACAAGCTCGGCCGGGCGCTCGATGTCCCAGATGGCGAAATCGGCGGATTTTCCGGCCTCCAGCGTGCCGGTTTCCGCAAGCAGTCCGAGCGCCTTTGCCGCATTGCGTGTCGTTGCCGTCAGGCACTCCTCCACTGTCATGCGGAAAAGCGTGGCGCCCATATTCATGGTCAGCAGCAGCGAGGTGAGCGGCGAGGTGCCGGGGTTGCAATCCGTTGCGAGCGCGATCTCGGCTCCGGCATCGCGCAGTGCCTGAACCGGCGGCAGTTGCTTCTCCCTGAGCGCATAAAAGGCGCCGGGCAGAAGCACGGCCACGGTTCCGGCTTTTGCCAGCGCCTTCGCACCGGTCTCGTCGAGATATTCCAGATGATCGGCCGAAAGCGCGTTGTAGGAGGCCGCAAGCTCTGCGCCGCCGAGATTGGAAAGCTGTTCGGCATGAAGTTTGACGGGGAGCCCCCGCTGCTGTGCTGCCGCAAAAACCCGGTCGATCTCTTTCACGGAAAAGGCGATGCCTTCGCAAAAACCGTCCACCGCATCCGCCAATCCTTCCGCATGGGCTTTTTCCAGCCCGGGGAGAACGACGTCGGTGATGTAATCGGCGTTGCGGCCCTTATAGTCCGCGGGTGTCGCGTGTGCGGCGAGATAGCTGGTGACGATGCGGACGGGCCGTAATGTCTCGAGTCTGCGGGCGACGCGCAGCATTTTCAGCTCGGTTTCGATGTCGAGACCATAACCGGATTTGATTTCGATGGTGGAAACACCCTCGGAAAGAAGCGTGTCGAGACGCGGCAGAGCCTGCGCCACCAAAACCTCGTCCGAAAGCGCGCGCGTGTCGCGCACCGAAGAAACGATGCCGCCGCCCGCTTTGGCGATCTCTTCATAGGTGGCGCCATTGAGCCGCATTTCGAATTCCATGGCGCGATTGCCGCCAAAGACGAGATGGGTGTGGCAGTCAATCAAGGCGGGTGTGATCCAGCGGCCGCCGCAATCGGTCGTCTCATCGGCTGTCGAGAGGTCATCGGGCAAATCGCTTTCCGGGCCGGCAAAGGCAATGCGGCCGTTACGCACGGCAATAACGGCGTTTTCGACGGCGCCGATGCCATCCATGGCGGGATTGAGGGTCGCCAGCTGGGCGTTGCGCCACAAAGCCGTGGCGTTCCCCGTCGCCGTTCCCTTCGCAGAATTGTTCCCTGGCATTGCTTTTCGCCTTTCCTTTGTGAGTTAAATGTATATACATAATAATCGGCTTGGCAAGCTGCAATTTCGGGTTTGAAATGGCCTTGCCGGGAAGAACCAAAGGAGAGGGTGGCATGACGGCAATTTACGCGGGCGCGGCGCTTCTGGCTGGTGGATGGGCGAGGGATGTTCGCATCATCTGCGAAGACGGCATTATTTCATCCGTCGAAACCGGCGTTTCCCCGCAGCCGCAGGATGAGCGCCACGCCGTCATCGTTCCGGCCATGCCCAATCTCCACAGCCACGCCTTTCAGCGCGCCATGGCCGGACTTGCCGAAATTCGCGGTCCCGGTGATGATAGTTTCTGGAGCTGGCGCACGGTCATGTATAAATTCGCGCTTTCCATGACGCCTGACCATGTCGAGGCGGTTGCCGCCCAGCTATATATGGAAATGCTCGAGGCCGGTTTTGGCCGGGTCGGTGAGTTCCACTACCTGCATAATGACAGGGACGGCTCGCATTACGGCAATATCGCCGAAATGGCCGAGCGTATCGGCGCGGCCGCTTCACAAACGGGCATCGGTCTCACATTACTGCCGGTCTTTTACGCCCATTCCGGTTTCGGCGGTCAGGCGCCGATCGACGGGCAGAAACGCTTCATCCATTCGCTCGACAGTTACGGAAAGCTGATGCAGGGCGCGCAGGCGGTGGTTGACAGGCTGCCGGGCGCCGTTCTCGGTATCGCGCCCCATAGCCTGCGCGCCGTGACCGGCGCCGAGCTTGCGGCCATCGAGCCGCTGGCAAAGGGTGGACCGATCCATATTCATGTGGCGGAACAGATGAAGGAAGTGGAGGATTCGCTCGCCTTTTCCGGCGCCCGGCCGGTGCAATGGCTGCTGGACAATGCGCCGTTCGATGGTCGCTGGTGTCTTATCCATGCGACCCATATGACGGAAACCGAAACCAGACGTATGGCGAAAAGCGGGGCTGTTGCCGG